>JAQBPV010000502.1 GCA_028287345.1 Gemmatimonadota bacterium
CCGACGTTCTCGTCGAAGCGCATGTCGTAGCGCACGAAGTCCTGGAAGATCACGCCGATGGCTTCGCGCAGCGACGCGAGGTCGTATTCGCGAAGATCCACACCGTCGAGAAGAATTCGGCCTTCGCTCGGATCGTACAACCTGGCGAGCAGTTTGGTGATGGTGGTTTTCCCAGCGCCATTCTCGCCGACGAGGGCGATGCGCTCGCCGGGCACGATGCTCAGGTTCACGTGGCGAATGGCCCAGCGCTCGCTGCCCGGATACTGGAAGCCGACGTCCTCGAAGACGAAGCCGGTGCGCATGGGTGTCGGCACGCGCGCCGCGCCAGGCTTCGAGGCGATCGACGGCTTCATCTCGAAGAAGACGAAGAGATCTCTCAAGTAGAGACTCTGCTCGTAGATGTCGCTCGCCGACAACAGCAGACGCTGAATCAGATCTCGGCTGCGGCTGAACGCTGCGGCGAGAAAGGTGAGCGTGCCAAGACTGATCGTTCCGGCGACGGCGCGAAGGAGGATCGTGACGTACGCGCCGTAATAGCCCAGCGTGCCGACGAGCGAGAGCAGCGCACTGACGATGCCCTTCTTGATGCTCAGTGCCTTGTTCTCTTCGTAGTACTTCGCCGCGAGTGCGGCATAGCGATCGCTCAACCAGCCGGCGAGGCCGAACATCTGGACTTCCTTCGCCGTCTTGTCGCTGGCGCCGACGTAGCGGAGGTAGTCGAGCTCGCGCCGCTCGGGAGTGCGGCGAAAGAGCAGCGAATAGCTCAGCGCCGCGAAGTGCGTCTCGCCGAGGAAGCTCGGCAAGATGGCGATGGTGAGGAGGAGGAGCAGCCACGGGTTATGGACGATCAGCGCAGCGGCGAGCGTCGCCAGCGTCAGGAGGTCCTGCGCCATCGACAGCAGCATCGCGATGAGCCCGATGCGCGCCGTGGTCTGACGTCGCGCGCGCTCGAGATGATCGTAGAACTCCGGGTCTTCGAACTGCGCGAGGTCGAGTGTCGCGGCATGTCGCATGAGCCGCACGCTCATGTGATTGGAGAACAGGTCGCCGAGAAGCGATTCGACGAGCGCCGACGCGCGGGCGAAGAATTCGCCGGCAACGACGATCGCGAGCTCGAGCGCCACCACGCGCCAGAGCGGTGTGAGGTTCGCGCCGGGCGTCTGTGAAAGATGCACGACCTGGTCGATGATGAGCTTCGCGACCCACAGCGCCACCACCGGCACGAATGCGCGGAAGAGACGGAGGACGATCATCGCCGTCGTATAGCCTCGATGCGTCTGCCAGACGAGACGCAGCAGGGCGGGGAGATACCGCAGCGCGGCGAGACGTTCGCGCCAGCCCTTGGGCCGCTCGTCGTCCGGCATTGGTCCGGCAATCGGATTCATGTGAAGGGGAACGCTCATGATCTCAAGCTAATTCGCGTTGCCTGCACTCGGTTCGCGGCCGATCTTTGCCGGATGAAGCTCACACGCGCGGTCTCGACGCTTTCGCTCGTCTTCATCCTCTACTTCTGCACGTCGGGCGGCGCGTTCACCACCGAGACGCTCGTGCAATCGGTAGGGCCGGGCTTCGCGCTGCTTATTCTCGTGCTCGTGCCGATCGTGTACTCGTTGCCCGAGGTGCTCATCGTCGGCGAGCTGGCGAGCATGCTGCCGGTCGAGGGTGGCTACTATCGGTGGGTTCAGCGCGCGTTCGGGCCATTCTGGGCGTTTCAGAACGGCTGGCTGACGTGGATGTACTCGCTCGTCGACATGGCGATCTATCCGAAGCTGTTCGTCACGTATCTCGCGTATTTCCTGCCGAAGCTGTCGCCAGGCGTCATCTGGGCGGTGGGAATGTTCGTCATCTGGGTGCCCACGGCGCTCAACCTGATGGGCGCGCAACGCGTTGGCCGGAGCTCGGTGATCGCGGGGATGTTCATCGTCGGCGGCTTTCTCGCGCTCTCGATCGTCGCGCTCACACATGCGACGCATGTGCCCTGGCACCCCTTCGCGGCGCCTGGGCGCGAGGGTGTAAGTGGACTCGCCGTCGGCCTGTCGATCGCGCTGTGGAATTACATCGGTTGGGACAATGCGTCGACGGTACAGGGCGAGGTGAAGGACGCCACGCGTGCCTATCCACGCGCGCTCGCCTTCGCGCTGCCACTGGTCGCGGCGGGTTATCTGGTTCCGCTGCTCGCGACGCTCGCCGCCACCGATTGGACGACGTGGACCGAGGGCAGCTGGCCGCGGATCGCGCTGATGGCTGGTGGATCGCTCGGCCCTGTGCTCGCTGCGTGGATTGCCATCGCGGGGATGGTGAGCGCGCTCGCACTCTTCAACGCACTGTTGCTGTCGTACTCCCGCATCCCGTTCGTGATGGCGGAGGATGGATTGCTTCCCGCCGCTCTTGCGCGCACGGATGCGCGAGGGACACCGCGCAACGCAGTGCTCGTGGCGGCGATCTGCTACTCGCTGTTCATGCTGCTGCCGTTCAGCGGTCTGGTCGTGGCGGACGTGTTGCTTTACTCGCTCGCGCTCTTGATCGAGTTTGCGTCGCTGCTGCAGCTGCGTCGTCGTGAGCCGGAACTGCGCGGGGCGTTCCGCATTCCACTTGGCACCGGGGGCGTCGCGGTACTCGCTGCGTTGCCGCTTGGCGTATTGTTTCTCGTCGTGGGACTGAGCTTCGCCGACGGTGAGTATGGGCTGCCGGCTGTGATTGGCGCGGCGGTGGCCATCTTGTTGGGACCTGCCGTGTACTCGTTGGCACGGTCACGGCAGGTGTCGTCTCGAGCGTAGGGACGCACGTGCTCTCGGCGCCGATGCTCTCGGCAAGGATGCCACTACTCTTGCCCTATTGAGAATTCGTCACCCCTGACTGGCACTAACTGTTTGGGGACACGGACACTGACGGATTGGACGGAATTTGACGGAAACTGCAGGGCACATGAGACTTTTGCTTCCTGCACTCCCCGTTTCAGTCCGTCCGGTTCATTTTTGTCCGCGTTCCCAAACAGTCTAAGGCTTTGGAACTATTCCACCCTTCATGACGAACGACACATCGCGCACGGCGTGAATGTCCTTCGTCGGATCGCCACGAACGGCAACGAGATCGGCGAGCAGACCAGCCTTCACCGTGCCGAACTGCTCCTCCATATGAAGAAGCTTCGCGTTCGTGCTCGTCGCTGCACGCAACACCGCCAATGGCGCAACGCCGTAGTCGACCAGCAGCTCGAGCTCGCGTCCTTCCTCGCCGTGCGTGAACACGCCGACGTCGCTGCCGCTGCACAGCGTCACACCCGCGTCGAGCGCTGCCTTCACGCTCGCTTTTTTCTCCACGACGCGCGCGGGATCGGGGTCGCCCTTCTTGTAGCCGCGATAGCGAAGAAGCGCGTCGCCCGCAGCCACCGTCGGACATAGCGCGACGTTGTGCTGCTTCATCAACCGAAACACTTCCGGCGTGCCGTTGTCGCCATGTTCGATCGTTTCTACCCCGGCCAACGTCGCGCGACGCATGCCTTCCGCCGTCGACGCATGCGCAACCACCGGCCGACCCGACGTGCCCGCGATCTCGACGATCTGCTTCAATTCGTCGAGCGTGAACGTCGGACGTGCTTCGCCATTCGGGCCCCAACGGTAGTCAGCGTAGACCTTGATCCAATCCGCGCCGCGACCGATCTGATCGCGCACCACTCGCGCGAGGTTCGATCCATCAGCCTCCTCGGCGCCCTGTGGCACGTCCATCTCCGGCGTAAAGCCACGCGGGCCATAGCTGCCCGTCGCGACGATGGCGCGCGTCGTCACGAACATGCGCGGGCCAGGAATGATCCCCTGCGCAATTGCCTTCTTGAGCCCGACGTCGGAGTAACCTGCACCCTCGGTCCCGAGATCGCGCACGGTGGTGAATCCGGCGAGCAGCGTGGCGCGAGCGTGGTTGGTCGCGCGCGCGATGCGAAGCGCCAGCGATTCATGCAGCACTTGATCGTCCCAACTCGTCTCGTTGTACGGATGCAGCAGCAGGTGCGAATGCATCTCGATGAGCCCGGGCATCAGCGTGCTGCCCGACAAATCGACGCGCCGAGCATTCGCAGGTGCGGAGATCGAAGCGGTCGGCCCCGCCGCAGCGATGCGCTCGCCGCGTACGAGAACACTCCATCCCTCGTGCATCTCCATGCCGTCGAACACGCGAGACGGCGTGATGAGCGTGGACGAGGTATCCTGGACGCGCGAGGTGGGACCCTGCGCCGCGAGCGGCGATGCGACGGCGGCGGCCAACGCGAGGGCAAAGCGGACTGAGTAAGGTGTCATGCGCAGAAGATACGAACTGCGCGTCGCCCCCGGTATTGCGCCGATCACCGCTCCGTCCGACCTTCGGTGCCGGAAACACGCGCCCTCGTAAACTCGTATGTAGCTCGTGTTGGAGCCAAACCACCCATAGAGGAGGAATTGTCCGGATGCGCCGCACTTCTGACGAAATCGACTACGACCTCATCGGCGACGACCTTCAGGCCGTGATCGTGACCCTCGATCCGGGGGAAACGGTGATCGCCGAGGCCGGCGCGATGATGTTCATGGAAGAGGGGATCGAGATGAATACGACGCTCGATCCGAACAAGCAGGGCGGCGGCGTCATGGGCAAGCTGTTCGCCGGCGCGCGCCGCGTGCTGTCGGGCGACACGTTCTTCATCACGACCTTCATGAATGCCGGCCGCATGCGCCGCCGCGTCGCGTTCTCGTCGCACTTCCCCGGCAAGATCAAGCCGGTGGATCTGATGGAGTGGGGCGGGACGATCATCGCACAGAAGGATTCGTTTCTGTGTGCGCCGAAGGGCACGAACGTCGACATCGCGTTCACCAAGCGCATCGGCGCGGGCTTCTTCGGCGGTGAAGGCTTCATCCTGCAGCGCATTTCGGGAGACGGCGTGGCCGTGCTGCACGCCTCCGGCGCGCTGTGGGAAAAGTACCTCGAGCCGGGCGAGACGCTGCGCGTGGACACGGGCTGCATCGTGGCGATGGAGCAGCAGGTTCAGTACGACATCCAGATGGTGCCGGGCATCAAGACGGCGCTGTTCGGCGGCGAGGGATTGTTCTTCGCGACGCTGACCGGGCCGGGAAAGATCATGCTGCAGACGATGCCGTTCTCACGCCTGGCCGATCGCATCATCGCGGCATCGCCGCGAGCCGGTGGCCGCCAGGTGCAGGAAGGTTCGGTGCTCGGCGGAATCGGTGGCGCGGTGATGGGCGGTCTGCTCGGAGGGCGCGATTAGGGGAGGTCACGCTCAAGAAAAAGCGAGGCGTCAGGCAGCAGGTGTTCAGGTGTCAGCTCCAGCAATCAGAAAACAGGGGGTGTGGCGAACGAGGTGCACTTCACTCGGTACGCCACACCCCCTGAACGCTGAGCACTGGAGCTGACCGCTGAACACCTGACCTCTCACACCTGCTACTCCCGAGCGATTGCGTCGATCGGCGACAGATTCGCCGCGCGCCGAGCTGGATACGTGCCGAACACCAACCCGACGAGCACCGCCGATCCCATCGCGAACAACGCCGTCGACAGATGCAGCACCGGATAGATGGGCGCCCCCGCCCACATCCGAAACACCGCCGTTCCCCCGGCGGCAAGCAGCAGCCCGACGACGAATCCGATCGCGCTGCCGACGCCAGTCACCGTCACCGCCTCCACGAGAAACTGCGCCTGGATGTCGCGCCGGCTCGCTCCCACCGCCTTGCGAATGCCGATCTCCCGCGTGCGCTCCACCACCGCGGCGAGCAGCACGTTCATGATCCCGATGCCGCCGACCGCCAGGATCAGCCCCGCCAACAATCCCAGCAGCATTTTCGAGAGCAGCATGGCCTGCTTCGTGTTCTCCAATCGCTGCGTCCCAACGACGACGTCGAACTTCTCGATGTCGCGTCCGTAACGCTCGGCCAACCAATTCATCGATTCGCCACGCAGGGTGTCGACCGCCTCGATGCTGTGCGCCTTGAGTCGCAGCGTCGCTACGCGCGGTACGCTCGCCGGCGCGAAGAGCTCCGTGCCCCCGCGAATCGGCGCGAACGCGACGAGATCGGGCTCGTCGCCGGACGATGGCGCGGCGAGCACCCCGATCACCTCCCGGCGATCTCCGCCGAGACGAATGCTGCGGCCCACGAGCCAGAGCGCGTCGTGCAGTCCAGCCAACTCCTGCGCGAGCCGATGGCCCAACACCACCACCGCCGCGCCGTGCGTATCCTCTGCCGCGGTGAAGAACCGGCCCGCGCTGAGCTCGAAGCCGGTGAAATCAGCCAGGCTCGCCGTGCTCAACGTCAACTGCACGATCGCGCGCTGATCGAGATACTCGGCCGCCGTCGTCCCGTTCAGCGTCAACGCATGGCGCATGACGCCAGGCACCTCGGCGCCGGCACGCATCGCGTCCTCGGTGGTGAACTCGTGGTACCCGTGCACCGGCAAGGTTCGTCCACGGACGGTCTCGCGCGTGCGCGGCGTGATCGCGACGTCCTGTACGCTGCTCTCGCGCGCGATCAGCGCGCGCGACCAGACGTCGACGCCGTCTGTGATCGCGAACGCCGCGACGAGAGACGCGACGCCGATGATCACACCGGTCGTCGAGAGCATCGTCCGCATCGGGTTGGCCCGCAGCGAATCCGCGCCGACCCGGGCCGACTCATACAGCGTCGCGAAATTGTAACGAGTGCTCATCGTGGCGCGTGAAAGGACAGCACTCCCTACGCAGAAAGTGAGCGCGAGGTGTCGCTGTTGGCCACTGCACACTCGCGCCCACACTGCGCCTCGGTAGATTTCGGCCAGTGACTGCCATATCAACCGAAGGACTCAGAAAGGTCTATCCACTTGCCGCGCCGAAGCGCCGAGGGCCGGGTCCGGCTTTCGGTCCGCCCGGCGCAAGCGGCCCGCCTCCCGCGGCGCTGAATGGCGCGCGCGAGCTCGTCGCGCTCGAGGGCCTCGATCTTCAGGTCGCAACAGGGGAATTCTTCGGCCTGCTAGGGCCCAACGGTGCCGGAAAGACGACGACCATCGGCATCCTGACAACGCGCGTGCTCGCCAGCGCGGGCCGAGCGAACGTGGCCGGCGCCGACGTCATCAACGATCCGGTGGGCGTGCGGTTGCGCATTGGTGTCGTGCCACAGCGTGCCAATCCGGACCGTGGTCTCAACGTGCTCGACAATCTCGTCTTTCACTCGGCGTACTTCGGCCTCGGGCGCGCCGAGGCCACGCGTCGCGCCGAGGCACTGCTCGAGCAGTTCGGCATGCAGGAAAAGATGCACGAAAAGGTCGATGCACTGTCGGGTGGACAACAGCAGCGGTTGATGATCGCGCGCGCGCTCATTCACGAACCCGACGTCATCTTCCTCGACGAGCCCACGGTGGGACTCGACCCGCAGGCCCGACTCGCGCTGTGGGCCGTGTTGCGCGACCTCCATCGTCAGGGGCGCACCATCGTAATGACCACACACTATATGGAAGAGGCCGAGCAACTCTGCGACCGGTTGGCGATCATCGATCGCGGCAAGCTGTTGGCGCTCGACACGACAGCGGCGCTCAAGGCGAAGGCGCCCGGCGGCACGCTCATCGAGCTCGACCTCGACGGACCGGCCGAAGCCGCCGCGGTCCGCGTGCGCGAGATCCAGAACGTCAGCAAGGCCGATGTGGCCGGTGATACGCTGCGCGTCCACAGTGCCGTGGGTGGACGCATCATCTCCGCCGTGATCGAGGCCACCGAGGGCGCGGGACGACAGGTCCGCAACATCACGCTCAAGGAGCCGAGCCTGGAGACGCTCTTCATCGAGCTCACCGGGAGGAAGCTCGATTGACCGCCGCCGTTCGGCCCGCGCCGACTCCCGTGCGCGCCTCCACCGTGTTTCTCGCGCTGCTTTATCGCGACGTTCGCGTCGCGAGCAAGGAACTGCCCTTCTTCCTGCTGCGCACGATCATGCAGCCCGTGCTGTTCCTGATCGTGTTCGGATTCCTGCTGCCGAAGATGGGCTTCGTACGCGCCGGTTATCAGACAGCACTGTTGCCCGGCATCCTCGCCGTGAGCCTCGCGCTGTCGGCGATTCAATCCGTCGCGCTTCCGATGGTGCAGGACTTCGGTTGGACGAAGGAGATCGAAGACCGGCTGCTCGCGCCGGTGTCGACGCGCGTGATCGCCGCGGAGAAGATCGTAGCGGGTGTGATTCAGGGCGTGATCTCGGCGCTCGTCGTGCTGCCGATTGCGCGGGTGGTCATGGGGCCCATCGCGAGCCTCACCTTCACGCACTTCGGCGACGTCCTCATCATCACCATCCTCGGCGCCACGGCCTTCTCGGCGCTGGGCATGTGGCTCGGCACGGCGATCGCGCCGCAGCAGATCGGTCTCATGTTCAGCGCGATCATCGCACCGATGATGTTCTTCGGCTGCGCGTACTATCCGTGGCGCGGGCTCGATGCGGTGCCGGTGATGAAGTATCTCGTGCTCATCAATCCGCTCGTCTACGTCGCGGAGGGAATGCGCGGTTCACTCACGCCCGAGGTGCCGCACATGCCGTTAGCCGTTTCGATGGTCGCGCTGCTCCTGATCGCGACACTGTTCTGGGTGGCGGGCTTTCGGAGCTTCAGGAAGCGGGCGATAGGATGAGCGAGCTCGCGCCGTTGTCCGAGCCTTTTGCGCGATTCGATGAGTTGATGAAGCAGGCAAAAGTGGTGGGCGTCGACCGTCTCCCCGAGCCGACCGCATTTGCGCTCGGCACTGTCGGCGAAAACGGACAGCCGGCCGTGCGCATCCTCCTGCTCAAGGGGGTCGATCAGCGCGGCTTCGTGTTCTTCACGAACTACGAGAGCCGCAAGGGACGCGAGCTCATCGCGCACCCGCAAGCGGCGATGTGCTTTCACTGGCAGCCGCTCGAGCGCCAGGTACGCGTCGAAGGTGTGACGACGAAGGTGAGTGCCGAGGAGGCGGATGAATACTTCGCGACTCGCGCGCGCGGCAGCCAGGTTGGTGCGTGGGCTTCGCAGCAGAGTCGGGCGATCGAACAGGCGGGCGATCTCGAGTCACGTGTGAGCGAGGTCGAAACACGTTTCGCGGATAAGGCGGTGACGCGCCCGCCGCACTGGTCCGGATTCCGGCTGGTGCCGCATCGAATCGAGTTCTGGCGTGGCATGCCGAGTCGATTGCACGAGCGGAACGTCTACACACGCGACGGCGACGGCTGGCGCACGGAGACGCTCTACCCGTAGCGGAGCGCGGGTACGCGCTGCCCGTCGCAGCCATTATCTTCCTCCTCATGGCGACACAGACCGTTGAAAAAACGACCGCTGACGTGGCGGCGGACGTGTGGAACATCGAGAAGGCGCGCGCCCTCTACAATATCGAAGGCTGGGGTGCAGGCTTCTTCGACATCGACGAGCGCGGCCACGTCGTGGTCCGTCCCGACAAGGAACATCCCGAGCGGCAACTGAGTCTCCACGACCTCGCCAACGATCTCGAAGAGCAGGGCGTCGCGCTGCCGGTGCTGCTGCGCTTCTCCGACATTCTCCGCTCGCGCATCGAAGCGCTGAGCGAACGGTTCCAGAACGCCATCCAGGAGTACGAGTACACCGGCGGCTACACCACCGTGTACCCGATCAAGGTGAATCAGCAGCGCCATGTGGTCGAAGAGATCGTGCAGTTCGGCGCGAAGCACGGCGTCGGCCTCGAGTGCGGCTCCAAGCCCGAGCTGCAGGCCGTACTTGGTCTCTCCGAAAGCACCGAGCACCTCATTGTCTGCAACGGCTACAAGGACGAAGAGTTCATGCGCCTCGCGCTTATGGGGCAAAAGCTGGGTCATCAGGTTTTCATCGTCATCGAGCAGCTGAGCGAGATCGACGTGCTGTTGGCGGCGGCCGAGGAGCTCGGCGTGCAGCCGACCGCCGGCATCCGCATCAAGCTCGCGTCCACTGGCTATGGTCGCTGGAAGGAGAGCGGCGGCGAGAAGTCGAAGTTCGGTCTGAATGCGGCGCAGCTCATGGAAGCGGTCGATCGCCTCAAGGCCGCCGGCCGGCTCGACATCATCAAGCTGATCCATTTCCATCTCGGCTCGCAGATCACCGACATTCGCTACATCAAGTCGGGACTGCAGGAGGTCGCGCGATTCTACGCCGAGCTACGCGCGCTCGGCGTCGACGTCACGCACGTCGACGTCGGTGGCGGACTTGGCGTGGATTACGACGGTACGAACTCGACCTCCGATGCGAGCGTCAACTACTCGCTGCAGGAGTACGCGAACGACGTCATCTACACCATCGCTGAATCGTGCCGCGAGCTCGAGCTGCCGATGCCGCACATCATCAGCGAGTCGGGCCGCGCACTCACCGCGCATCACGCGCTGCTGTTGCTCAAGGTGATCGACGTCGAGTCCGTCGCCGAAGTTCCGGTCCCGAAGGTCTCCGAGGACGATCACGCGGTGCTGCACGAGATGGCCGAGGACCACGAGGCCATGAGCAAGCCGAAGGTGGCGCGGCGGAAGGTGAAGGAAGCCTTCCACGACGTGACGTTCGACAAGGAGCGCGCGCAGCAATTGTTCGCCAGCGGCGTGTTGTCGTTGCGTGAACGTGCGATGGCCGAGCAGATGTATCACGCCACCGTGAACGTGATCGCGAAGATCGTGGTGCAGGACCGCGACGAGTACGAGGACATCGTCGCCGACCTCGATGCGGTGTTGGTCGATCGCTATTTCTGCAACTTCTCGCTGTTCCAGTCGCTGCCGGATAGCTGGGCCATCGACCAGCTCTTCCCGATCATGCCGATTCACCGGTTGACGGAGGAGCCGACCCGTCGGGGGACGCTGCAGGACATCACCTGCGATTCTGATGGGAAGATCGACCGCTTCGTCGGCGAGAAGGGGGGCAACCCCTCACTCGAGCTGCACGAATGGCGCGACGGCGATCCGTATATGCTCGGCGTCTTCCTCACCGGGGCATATCAGGAAATCCTCGGCGACCTGCACAACCTGTTCGGCGACACGAACGCGGTGCACATCCGGCTCGCGGGCAATGGCTACGAGATCACGGATCTCGTGCACGGCGATACGGTGACGGAGGTCTTGAACTACGTGCAGTTCCGCGCTTCGGACCTGCTGCAGACGTTCCGGCGTAAGGTGACGCAGGTGAAGCACTTGAGCCGCACGGACGCGAACGCGTTCATCGCTGACTATGTCGCCGGATTGGAAGGCTACACATATCTCGAGGGCGAAGCGGCGCAATAAGAGATTCTAAACAGATGCTTGCGGGTCCTCGGTGGGGCGTCCATTATAGGGCGTCGCCGATCGTGATTTTCTCGGCGAGGCTGAGTGCGATGGTGCAGTAAGCCGACGCTGACGAGGAAATCATGGCAACGTACCACGACGCAGTGGAGAACGTGCTCGCGACCGCCTCCGAGAATGTCGGCGGGCGAAGTAAAATTCTCTACATCAGCTCGTCGTCACCGGTTCCCGCCAAGCTCGGCCCGGCACGCCGCAATTTCCACATTCTCGAGCAGCTCTGTCGCTATTACGACGTGACCCACCTGTCGCTTGGGTCGCGATCGGATCAGCAGATGTTCGCGCACGAGTTCGGCGAACGGGTTCCCGATCACACGTTCGTCAGTCCGCGCGGCGGACAGCGTAGCAAGGCGGCGCGCAAGATCTGGCGAACGCTCACGGGCCGTTGTGATTTCTCGCCCGTCCTCGAGAAAAGGCTTCATGACGCGTGCGGGCGACTGGCGACGTACCAGTCGTTCGACGCGATCGTCCTTTCCTGCGTCCTGTTGCGCAGTCTCCCGTTGCCGCGGCAAACACCGATCATCGGGGACACGCACAACGTCGAATTCGACGTGCACCGCCAGATCGCGTCGAACGCCACGGCGTTGACGCGTCGATTGTATTCGCGGCTCCAATGGCGCGCCACTCGCCGCGCTGAGCGGCGTTGCGCTGGCGCCGTGGACCTGCTGTTGGCCACGTCTGAGCACGATCGCGGCGTCTTTCAACGGGAACTGCAGCTACGCGACGTGCGCCTTGTGCCGAACGGGATCGACCTCCGCGAATTCCGCCCGCTGGAGAAGGCCGCCGAGCCGGACGTCATTCTGTTCACAGGGTTGATGAGCTACTACCCGAACCAGCAGGCGGTTCGGTGGTTCCTCGACTCGATCTTTCCCTCGATCCTTCGCCGGTGCCCTGGCGCGCGGTTCGTCGTCGGCGGAGCGGCCCCGCCGCCGTGGCTGCTCGCCCGCCGGACTCACAACGTGGAAGTGACCGGCGCCGTCCCCGACATGAGGCCGCATCTGGCGCGCGCGAGTGTGGTTGTCGTTCCGCTGCTCATCGGCGGAGGAACTCGAGTCAAGATCCTCGAAGCCTCAGCGATGAACCGCGTCGTGGTCAGCACGTCGCTCGGCGCGCAGGGGCTGGGGATGGCACCCGACAGGGACGTTCTGATTGCCGACGACGCCGAGAGCTTTGCCGAGCGTGTCGTGCGCAGTCTCGACGATCCTGTTGGCGCGGCGCGGATGGCACGCGCGGCGCGCGAACATGTCGAGCGGCATTTCGATTGGGATCGCATTGGCGATGGCCTTGCGCGTATTCTGGATGATCGCCTTCAGCTCGTGTCGTGCGTGCGCAGCCCGCGCGCCGTGGCGCCGCTGCTACCATGGTGACTCGCACCGACTGCCGGCTCTACCGCACCAGCCATCCCTGCAGTCCCCACAAGGCGTCAGGCACCGTCTGCGAGGACTGCACCGCTTACGAACCCATCGAACAGCACATCGTCATCGTGAAGCTCGGCGCCATGGGCGACGTTCTTCGCACGACGTGTTGTCTGCCACCGCTCAAGGCTCGATATCCGCGCAGTCACGTCACGTGGATCACGCGCGGCAACGCCGTAGAACTGTTGGAGGGAAATCCACTCATCGACCGGATCCTCTCGATCGACGACAACTATCTCGAGTACATCTTCGCCGAGCAATTCGACCTCGCGATCGGGCCCGATGCCGATCAGCTCTCCGCGTCAATCATGTACCTTCTTCGTGCCGACGTGAAGCAGGGCATCACTGGCGATGGCCGGGGCGGCGTAACGCCGCTCTGCAGCGCCGCGCGCGCATGGTGGCAACTCGGCCTCGATGATGGGCTCAAGCGGCAGAACCGGCGGACGTACGGCGAGTGGCTGTATGCGATCTGCGACCTGCCGGGTCCGGTGGCGCGTCCCTCTCTCGCGCTGACGGCAACGAGTCGCGCGAGGGCGCGCGCATTCCTGCAGGCCGAAGCGCCCAGTGCCCAGCGATGGATCTGTTTCAATACGGGCGCCAGCGATCGCTGGAAGGAGAAGAGCTGGAAGTCTCGCCACTATCGCGATCTGGCGAAATCGTTGCGCGCGGACGATCCGTCGTTGGGCGTACTGCTCCTCGGAGGTCCGATGGAAGCCGAGTTCAACGCGCATCTGATGGAAGTACCGGGGCTGTTCATCAATGGCGGCGTGACGAACACGATCGACCAGCTCGGCGCGCTCATCAATGCCTGCGACTTGGTCGTCACGCCGGACAGTCTTGGGTATCACGTGGCCTGCGCCGTTGGCACCCGTGCGGTGTGCGTCGTCGGTCCCACGTCTCCGTGGGAGCTCGACACCTACGGCATCAACGAGGTCGTCCACAGCGACCGCACGTGCGTGGCCTGTTATCTGCCCGCATGTCCATTCGAGGTCACTTGCATGGACGATGTCGACGCAGCAATCGTCTTCTCCCGACTTCGCCTTGCCAGCGGTCCCGCGCCGAGCGCCGTACGCGTGCGGCCCGCGCTGTCGGGGATAGAGACGCAGTAGTGCTGCTCGATGCTCGTGCAGTGCCGGCTGGCGCCGTGCTGGAAACAGATCTTTGCATCATTGGCGCGGGTGTCGCCGGGATTGCGATTGCTACTGAGATGACTGGGCGCGGGACTCGTGTCATGCTGCTCGAGGCGGGCGCGCGATCGCCAAACGAGGCCACGCAGGCGCTGTACGAGGGAGCCGTCAGCGGACACTCGTACTATCCCCTGCGCAACTGCCGAGTCAGACAACTCGGCGGCACGTCCTCAGTGTGGGGCGGCTGGTCTCGTCCGCTCGATGCCGTCGACTTCGGGAAGCGCGCCTGGATGCCGTTCAGCGGCTGGCCCTTTTTGAAGGAGCATCTCACCCCGGTCTATGAACGTGCACAGCGCGTGTGCGGCTTGGGACCCTATGAGTACGACGCTGCAGACTGGCGCGACGCCGACGCGCCGACTCCACTGGTGCAGTCGCCGAGTTTCTCTGAGACCATGCTACAGATTCGTGCGACAAGGTTCGGAGAGGAATTTCACCAGCGTCTCTCGGCATCCGACACCGTCCAGCTGCTGCTGCGCGCGAATGTGCTAACCATTGAAATGGATGCGATCAACCGCACCGCCCAACGTGTGCAGGTCGCGACCCTCGACGGAAATCGATTCTTCGTGAGTGCGAAGCGTTTCGTGCTGGCGGCTGGTGGACTCGAGAACCCGCGCCTTCTTCTCGCGTCCCGCGTTGCGAGTGAGCGAGGCGTTGGCAACGACAATGATCTCGTCGGTCGGTTCTTCTTCGATCATTTGCACGCGCCAGTAGCGCGACTGCGCGTTCACGATCGTTCATCCCATGCGCACCACGTTTCGCGTGAGGTACGCGGCACCCTCGTCCGCGCCGCCATCTGTCTTTCGCCCGACGTCAGCATTCGGGAGAAGCTCTATGGTTTTGGCGTCACATTTCACAACGCGAGAGATCCGCACGACATCTTCAGTCTCGCGCAGATCAGCGAGAGCTATGATGCGCTGCGGTACGTGCTGAAGACGCTCGCTCGCGGGGAGCGACCAGCGAAGCTGCTGCAGCACGCCGCGTCCGTGGCGACTGGTCTTGATGACATTGCCACGATGGCCTGGCGGAAACTCGCAACGCCAACCGCTTCGGAACTGGTGGCTGGGTGTCGCGCGGAGCAGGCGCCCAACCCTGACAGCAGAGTGATGCTCGATGACCGTCTCGACGTTTTTGGCGCTCCACGCGCGCGGCTCGAATGGCGGATATCCGAGACGGATCTCGATCAGCTCGAGCGAGCGCAGGCGATGTTCGCGGGCGCGCTGGAAACCGGCGGGATCGAGTTCGCTCTGACGCCGCGAGAGGGAGAAGGTGGCTGGGCCGAGAAGGTCGGGGGAGGAGCACACCACATGGGCACCACGCGCATGCATCGCGATCCCACCCTCGGCGTCGTGGACCAGGACTGCAGGGTTCATGGAACCAGCAACGTGTTTGTCGCCGGCAGCTCGGTCTTTCCGACTGGCGGCTGGGCTCCGCCCACGCTGACGATTGTCGCGCTGGCGTTGCGACTTGCCGACCATCTGCGCTTGTCTTGAAGCTGGAATCTCGAACCGGGTTGACAGGTCCACTGACGGAGCGGACGTTCCGCCGGGCGCCCCGCAGTAGGCGTATTCCTTCTCAGGAGCATCACGTGCGTTCCTCCCGCTTCATTTTCGCGGCCGTCGCAAGCTGCGCATCGATCGCCAGCGCCCAGACCCAGCAGGCCGCCCCTCGCCTGGTGATCACTCCCGCGCAGCAGATAGTAGTCTCCGGCGACTCTTTGCAGCTCCATGCCCAGCTGCTCGACGCCTCCGGCAAACCTGTGCCCAATGCGCGCATCAGCTTCCGTCCGGCCGGCGGCTTCTTCGAAGCGTCGATCGACACGATGGGCCTCGTACGATCGGGCACTGTCGGCACGCTGCCTGTCGCCGCAATCGCAATGGTGCCCGGCGAGAAGCCAGTCATCCAGCGCTTCGAGGTCGCGATGGTCGCCGGCCCCGCGGCGCGTATCGACGTCTCGCCCAAGCCCACTCGGCTGCTACCGGGCCAGCGTCTCCGCCTCGACGCCAGCGTGTATTCCGGCAAGAACGACCTTCGCTCCGATCGCGTGCAGTGGTCGAGCAGCGCGCCTGCCGTCGTGCGCGTTAGCGCTGACGGCGCGCTGCAGGCGGTGGCGTCGGGTAAGGCCGTCGTGACAGCGACCGCCGGGTCCGCGACCACCGGCATTCCCGTCGAAGTGGTGGCGGGCCAGGTTGCGAGCGTCGATGTCGTGCCCGCGCGCGCGCAGGTGCGCACCGGGGACGTCGTTCGCTTCAAGGCCGTGGTGAAGGATGCGGCGGGTCGCGAGATCAGCGGACTCACGCCGAGTTGGCTGTTCACACCGGGCAAGGGCATCGTCGATCCCGACGGTGCGTTCGTCGCGTACGAGCCGGGCACCTATCAAGTGACCGCGAACTTCGGCAGCCGGACGGCCGACGCTGTCGTCACTGCCGCCGATCGCGACGTGAAGCGTCCGGTGAAGGTCGTCGGCAAGCTGCTGCGCAGCGCCTTCCCCACGGGCGAGCTCTGGATTCATCCGAATGGCAACGTCGCGTATCTCACCACCGAGCTCGGTGGCGATCGCGTGTACACCGTCGACATCAGCAACCCGGGTTCACCCGCGGTCGTCGACTCGGTGATCCTCAACGCGCGCGGCATCAACGACGTGATGACCACGCCCGATGGCAACTACGCTGTCATGACGCGCGAAGGCGCCGCCGACCGCAAGAACGGCATTGTCATCTTCGACACGCACGATGCGCTGCACCCGAAGCAGATCAGCGAGTTCACCGAGGGCGTCACGGGCGGTGTGCACTCCACGTTCATTCATCAGCAGCCGAAGTTCGGCACGCACATCTTCCTCACGAACGATGGCACCGGTGAACTGAACATCATCGACATCAATGACCCCGTGCATCCCAGGATGGCGGGTAAGTGGGCGCCGCCCCAGTCGGGCGCTGGTCGTTCGCTGCACGACATCGACGTGCAGAATGGCTTGCTCTACGCGTCCTGGTGGAACGACGGCCTCGTCATCCTCGACGTCGGCAATGGCATCAAGGGCGGCACGCCGTCCGCCCCGAAGATGGTGTCGCAGTTCAAGTATGACCTCAACGCACTCTATCGCGACGTCGAGAAGGAAGGCGGCAAGGGCTTCATCCGCGGCACGCACACCGCGTGGCGCTACAGGAACTACGTCATCCTTGCCGACGAAGTGTTCGGCAACGAGCCGGCGCAGGCGCTGTTCGGCGGCGGTGCTGCGCGTGCGCACGGCCGCTTGCATGTCGTCGACGTCTCCGACATCGAGCATCCGAAGCCCGTGGCGTGGTACGAGCCGGAATACGGCGGCGTGCACAACGTGTGGGTCGCTGGCGACACTCTGTACATGGGTGCGTACAATGCGGGCTTCAAGGCCTTCGACATCTCCGGTGAGCTGCGCGGCGACTTGAGGGCGCAGGGCCGCGAGATCGGTGAGTTCATGACGGGCGATCCTGGCGGCAAGATCCCCAATGCAGCGATGGCGTGGGGCGTCGTCGTCAACAAGAAGGACGGCCTGGCCTACGTGAACGACGTGAACAGCGGACTGTGGGCGCTGCGCATCGAGCCGAAGCCGAAGCCGGTGCCCTGAGAAAACGGGAAGACAGGAAGACAGAAAAGGGAAGGGCACACCGGAACGAATCCGGTGTGCCCTTTGTCTTCCTGTCCTTCTGTCATCCAAGCCGTTTCGCCACCGCATCCCAGTTCACCACGTTCCACCATGCCTTGAGGTAGTCAGGGCGGCGGTTCTGGTACTTGAGGTAGTACGCGTGCTCCCAGACGTCATTGCCGAGGATGGGCGCCGGCTTGGCGTCCATGATCGGGTTGTCCTGGTTCGGCGTGCTCGTGATCGAGAGCTTGCCGCCGTCATTGACGAGCCACACCCAGCCCGATCCGAAGCGGCCGACACCAGCGGCCTGAAACTGCTCCTTGAACTTGTCGAAATCACCGAACGCGGTATTGATGGCATCGGCGAGCTTGCCCGTCGGCGCGCCGCCGGCGTTGGGGCCCATCGTCTGCCAGAACTGCGAATGGTTGTAGTGTCCACCGCCGTTGTTGCGCACCGCGGTACGGATTGCATCCGGCACGCTGTTCAGGTCCTTGAGCAAGTCGTCGAGCGACTTGTTCGCCAGCTCTGGTGCCTTCTCGAGCGCTGCGTTGAGGTTGGTGACGTAAGCGTTGTGATGCTTCCCGTGATGGATCTCCATCGTCTGCGCGTCGATGTGTGGCTCGAGCGCGTCGAAAGAGTAGGGAAGGGACGGAAGCGTGTGCGCCATTGGTGTCTCCGGGTTGGTTCGGACGTGCGATGTGCAGCTAAGCCGTTGATGCGCGCGAGCGTTCCCGCTGCCACGAGATGATGCCCGGCAGCAGTGAAAGGAAGATCACCACGAGGATGACTTTCGTGATGTGGTTTTCCACGCCGGGGATGAGGCGCCCGAGGAAGTAGCCAATGAACAACATCGACCAGATCCAGAGTACGGCCCCCACCACATTGTAGAGCGTGTACGTACGCAGCGGCATGCGTCCAAGTCCGGCGACGACCGGCACGAACGTGCGCACGATAGGCATGAAACGCGCAATGACGAGGGCCTTGCCGCCGTGCTTCAGGAAGAACTCGTTTGCGCGGATCAGGTGTTTCTTCTTGAACAACAGTGAATCATCGCGCTTGAACAACTTCGGCCCGCTGTACCAGCCAATCGCGTATCCGACCGTGTTGCCCAGGATGGCAGCCACCGTCAGCAGCGCGCCGAGCAGCCACACGTTGAGCCCGAACTGCGTCTGCGTCGACAGCAGGCCGGCCGTGACGAGCAATGAGTCGCCTGGAAGGAAGAAGCCGACGAGCAGCCCCGTCTCTGCAAAGATGATCGCGGTGAGGCCGACGTATCCGCCAAGACGTACGAGTTGCTGTACGTCGGTGAGCTGATGGAAAAGATCGACAAGGAATTGCATGCGGGTCGGCGGGAGATGGACGTCGTGAGCGACGGAAGTTCGGCACACGCTCGGGCAGGGTCAACCGGGGTGACGAATGACGCGACGGCGTCATCGGACCACATCCTTGCGATTCCCGCTCCAGTTGAAAGTCGCTGGCACCGTGCGGGAGTCACCCCGCGAACCGAGCGCATCCTCTCACTGGCGGGAAATGCGATCGTGGTGCTGCTGGCCATTGGATGGACGTGGACCATCGTCGACGAGCGAGCGCATCCGCTCGGCAACTCACGGCCGACTGTCACGGCTCAGATCGCCGCGGCACTGACGTCGACGAACGCGCCCACCGCCGCCTACCTGACCGATGCGTCGCTTCAGGCGCTAACGGGAGAGCTGCGCGGCACGAGCGGAAAGCTGCGCGCGCAGATTCAGACGGCCGGCTCGCCGCTGGCCGTCGACTCCATCCCCGACGGCGCGACACTCACCGTTCCGGAGTCGGAGTCGAGCGGCTCTGCCGTCGCACCAAAGGCCGGCATTTGGAAGCTCGCCGTCGCTGTCGGCAATGCGATCAAGCCTATCACCGACTTCAACCTGATCAGCATTCGCCCGCGCAGCGACAAGCAGAACGGCCGCGTTGGCCTGTATTACATCGGCAACTGGCCGGGCGAAACCGGGCCGGTGAACGCGCCGGCGAAGGCTCCGGCCGCGCGCTACCAGCCGCCCAGTGGCTTCATCGAAGTCACACAACAAAACGCCGACACGAAGCTCTCGGAGCACTTCAAGCTGCGCGACTTCCTGACGCACGATCAACCAAACGTCTGGCCGAAGTATCTCGTGATCGAGATGCGCAATGTCGACAAGCTGGAGCTGGTGTTGACTGACCTCGCCGCGCACGGCGTCGACATCAGCGGCGTGCACGTGATGAGCGGCTTTCGGACGCCGCAGTACAACAAGGGCGGCGGGAACACGGGCGGTCGAGCCGGGCTGAGCCGCCACATGTACGGCGATGCCGCCGACATCTTCATCGACAGCGACGGCAACGGCACGATGGACGACCTGAATCACGACGGTCGCATCACCATCGACGATTCCCGCGTGATTTTGCAGGCGCTGGACCGCGTGGAGGCCGCACATCCCGAACTCGTCGGGGGTGGAGGCGTCTATCCGGCTGAGTCCGGGCACGGACCTTTCATACACATCGACTCGCGGGGCTATCGAGCCCGGTGGGTCGGATCCGGAGGAGGATAAATGAGCGAACATCGGCGGACAAAGGACGCGGCACCCGAAACACCGGTCAAGGGGCCAATCGAACGACTGGGGCAGGTCCTCAAGTCGGAAGACGGCGTCGTCGAGATTCCGGGTATTCGGCAGAGTGATCTCGAGCCCTATGTGGGGCTCCGCTATCTCTCGAAGCTCTTCAAGCTGATGGGGGTCATCCTCGGCCTGCTCCTCATCGCGGAAATCGTCACGGGCGTCATGGCGCAGGGTGGCGCGGCGGTGCCCACACTGCTCGGTGAAGCGAGCCGGCTCATCGTGCTTGCGGGACTGCTGTGGGGTGTTGGCGATCTGGCGATTCTGCTCATCGACGTCGGACATGATGTGCGCGCCGCGCGCATCCTGCTGGCGCGCCAGTCACGCGCACTGCACGGCCCCTCGGTGGAGACGGAGATCCCCGGCGCGGCGCGCGAGTACACAAATCGGGCGCCGAGGCCCTAGCGGCGTCGTGCGGGTACGATCGTTGCCTTGAGACGGTCGAAATTGCAGCACACACTTTCAATCGAGGACTTCTTCTCATGCTCTTCACCATCGCGATTGTCCTCTTCATTCTGTGGGCGCTCGGCTTTTTCGTCGTACACGTTGGCGGTGGACTGATTCACGCGCTGTTGGTGATCGCGCTGATTATCATCGTCTACCGGTTGCTCACGGGTCAGAGGGTCGCCTAGCGACCTTGGCCCCGTCGCTACGCAAAAGACGTCGTGCTGTGGGCACGACGTCTTTTGTGTTTCCGGAGCCGCCGTAGGCACGGAGGCCAGACTCAGTTCGACGCGCCGTACGCCTCACGACGCGCCGCACGAATAAGCGTCTCACGACAGCGCACCGCATCCGTGTAGCTTTTCCGCATGACTGAGCTCCGCGACCTCTACGTCGTTACACACACGCATTGGGATCGCGAGTGGTACCACACAGAGGAGCGATTCCGGCAGCGCCTCGTCCGCCTCATCGACGAGCTTCTCGACGATCCACCCACCGCCTTCCTCCTCGACGGACAGTCGATCCTCCTCGACGATTACCTCGCCGTCCGCCCCGACCGCGCCGCCGAGCTCTCCACGTTGCTGCGCGACGGTCGTCTCGAGGCCGGCCCATGGTACGTTCTCGCCGACAACCTGATCCCGAGCGGCGAAGCGCTCGTCCGCAATCTCCTTCTCGGTCGCGAGACCGTCCGTCGCCTGCGCGGCGAACCGCCCCCGGTGTTGTACTGCCCAGACTCGTTCGGACACCCCGCCATACTCCCTGATCTCGCCGCCGGTTTCGGTTGCGACGTGATCATCCTTTGGCGCGGCTTCGGCGGCGCGCGTTCGCCGTCGAGCGACGTCGTGCGCTGGCGCGGCCCGTCTGGGAGCAAGGTGCTCCTCTATCATCTCCCGCCCGACGGCTACGAGTTCGGCAGCTCCTTGCCGACGTCCGACGACGCGTCGCTCGATCGCTGGCAGCGGATCGCCGCCGTGCTCGCACCTCGCGCGACGACAGGAGTGGCGCTGCTGCTCAACGGTGCCGACCATCACGCTCGGCAACGCGATCACGCAGCGGCGATTGACGCGTTGGTGTCCGCGGCCTCGCCGACGAGTGTGCATACGAGCTCCCTCCGCTCGGCAGCGAGCGCACTTGTCGACGCGGTGGGCAACGTAGCGCTTCCGGAAATCGCTGGCGAACTGCGCGACTCCTATGGCTACACCTGGACACTGCAGGGCACGCTCGCCACGCGCGCATCGCAGAAGCGGCGCAACGCGATCGCGGAGCGTACGCTCGTGCGCGATGTCGAACCGTGGGTCATGCTCGCCGATGCCGCGAATGGGGTTTCTCGCGCACTCGTTGCGAACGCGTGGCGCACGCTTCTGCAGGCACATCCGCACGACACCCTGTGCGGCACGTCGATCGACGCCGTTGCGCACGCGTTCGATGCGCGCCTGGCGTCGGTGGAAGAGCAGGCGATCGCGCTGCGCACCGAGGCCCTACATCAAATGGCCTCGCACGACGCCGAGCGTGCGCGCGCGAACGTTTCGGTGTGGAGGCCGGCGGTGTTGCTCCGCAATCCCGTGGCGCGCGAGAGAGGAGGCATCGTCGAGCTCACTCTGCGCACGACGCTCGGCGACATCGCCGTGGGTCCAGGCTCAGCGAGTCGGCAAGGTGTGCGGAGGAAGCCCGGCGCATGGCGCGTCGCCGGAATGCCGCTGCAGATCCTCTCGCGCGCGGAGCGTGTCGAGCTCACGGAATCACCGCGCGCGTATCCCGACGCCGATCTGGTGCTCGAGGCGCGCGCGGTCGGATGGACGGAGTCGATGCGCGGTTACGTTGCCGAGACGCGATTGCAGCGCGGCCTCGCACGCGGTGAGGTGCCGCATCCAGTTGTCGCCGACGCAACGTCGCTCGACAATGGACGGCTGCGCATCGAGATCTCGTCCGACGGCCGCGTGAGCGTCGAGGATCGCGAGCTGGGCAGACGTCTCGACGATGTCATCTCGTTCGAGCGCGCACGTGACGTGGGTGACCTGTACACCCCCGCGATCCGTGAGCTACTCGCGCCGCCGCATGTGCAACGTGTGCGGTTGGTGCATCGCGGCCCACTGCGCGGTGAGATCGCCATCGAGTATCGCGTTGCTGGGCGCTCGGGCGGATGGTGTCGCATCGCGATTCAGCTCGACGCCAATGCCCGCGCGATGCGGCTGGTGGTCACTGGAGAGAATCACGAGCGCGATCATCGATTGCGCCTTCGTGTTTCGACTGGGTTCGCCAACGCGACCACGATCGCCGACGCCGCCTTCTTTCCCGTGACGCGGACATCGCTGCAGATCAGCGAATCCGATGCGGCGATGGAGCACGTCGTACCGACTGCGCCGCTGCATCGGTGGATCGCTCGCTTCGCGTCAGATGGCGGAGCAGTGCTCGTGTCCGATGGTCTTGCCGAATCGGAAAGCCTCGCCGACGGCAGCGTCGCGGTGACGCTCGTTCGCGCCGTGGGCGAGCTGTCGCGCGCTGATCTTCCCGAGCGGCCCGGACATGCCGGTTGGCCCGCGCCGACCCCCGGTGCGCAATGCGTTGGCCCGTACGGTGCGCTCCTCGCGCTGCAGCTTCTCTCTCCCGACTCGCCGGACGTTCGCGACGAGATCGAGCAACTCGCCGAAGATGAACTTCTGCCGATCACCGGTGAGACACTGCGCTCCAATCTGCTCGAGGCTCACCGCGCCGGAGGACTCGAACTGCTCGGCGCCGGTCTCACCTTCAGCTCAGCTGCTCCCGCGCAGCGCGATGGGTGGTTCGTTCTGCGCTGTGTGAATCAGCGTGACGCGGCGACGAACGGAGAATGGCGCCTCGCGCGCCCTGTCACAGAAGCGAAGAGGGCACGCCTCGACGAGACTCCGCTCGCGTCACTCGAAGTTGATCGCGGCACGATCAAGTTCACGGCCGCGCCAAAAGAGATCGTCACACTACTCGTGCGATAGAAAACGCGGCGGTCTCCGTTCAATCCGCTCCCCCGCCAACCGGTCCCGCCACGCATCGCCGAGTATCGTCGTCGCCAACACCGTGATCACGAGCGCCACACCAGGCGCCAACGCCACCCACGGTGCAACCACCAGCAGATCGCGTCCCCCCGCGATCATGTTCCCCCAACTCGGCGCCGGCGGCTGAATCCCCAGCCCGAGAAACGACAACCCGCTCTCGAGCAGGATCGCGTTCCCCACACCGAGCGTCGTCGCCACGAGCGCCGGCCCGATCGCATTGGGTAGCACGTGCCGCAGTAGCACCCGCGACGATCGCGCACCCAACGCCGTCGCCGCCGGCACGAATGGGCGATGTCGCACCGCAATCACCTCGGCGCGAATCAACCGCGCGATGCCCATCCAACCGGTGAGCACCAGCACGGAGAGGATGGTCGCCAGGCCAGGCTGCCACAGCGCCACACCGACGAGCAGCAACACCAGTCGCGGCAGCGCCAGCAACAAATCTGCCGCCGCCGTTATCGCACGATCGAGCAGGCCACCACGCCAGCCGGCGAGCGCGCCGAGCATCGTGCCGAGCAGGCCTGCGACGAGTGACCCCACCACGCCAACCAGCAACGACAGCCGCCCTGCGAGCATCATGCGGACGAACAGGTCACGCCCAAAGCGATCCGTGCCGAAAAGATGCCATGCGCCATGCGCATCTCGGTTGAATGGAGCCACCAATCTCCGCGCCAGTACGTCGTCGATGCGCAGCGGATCGCGCGACGCCAGCGCGGGCACCAGCACCACGGCCAGTGTGAGCGTTACCAACAGTCCCAGCGCCAGCCGCTCCGCGCGACTCACTCGCGCACCCGCGGATCCGCCCAGGGCAACAGCGCTTCCGCCAATAGATTGGCGACGATCACCATTGCAGCGAACGTCGCCGCACAGCCCATCACCACCGGATAGTCTCGCGCGACGATGGACGTCACCATCAGACGTCCCATGCCCGGCCACGCGAAGATCGTCTCGACGAACACCGACCCCGCCACGGTGCCGGGCAGCGCGAGCGCGAACAGCGTCAGCAGCGGCGCACGCAGGTTGGCGAGGAGATGATGTCCATACACCTGCCTCTCGTTCGCACCCTTCGCTCGCGCCGTCCGCATCCAATCCGAACCCATCGCGTCGAGCGCGCCCGTCCGCACGTACCGCGCAACGCCACCCGCACCGATCGCCGCGAGCAGCGTGACGGGAAGGATCGAGTGTCTCAGCAGGTCGGCGATGTGCGCAAGTCCACTCAGCTCCGCGCCCGGTGTCGCCATACCGATTGCCGGCAGGCGCATGAAGAGTGGAAGACTCCACGACGACGCGAGGTAGGTGAAGCACGCGATGGCTCCGAGCCCCAACCAGTACGCTGGAGACGCAACGAGCAGCACACTCGCCGTCGTGAGAGCGAGATCGAGCCGAGTGCCGCGGCGTGCGGCCTGGATCAATCCGAGGACGGTGCCGATCGCGAACGACAACAGCAGCGATGCGCCGCCGAGGCCTATCGATATCGGCAGCGCGTCGGCGATGACAGCGCGCACTGGCCGCCGATCGACGAAGCTGTCACCAAGCTGTCCAGCGAGCGACTCGCGCAGCCATCGTGCATATTGCACCGCCATCGACTGGTTCAGGCCGAGCTCGCTGCGCATACGCGCCGCGTCGTCCGCGCTTGCGCCCGGCGGTAGCAGGAACGTCGCAGGATCACCCGGCGCGAGCCGGAGGAGCGCGAAGGTGAGCGAAAGCACGCACCAGAACAACAGAACCGCGCGCACGAGCGCACGCAAAAGGGCCGGAGAACGCACGCGGTGATATCGCATGGCGCACGAGCGTCGTCAACGCGGCGCTCGCGCATGATGGCTTTCGTCGGGATGCTGATCGTCGCATTGGCCGCGTCGTCGTGCATTGCACCGCAGCGGAGCGCGGGCGTGCTCGTGATGGCGTCCGGTGCCGATCTCGAGTCTGCCAATCCGCTCGTCACCGTGCACCCGCTCTCGCGCCAGGTGCAGCGGTACGCGCTGCTTGTCACGCTCGTGCGCTATGACTCCGCGCTCACGGCGCAGCCCTACTTCGCGCGACGGTGGCAATGGAGCAGCGACGCGAAGACGCTCACGCTGTCGCTCGTTCCCGATCTCTTCTGGCACGATGGAATCGCGACGACGGCGAAGGACGCCGCCTTCACGCTCCTCGCGGCAAAGGATCCGGTGACAGGATTCTCTCGCGCCTCCGAGCTTGCGTCGTTGGACACGGCAATCGCCGCTGACGACACGACGCTCGTACTGCGGTACGCAAGCGTACAATCGCGGCTCTCGCCGCTGCTCGCGGAGTTGCCGATCGTGCCGGCGCATCGGCTCGCCGGCGTCGCGCGCCGGACCATGAGGACGGCCGCGTTCAACGATGCGCCGGTCGGCAACGGACCGTTCAAGTTCGTCGGCCGTACGCGAGGAGCACGCTGGACCTTTGCGCGGAACGAGCACTTTCCCTCCTCACTCGGCGGCCCACCTGCGCTTGCCGGTTTCGTCGTTGCCGTCGTCGACGAGGCGACGACCAAGTTCGCCGGCCTCGCGAGCGGTGAGCTCGACGTCGCCGGCATCTCGCCGACCATGGCATCGCTCGCGCAGCGCGACGCCACGCTTCAGGTGCTCACCTATCCGGTGCTCTTCGGCACCGCGGTCTGCTTCAACACAACGCGCGCTCCTTTCGACGACGAGCGCGTGCGCCGCGCCGTCGCGCGCTCCATCGAGCGACAGCGCATCGTCGAAGTCGCGCTCGCCGGCTTTGCTCGTCCCGCGTCGTCGCCGATTCCACCAGACAGTCCGTTAGCTTGGGCACCCGCCTCACAGCGCGACACAGCATATGCGGACTCACTCCTCGATGCGGCCGGCTGGCATCGCGGCGCCGATGGCCGTCGCAGTCGCAACGGTCGCCCCTTCGTCGTCGAGTTGCTCACCGTGGGTAGTGGTGACAACGTCGCTGAACAGCTCATTCAGAGCGATCTTGGAGCCCGCGGTATTACAATGACGGTACGACAGACGGAGATGGGCGCGTTCCTCACCGCGGCGCGCTCATCGAAGAAGACGTTCGACCTGGCACTAACCGGCATTCCCGGTGATCTCTCGTTCTCGTACGTGAACGCACTCTTCAACAGCACGCAGCGCGGTGGAACGCTGGACTACACCGGCTTTCATTCCGCGGCGCTCGACACTCTGCTCAACCGCGCCGCCGCTGCGCCAGACGGCTCGCCGCGCGCCGCGGCGTGGCGGGACGTGCAGATCGCACTCGATTCGCTTGCACCGGCCACGTGGGTCTATCACTCGCGAGGATTGCAGGGGCTTTCCCGGCGAGTGCATGGCGTGCACATGGATCTCCGCGGCGAGCTGGTCACGCTTCACGGTTGGAGCTTCGCGACCGGAGTGCGGTCATGAGTCTCCTCATCACTCCCGCGGACCTCGACGGTCGCAAGGGTGTTGCTCAGGGAGTGCTCAAGGGCCTGGCCGACGGCCTTCGCGCCGAGTTGGCGCCGCTCATCGCCCAGCCGCCCGACGCTCCGCGCGAAAAGGCACTGCTCAGTCGGTCGGGCGGTCGATGTACCATCGACGGCTCTCTGCTCATCTTCGATCCGTTCAACACGCGGCATCGCTGTCCGCAGTGCGGCCGTGAATACGCCGGTGGTCTCTACGACCGCTTTCGCCTCTACTGGTACCAGCTCTGGCTCGCCGAGCGCGTGCTGCACTCCGCGGTGCTCGGCGTCCTCTTCGCGGATTCCGAGTGCATCAACCTCGCGATCACGCTACTCGACCGATTCGCCGAGCAGTACCTCCGCTATCCGAATGCGGACAACGTGCTCGGTCCGTCGCGGCCATTCTTCAGCACGTACCTCGAGTCGATCTGGCTGCTGCAGCTCATCAGTGCGCTCGACGTACTCGAGTCCTCCATCGCGCTGCCGGAGCTTGCGTCACTTGGCTCACGCGTGCGCGACCGGTTGATCAGGCCCAGCGCGAAACTGATCGCCTCGTACGACGAGGGAATGTCCAACCGGCAGGTGTGGAACAACGCGGCGCTTCTTGCCTCGGCGCGCATGCTCGACGATCGCGTGATGTTCGATCGGGCGCTTCGTGGTCGCAGTGGACTGCACACGCATCTCGTCAGCGCGCTGCTCTCGGACGGAAGCTGGTATGAAGGCGAGAACTACCACTTCTTCGCGCATCGTGGACTGTGGTATGGCGTGCGCATCGCGAGCACCGCCGGCCAACCGTTGCCCGCCGCGTTGGCGGCCCGCTTCCATGAAGGGTTCGCGGCGCCGTTCCGCACCGTTCTGCCCGACCTCACTTTCCCATCACGGCGCGATTCTCAATACGCCGTGAGTGTTCGCCAACCTCGGTTCGCCGAGTCGTGCGAGCTCGGGCTCGCGGAACGCGACGACCTGCGCCTCACCGGAATCCTCGCACGACTCTACGACGACTCGGTTCCGCGCGGCGACACCGGTCGCATCGCATCCTCGGCCGACGTCGAGCGCAATCTGCCCGGCACCGGATTCCAGCGCACCGATCTCTCCTGGCGCACGCTGCTCTTCGCTCGGCCCACATTGCCGACGCTCGTGCCGCAGCCGATGCATTCCGATCTGCTGCCCGCCCAGGGACTCGGCATTCTTCGCCGCAACGAGGGCTCGCTGTATGTCTCGCTCGACTACGGACACTCGGGCGGCGGACATGGACATCCCGATCGGCTGAACTTCACGCTGATGAACGGCGCGCAGCGCTGGTTCGATGATCCAGGAACGGGTTCATATGTAGACCCGTCGCTGCATTGGTATCGCAGCACGCTCGCACACAACGCACCGATCGTCGACGGGCGTTCACAGCCGCGCGTTCACGGCGACTTGCTCGCCTTCGAGGACGACGATCGCGAGGGCTGGGTCAGTGCGCAAGCGGAGTTGGCGCACGGGCTCATCGTTCAGCGCACGATCGTGACGCTGGGCGCCTATGTCGTCGACGAGTTGCAGTGGGAGGGCGTCGAGGCGCACGAGGTCGCGCTGCCCATGCATGGCGTCGATGTAACGCCCGACGTGGTGAAGACGCCGACACCCATCGCCGGCGGCCACGGCGAAGAAGACGGCTTCGCGTTCCTCACGAATACGGCGAGCGTTCCGCTTCCCAACGGTCATGCGCTCGAGCTGATCAGCGCGCGGGAAGGCTTACGCGGATGGCTCTTCGCGGAGCAGGGATCCACGCTATGGTCTGCGTCGGCCCCGGCGGCGCCGGGTCGCGAAGGAACTGAGCCGATGCTGTTGCTCCGACAGACCGCAGCCACGAGCTCGTTCCTCTCCGTGTGGAGTTGGAACGACGCCATTCGCTCCGTCGAGCGCGACGGCGACGTCCTCGTCGTCGTTCTCACCGATGGCAGGCGCCAGCGCCATCGACGCGCGGGGCAGGGGTGGCTCATCGAAACCGTCGGCGAAGGCACACGCCTCGTCGAATTGCGTGGCCGCGCGTCGCAGCTCGGCGAAACTGCTTCCAGCGATTTTCGTACGACGCCGACGCGGCCCGTCGCGCCGCCAGAGAAGATCGCGCTGCCCGCGACATTCGAGCTCGGCGAGTTGCACTATCGCCAGTCGGAATTCACGTGGCAGGGCGCTGGCGCCCCGCGCGCGGTCGTCACCATCACGCGGCCGACCCCCGGCACGGTGCAGGTCGACGTGGACGTGCCATCGTCGCAGCGGCTGTTCGTTCCGCTGGTCACCGAGAATCAGCTCGACAACGAGCCCGCGTCCATCAACGGCGACAGCGTACAGCTGTACGTGATCGCGGGCGAGCGCACCGCTGGTCTGCTGCTCGTTCCTGAGGTGGCATCAGTCGGACAGCGGCCCGTGGACGGCTGGACGAATGACCTCGCGGTCGACGCGAAGTGGCGGCCCACATCGTCAGGCTATCGGCTCGAAGCGAGTATTCACATCGACGGCCGCACGCCGGAATTCTCGCTCGACGTGCTCGTCAACGAGGTCGTCTCCGGCCGAGCGCGCCGGCGCGGGCAGTTGGTATTGTCGGGCGCGGAGGGAGAATTCGTCTATCTTCGTGGAGACCGCCACGACCCGTCGCGGCTGCTCCGCTTCTCGCTCGCGAATGCCTGAGTCGAAACTCTCCAGTATTTCCGTCATTCTGTTCGAGCCGCAGGATCCCGTGATCATCGGCGCCACCGTGCGCGCGATGAAGAACATGGGATTCACCTCACTGCGGCTCGTGAATCCATGCGCCTACGATCCGGTGCGCCTCGAGGGCATCGCGCACGACACGTGGGACATCATTCACGCCATCGAACACTTCGACACGTTCGACGCCGCAGCGGCCGATTGCGTGCGTCTCGTCGGCTTCACGGCGCGTCGCCGTGCGGCCAAGTGGGCGCTGCTCGACCCGAAGGAAGCCGCCGAAGATGCACTCGGCTACGCGGATGCGGGTCGTGTCGGCATTGTGTTCGGCCGCGAGGATCGTGGGCTGCCCAATGAGATCCTCGATCGCATCCACGCCGCCGTCACCATTCCGACGACCGATCACGCCTCGTTGAATCTCGCGCAGGCCGTGCTCATTGCGCTCTACGAATTGCATCTCGCATCGGGCGACGCCACGCGCGTGCTGCGCGGTCCGCGCAAGGAAGCGCCACCGCCGACGGCAGACATGTTCGAGCGCTACTTCACCGAGATGCATCAAGCGCTCGACTCCGTGCAGTTCTTCAAGACGCGCTATCCCGAGCACATCATGCGCTCGATCCGCGCGCTCACCTTTCGTTCGACGCCGGACGACCGCGAGTTGTCATTGCTGCGCGCCATTGCCCTCGAGGTCGTTCGCTTCCTCGAACGCACAGGTCGCGTCGAACGCACGCTGTCTGAAGACGTCTCGCCCCGTCCGCCCCGCCACATCACGGGGCGCGACACCAGCGAGCATTGACGCCACGGCGCGTCCCCTTCCTCTTTCCGACATGGCTCTCTCTCGATTCTTCGGCCGCGGCCGCGATACCCCTCCACCACCTCCCGAGGACGACGTCCCCGAGGAACCGGAGGAAGAGCCGATGCCCGATGACGACGCGGATCCGGAGCACGCGCCCGAGCGCAGCTGGCTCGATCGCGCCGAGGCCGTATTGCCAACCGGGGCATCGACGGGAAGCAAACGCGCAGCTGCGCTCTACGGCGAGCCGGTCGACGACCTACCGACGCACTTCGCCGCTGCGCGCGGCGCGCTCATCACGGATGTGCACGGCCAGCAGTACATCGACTGCACCATGGCACTCGGCGCTGTCGCACTTGGGTACGCCGAACCTCGCGTTACGCAGGCCGTGGTCGATGCCGCGATGCAGGGCAACGTGTGTGGCTTGTCCACGTGGCGCGAAGTCGAGCTCGCAGAGCGACTCTGTTCGATCATACCATTTGCCGAGCGTGTGCAGCTGCTGAAGACGGGCGCAGAGGCGACGTCCGCTGCGGTTCGCCTGGCGCGCGCGTACACGGCGCGACAGCATGTCATCGCGTGCGGCTACTTTGGGTGGCATGACT
>JAQBPV010000525.1 GCA_028287345.1 Gemmatimonadota bacterium
TGAACTTCTCGGGTCTGCTCTACAAGGCCATCTCGTATGGCCTCGATGATCGCGGCTACATCGACTACGACGCCATGCGGAAGCAGGCGCGCGATCACAAGCCGAAGATGATCATCGCCGGCTACAGCGCGTATCCGCGCGTCGTGGACTTCGCGGCGTTTGCCGAGGTCGCGAAGGAGATCGGCGCGATCTTCATGGTCGACATGGCGCACTTCGCCGGACTGTCGGCAACGGGCGTGTATCCGAGTCCGGTGCCACATGCCGACGTCGTCACCACCACGACGCACAAGACGCTGCGCGGTCCGCGCGGCGGCATGATCCTCTGCAAGGCTCAGCACATGGCGGCGGTGAACAAGGCGATGTTCCCGGGCACCCAGGGTGGTCCGCTCGAACATGTGATCGCGGCGAAGGCGGTCGCGTTCAAGGAAGCGCTCGAGCCGGCGTTCACTGTCTATTGCAAGCAGATCGTCGCGAACGCGCAGGCGCTCGCGAAGGCGCTCGTGGCGAAAGACTACCAACTCGTGTCCGGCGGCACGGACAATCATCTCATGCTCGTGGACCTCCGCAACAAGGGACTCACGGGGAAGGTTGCGGAGAAGGCGCTCGACATCGCCGGCATCACGGTGAACAAGAACACGGTGCCGAAGGAGACGCAGTCACCCTTCGTGACGAGCGGCGTGCGCATCGGAACGCCGGCCGTCACCACGCGTGGCATGAAGGAAGGCGAGATGGCACAGATTGCGTCGCTGATCGACCGGGTGCTCTCGGCGCCGGAGGATATTGGCGTCGCGGCGCAGGTGCGGTCGGAAGTGAAGGCGTTGGCGACGTCGTTCCCGCTCTATCCGAGAGGGGCATAGCCACACTGTCAGGCGCCGAGGCTCCTGCGGGATGACATTCTTCGCCCTCGCGCGAACGGGCGAATGGTATTAAGTTCGCCGGAAGAACAAAAGATGATCGGCCTTCCTCCCCTCCGATGCTTCGACGAATCCTCCTCGGCTCCGCCCTGATTCTGCTCGCGAGCCGACCGGCGCTCGCCGAGGACGGCTCCGAGCTCTGGCTCCGCTACCGAAAGACGTCCGACCCAGCGCGACTCGCCGAGTATCGCGCGACGATCCAATCGCTCGTGATGCATGGCGAGTCGCCGACGCTCACCGTCGCGCGCGAGGAGATCCTGCGCGGACTCCGCGGCATCCTCGATCGCGAAGTCACGATCGACACGGAGCCCACGCGCGACGGATTCGTCATCGTCGGTACGGCGTCCAACTTGATCCCATCCATCAACGTCGCGCGTGAGCTCGGGAAAGTTGGAAAGGAAGGCTACGTCATCCGCTCGATCACCGTCGGCGGGAGGAAGGGCACGGTCATCACCGCCAACACGGACGTGGGAGTGTTGTACGGCGTGTTCGCCTTCCTTCGCGAACTGCAGACGTCGAAGCCCATCAGGAAGTTGGCCATCGCGAGTGGGCCCGCGATCCAGATCCGCATGCTCGATCATTGGGACAACCTCGACCGCAGCGTCGAGCGCGGATACGCGGGCAAGGCGCTCTGGGAATGGTCGAAGCTGCCCGACACGCTCTCGCCACGCTACAAGGACTACGCGCGCGCGAACGCATCGATCGGCATCAACGGCGCGTCGATCACCAACGTCAACGCGAACGCGAAGTTTCTCACGCCGGAATATCTCGCGAAGTCGGCGGCCATCGCGAACGTCCTGCGGCCGTACGGCATTCGCGTCTATCTCACCGCGCGATTCAGCGCCCCCATCGAGATCGGCGGATTGAAGACCGCCGACCCGCTCGATCCAGCGGTGCGCAAATGGTGGGCGGACAAGACGGACGAAGTCTACCGGTTCATCCCCGACTTCGGCGGCTACGTCGTGAAGGCGAACTCCGAGGGACAGCCCGGCCCGCAGGACTACAAGCGCACGCATGCCGACGGCGCGAACATGTTCGCCGACGCACTCGCACCGCACGGTGGCGTCGTGATGTGGCGCGCGTTCGTCTACAGCCAGGACGTGCCCACCGATCGCGTGAAGCAGGCATACGACGAATTCAAGCCGCTCGACGGACAGTTCCGCGACAACGTCATGGTGCAGGTGAAGAACGGTCCGCTCGACTTCCAGCCGCGCGAGCCATTCAGTCCGCTCTTCGGCGCGATGCCGAAGACGCCACTGATGATGGAGTTTCAGATCACCAAGGAATACCTCGGGCAGGACACCCACCTCGCATACCTCGGTGCGCTGTTCGAGGAAGTGCTTCGTGCAGATACCTATGCGAAGGGCAAGGGATCGACGGTCGCGAAGGTGATCGACGGCTCGCTGCACTCGTACAAGCGCACTGGGATCGCCGGCGTGGCGAACGTCGGCTCCGACGTGAACTGGACCGGCTCGCAATTCAACCAGTCGAACTGGTATGCGTTCGGGCGCCTGGCGTGGAATCCGCGAGAGGCGTCGCGCGACATCGCCGACGATTGGGTGCGCGAGACATTCACGAACGATCAGGCGGCCGTTGCGCGCATTCGCGAGATGATGATCCGCTCGCGCGAAGCGGTGGTGAACTACATGACGCCGCTCGGCCTCGCGCACATCATGGCCACGGGTCATCACTACGGCCCCGCGCCATGGGTAAAGCTGAGTCGCCCCGATTGGTCGCCGACGTACTATCATCGCGCCGATTCAATCGGTATCGGCTTCGATCGCACGGCGACGGGCAGCAATGCTGTCGCGCAGTATTTTCCGGCGGTGCGCGATCGCTACGCGAATCGCAAGACCGTTCCCGACTCGGTGCTGCTGTGGTTTCACCACGTTGGCTGGGGCGAGAAACTCTCCAGCGGTCGCACGTTGTGGGACGAGCTCGTGTGGCGCTACAACGCCGGTGTGACCTCCGTGCACGACATGCAACGGACGTGGACCAACGTGCAGGACAACGTCGACCCCGAGCGCTTCAAGGAAGTGCAGTCGTTTCTCGCCATCCAGGAAAAGGAAGCACGCTGGTGGCGCGACGCAGCACTGACATACTTCCAGACCTTCTCGCACCGTCCAATTCCCGCCGCCTTCGAGCAGCCGGCGCATCCACTCGCATATTATCAACAGCTTCGCTGCCCAGCCGATCGCAACAAGCCACGCTGCGAAGCCATCCCCTAGACCGCGCTTCCATGACCAAATCGACGAACGACGCCTACACGCCGAAGCCCGAGCATCAATTCACCTTCGGTCTGTGGACGGTGGGAAATACTGGGCGCGATCCATTCGGCGACGCTGTTCGGCCGGTTGTCTCTCCCGTGCGCATCGTACAGAAACTCGCCGAGCTCGGCG
>JAQBPV010000529.1 GCA_028287345.1 Gemmatimonadota bacterium
ACGCGTCTCGACTTCTCGCTGGCGAATAACGTCGGACTCGGCGTCAGTCGCGACTTCGGCGCTCGACACGACATGTTCAGGCCACGAGTGACACTCTCGTACGATCAGTGGGTGACCGGTGCGCGGCAAACGACACGCGTGGGTTCTCTCGTCGGGGAGGCGATGTTTCTGCCGGGAGAGCTCGTGCGCAACGTGCGGCCCTACCTTTTCGGCGGACTGGGGTTGTTCAGTCGACTGCCGACGGCTGCGTCGGTCGTCGTGGGCGGCTCGCTGACACGATTCGACGTAGGCGCGTTCAACTACGTAGGCTGGAGCTCCGGCCTGGGCGTCGAGGTCGGCCGAGCATTCGTGCAATATCGGCTCATGGCTGGCGTGGGATATGGACTGGCCTACAGCGGTTTGAATCTCGGATATCGACTGTAACCAGGTGCTAGTGGCTGAACGTCGCGCGCCACGATCCGGTATCTGCGCCGGACCATGCTCCGCTGTATGAAATCCGGTACGTCCCCGACATCGACTCCGCACTGCCGTACGCGCCGTTCGCCGTTCCGGTCATCGTCAGGATGTACCCAACGCCACATGCGCCACCCGTGGACGTGATGCTGACAAGGTTGCCGTTCCAGTTGCCGCTGAGCGGAACAGTGAACGAACACGTACCGGTGACGAATTGTTTGTACGGGCCGCCTCCCTGATTCATGGCGCCCCCCTTGTCGATCGTCATGTAGGTGGTCGTAATGACGCCGAGGTTGTTCTGGTTGTCGATCAGCACCCAGTTCTGGGTGGCTGGTACACCGGCGAAATCGACGGCACTGCACGAGGCGAGACCGGCGACCGCGACGGCGAGGAAAGCCGTCTGGCCAAGGCGCGATAACGTTGACATGTGGCTCCCGAGTGGTGGGCGGAGGCGAGAGGTGAACGTCCTCCTTCACTCAGGGTGACGAGTGGCGAGCTCATGCGATACGTTCGGCGACTGTCTTCAATCGTACATAGTCAATCGCTCCCGCCGATCAAACGCTGCACCGCCAGCAACAGCGCCTGCGACAACTGCGAGGGTTTCGACACCACACGATACCCCGCCGATCCGAAGATCTCGGCGAGGTAGGTCTCGCCGTCCGACGCGTCGACCGTGATGCAGAAGGGATGAATTCCCTGCAGGCGCGCGTTCATCACGGCGTGTCGTGAATCCTGGATCGCGTAATCGACGGAATACAAGTCATAGTCGTGCGGCTTTCCGTCGGAGAGGATGAGCAGCAGCCGGTGCGGCGCCGGATGGTTGGTCAACATCGCCGTAGCATGCCGCACGGCAGCGCCGAGTCGTGTCGTTCCGTCCGGAACGAGAGCGCTGATGCGCTGCAGCACGAGCGACGAATTGCTCTCGCCGAACGACTTGAGCGTGTGCACGCGGACGTTCGACGCGCCCTCACTCGAGAAGGCAAGAATGGAATAGTCGTCTCCCAGTGCGTCGAACGCTGCCGTCGCGACCAGTGCGGCAATGCGCTCGATGTCGATCACGCGTCGCTCCCCAGCGACGACAGCGCGCGTCGAACCGCTTACGTCGAGAAGCAATGTGATCGCGAGCTCGCGACGTCCCGGTCGAACGTGCGAGTACAGGCGGTCCGTCGGCGCGATGCGCATACGGCGATCCACCATCGCCTCGACGCACGCTTCGAGATCGAGCTCGTCGCCCTGCAGTTGTCGTCTCAAGCGCATGCGATGCGAACGCAGACGTTCGAATTGTCGCTTCGCGTGTTGGACTTCGCGCACATGCTCCTGTAGCGCGTGCGTCGCCCACTCGGACGATTCGAGCGACGGAGGTATGATGCGCACGATCGTTCCTGCTGCGGTGAAGCCGTGTGCGTAGCAGTCCCATTCGGGATAGCGGTACGTCAGCTCCTTGGTGAGCGGTGTTTCGTTTGCAGTGCCTTCTGTGTATTCGACTCCTGCTTCGTCGCCTGGACTGGCGGTGCTGTTGGTTTGCGTAGTGTCAGCGCTCTCGTCGTTCGCGTCTCGCTCAGTGTCGGCTTCCTCGCGCTCATCGCCGGGCGCGGCCTTGCCTGACGTCTCCGCGCGAGCGGACGAGTCGTCGCCTCCCGACTGCTGCGACGGGCCGCCTCGTTTGTCCTGGGGAGAACCCGGTTGCGTCGGCCCAGCGACTGCCGCTCGCGTCCGCGTCTTCTGCGCCGGCGCGGCGCGCGCGCGTTCGCTCGTGCTCTCATGTGTATGCGTAGCGGACGCCGGCGCCTGATCCTCCGGGAGCTGCGTCGTGATCGTCGTGTCCCAGAGCGTCATCTCCGGCATGCGACGATATCCGCGCGCAGCCTCGGCCCCGTACTTCGTCTCCAGTGCTTTCGCTGCGCGTCGAGCCCACTCTGCGTTCGACTCGGCATCGTTTGCCGGCAGGAGCGTCGGTAGATCGGTGTCTTCGATCGCGTCGTTGTCGTTCGCAGACCAGGCGCGCCGAAACATCTCTTCGACGCGAAGCTCGATGCCCGTTCTCCGGCGCGGCGTCGGACGGTGTGCCATCGCGTCGGCACGAGCTGCGTCGAGTGTCGCGCTGAGGCCTGGTTGATTCGCTGCGATCTGCGTATCGATCGCGGCCGCTTCGGCGAGTTGGAAGAGATCGCGCTCCAGGTCCGTCGCTGCATCGCGCGCGTGGCGAGCACTCGATCGGCGTATGCGCTCGGCGTGCTGCACCGCGATCACGCGATACTGCTCGAGCGCCGAGACGTCGGCGCGTTGCCGAGGGAGGACGGCGGGCAGGCGGATGGACTCAGCGTTGCTTTCGGAAGCGCTGTGGTTCTTTGGCGATGCGAGCTTCGCCAGTGTGCGCGTCGCGAGGCCACCCTTCTTCGCAGGTGCGAGCGATTCGATCGTGATCGGCTGATCGTACATCGCGCGGAGGTAGTGCTGGAGGCGAGTGCGGACGTCGTCGAGCTGCGCGGCTTGATTGCGCCGCGAGAAGGACCCTCGCGCTGCTTCGTTGACGCGAGAGAGCAGGCGTTGCGCCGGATGCCAGATGCGAGTTGGCTTGCGGGCCATCGCGATCAGAGCAGCGCGGAGATGACGTCGTCCACCGCGGAGAGGAGATCTGCGTCGTCACTCAGGGCGGTCGTGATCGCAGCGTGACACGCATCGCGCGGCGAGAGACCGCCGGCAATCAGTCGCGCTGCGGCGACGAGGACGCGCGTCCCCGGACCTTCCTGCAACCCCTGATCGCGCAGGTGACGGACCTTCTCGGCCACACGTACGAGGCTCGCGGCGATGCGTCGGTCGACCCCGCCTTCGTGCATGACGATTTCCGTCTCCGCTGCCGCGGAAGGAAAGTCGAACTCGATGTTGACGAAGCGCTGTCGCGTGCTCGGCTTGAGATCCTTGATGGCGCGCTGGTATCCCGGGTTGTACGAGGCGACGAGGAGAAAGCCCGGTGCGGCGTGAATCAACTCGCCCGTCTTCTCGAGTGGCAGCACGCGGCGGTCGTCCGTGAGCGGATGGATGACCACAGTGGTGTCCTGCCGAGCCTCGACGAGCTCGTCGAGATAGCAGATGGCGCCGATGCGAGCGGCGCGGGTGAGTGGTCCGTCGCTCCAGACCGTCTCGCTGCCCTGGATGAGGTAGCGGCCGGTGAGGTCGGATGCGGAGAGGTCATCGTGGCAGGCGACTGTTATCAGTGGCCGTTGAAGGCGTGCGGCCATGTGTTGGACGAAGCGGCTTTTGCCGACGCCGGTGGGGCCTTTGAGGAGGACTGGGAGTTGTCTGGTGAAGCAGGTGGTGAAGGTCTCTATCTCGGTCCCGGTGGGGAGATAGTAGGGTATTGGATCGGTAGTCGGTATGGTCATGTGTACTAAATTGCATACAGGAATGGCGCTGGCGCCAGAGGGGTTGTCCTTGGAGCTTGCAAATCGGGCAAGTCCCGAGAACAACGTGCCTTACCGGCTAGTTCTGAAGCGTTGACTGCGCCAGCTGCCTTGGAGCGGAGCCACGGCAAGTTGGCGCATCAATGCCGTACATCGTTACCTGTCCGGTCAGCTTGGAAAGATAGGGTGTGCCGGTTACACATAGCCCGATGTCGATGCCATTGGATGAGAACATCATCGATCTATGGTCTCGCGTGCGAACGGCGATTGTTGGGCTAAGGGGCGATGACCATCCACGGTATTTCAGAGCAGCATTGCCGTCCCTATTCCGTTCTGCAACGCGCTCACTGCGACTTACACGCCTATGCTGCGCATAGGCATGATGATGCCTTGACCAAGCAGCGAGTGCCCTCCTCCATTCGGGCTGTTCCCATCCGATGTAAATGGTCGGTGCCTTATGGGCACCAATGCGAGGCTGTGCCACGGTTGCGGATGTCGTCAAAAGCAGGAGCCAATCCGTTTGCGCTTCCACGCCAGAGGTTGCATAGTCTTCCATGCTGCGTGGCGGGCCGCGACGTTGCTGCCGTTCCTTAGCACATGTTCACGCTCCTGTTTCGCGTGAATGAGTGACGCCACGAGGGATGCGCGCCACTCTGTCCCTTCGAGAGATGCCCGAGGAGCAGGAGCAAGAGATCACGCAGGCCCTGGCTGCACTAAGCCGCGGTGCCCCGGAGGCGATGGACCGACTGATGCCCATGGTCTATGGTGAGCTCAAGCGAATCGCGCACCGGCAGCTCAAGGCGGAATCGAGCGGACACACGCTGTCCACCACGGCGGTCGTTCATGAGGCGTACCTGCGGCTGGCGGAACAGTCGCGCGCCGATTGGGTTCACCGCGGCCAATTCTTCGCGCTCGCCGCGCGCGCGATGCGTCGCATACTGATCGACTATGCTCGCCAGCACCACGCGGAACGGCGCGGAGGGCGCAGCCGGTTCGCACTCACACTCGAGGAGCTCGAGCGCGGTGATGCGGCAGCGCTCTCGATTGTCCAACGCGCTGATGCCCTCCTGGCGGTCGATGAGGCACTCGAAGACCTTCGGCGCATGGACGAGCGAATGGCGGACGTCGTGGAGTGTCGGTTCTTTGGTGGACTCTCGGAGGTGGAGACAGCGGAGGCCCTGGAGGTGTCGCAGCGTACCGTCGCCCGAGAGTGGCAGATGGCACGTGCCTGGCTGCACGAGGCGCTCCGTGATCAACCCGCCTGAAGGCCCGTCGTCCGGCGATGCTCCGCTCTCGCCCGAGCGATGGGCACGGCTGCGCGCCCTCGTCGAGGGAGTGCTGGCGCTTCCGCCCGACGCTCGGCTGGCATTTCTCGACGCCTCGTGCGATCGCGACGTTGACTTACGCGCGCGCGTCGTGCGACTCGTCGCGGACTGCGAGCGCGCCGATGACGGATGGGCGTTCCTCGCGCAGCCGGCAGGCGCGCTTGCCGCGCCGCTGGTCGCCGAGCCGATGCAGGTGCTCGGTGATCGATACGCCGTGGATGCCGAGACACCGTTGCGGCGCGGGCGCGCCGACATGGCCATGGCGCTCGAGCGTCTTCGCACCGCGCTCGCCGACCGCTACCGTGTCGAGCGCGAGCTCGCCACAGGCGGCATGGCGACCGTCTATCTCGCCTACGATCTCAAGCACGACCGAAACGTCGCCATAAAGGTGCTCCACCCGGAGCTCTCGGCGATGCTCGGCGCGGAACGGTTCCTCAGCGAGATCAAGACGACCGCGGGGCTGCATCATCCGAACATCTTGACACTTTACGACAGCGGTAGCGCAGACGGCCTGCTGTTCTTTGTGATGCCGCTGGTGGAGGGGGAAACGCTGCGTGCGCGGATCTCTCGCGAGAAGCAGCTGCCGTTGGCAGATGCGCTCCGCATCGTGACCGACGTGGCCGGCGCCCTGGAGTACGCGCATAAACGTGGCGTCGTTCATCGCGACATCAAGCCGGAGAACATTCTGCTGCACGAGGGTCGTCCGCTCGTCGCCGACTTCGGCATCGCGCTGGCCTTGCAGTCCGCGGGCGACCAGCGGTTGACGCGTACTGGATTCTCGTTGGGCACGCCGCCGTACATGAGTCCCGAGCAGGCCTCGGGCAGCTCCGCGATCGACGGACGGAGCGACGTCTACTCGCTCGCGTGCGTGCTGTACGAGCTGCTCGTCGGCAATCCGCCCTTCACGGGCAGCACCCCACAGGTTGTGATCGCACGCGTACTCGCGGATCTGCCGGCGAGCGTTCGTACCGTGCGGCCAAGCGTGCCCGTACATGTGGAGGCGACGCTCGTCCGCGCGCTGGCGAAGCTCCCTGCCGATCGCCAAGCGACAGCGCGCGAGCTGGCCGAGTCACTCAATGCGGTGCCGCCGAGCGAGCCGATCGCCGCCGTTGAAGTCGCGCCGTTGGTGCGAGGACAGATCCACTCACGCCGCCCCGTCTTCCTCCGGTTCGCGTTGGGCGCCATCGCGTTGATTGCCGTGTCGGGTGCCACGTGGATGGCATCGCACCGGCCCGAGGCGCCGGCGGAGATCACGACGTTCGCGTACTCGAATCTCATCGATCAAGCCCTGTTCAGCAGCGTGACGATCACACCGAACGGTCGCGCACTACTCTATACCGGCTCTGCGGAAGCGGGACGACCGATCATGTTTCGCTCCCTCGATCAACTCTCGGCGCGCGCGCTCCGTGATACGCGCGGAGGGATTAGGCTGTTCGTTGCACCCGATGGCGGAAAGCTCGCGTTCGAGGGCGATCGCGGGGTTCGAACACTCTCCATCGACGGCGTCGCGGCGGTTAAAAGCCCGGATGGTTGGCGGTATGGCAACGGCGGGTGGGACGGCGACGACGTGCTCGTCATCACCGACCCGATATCCCGGGGAATCGGCAAACGTTCGACAGGCCTGGCTGACGTTTCTGTGCTCACGAGACCGGACACGACACGCGGCGAGTCGATACACGAGGCTCCTCTCGTTATGCGGCGTGAGCGGGCCGTAGTGTTCACCGTGAACACGCAGGGTGGACGAGCAACTCTCGCCGGTCCGCTGGCGATCGCGCCCCTCGACCCCGCCGTGCCACTCGCGCCGCACGTGCGTCTCGGCATCGAGGCGCGCCGCGCGTTCGCGTTCGTCGACGGATGGCTGCTGTTCATCAGCAGCGACGGCCTCGCCATCATGGCGGCGCAATTGGATGTGAAGCATCAGCGTATCAACGGGAACCCCATCGTCGTACGCGAAGTCGAGTCGGGAGATCTGGAAACGGCGTCACTCGCCGACAACGGCACACTGCTCTATCTGCGGCGTCCAAGCGCCAATTCGCCCGTGCTGGTGGATACGACCGGCGCCGTTCGCACGATACTCCCTGGTGTCGCGGGCCCGATCATGTATCCGCGTCTCTCGCCGGACGGCAAGCATATCGCGATGCAAGGGACCGTCGACGGCGGCAACGACGTATGGTTGTACGACGTCGCGACGCGCACACCGAGCCGGCTCACGACCACGCGCGGTGCGCTACATCCCGCGTGGACCCCGGATGGACGTCGCATTGTCTTCATGGCTCCGGGTCATGGACTGCTGTCACAGCTCGTCGACGGCAGCGCGGGCGCCGAGCCGGTCCCCGGCTCCGAGAGGGGATTCGGGCCGAGCGTCGCGCCGGACGGGAAGTCGGTCGTGTTTCAGCGGGGATCGCTTTCGGTCGGATGGGAGGTCTGGTCTGCGTCAATCACGGGGCTGGGCGGTTCGCGCAAAGTGCTCGACGACCAGTTCACGCACTACATGCCATCGCTCTCACCCGACGGGCATTGGTTGGCCGACGTGTCGAGCGTCACGGGACAGAATGAAGTGTACGTCCATCCCTATCCCGGACCGGGGGCCGCTGTGCAGGTCTCCGACGGTGGCGGAACCGAGCCTGCATGGTCGCCAGATGGATACCGCATCTACTACCGCGCGAACGGTGCGTTCATGGCTGCGGCCTTGAGCATGCCGCATCACGCCGTGACGTGGCGCAGGCAGCTGTTTCGAGACACGTTCGACGGCGCGATGCCGCACCGCAACTACGACGTCGCACCGGATGGGTCGGGTTTTCTCATGATCACCGGTGGAAGCTCCGAGGCCTTCGTGGTGCTCAACTGGGTCAGTGAGTTGCGAGCGCGGCTCGCGCGCGCACGCTAGCGGTGCGGGTCGCTGTGGGTGCCTTGGCGATCGCGCTCGTCGCGCACCCCGCCATGTCGCAGACCGGAATCCTCGTCGGCCGAGTGACGAACGCGCTGACGGGCGCGCCCGTCAGGACGGCGCAGGTGATCGTCACTGGCACCGGAATCAGTGCGCCCGTGAACGCGAGCGGCGCGTTCCGTCTCACGAACGTCCCAGTCATCGCTCGCGAGTTGGTTGCGCGTAGCGTCGGCTATCGGTCGGTGACGGTTCCACTTCAACTCCTGTCCAACCAAACCGCTACGGTGGACGTAATGTTGACCCCGGCGAGCGTGCAGCTCGATGCCGTCATCGTCACCGGCACGGTCGGCGACACGCGACGACGGGCGGTAGGGAACTCGGTCGGGGTCGTGAACGCGAGTGAGATCGTCGCCAACTCTGCCGTCTCGAATCTCACGGAAGTGCTGCAAGCCAAGCTGCCTGGTCTCACGCTGTTTCCTCCGTCCGGAACCGTCGGAACCGCGGCCAGCTATCGGCTGCGCGGAGCGGGCTCGATCTACGCCAGCAATAGCCCGACGATTTACGTGGACGGCGTGCGGATCAGCTCACGCGATCAGGGGAGTTATGACGCGTTCGGTCAGGTCGCCTCTGCCTTCGACGCGATCAATCCGGCCGATATCGAAACCATCGAAGTCATCAAGGGTCCCTCCGCAGCGACGCTGTATGGGGGCGAGGCCGCCGCGGGCGTGATACAGATATTCACCAGGAAGGGCAGTGCAGGGCGACTCGTGTGGACGGCGCGCATCGATGCCGGGCGATCCGATTGGGATGCGGCGCTGCGGCCGATGAACTACGCCGTCGCCACGCCGGCACGCATCGCCGACCCGTCGACATGGCCTGGCTTCATCGGCACGTCCGTAGGCGACGTCGTGTCTTACCGGCCGATGACCGACGGCGGAGCCCTTCGCAACGGCTCGCTCAACAAGCTGTTTCTCTCGGCAAGCGGCGGTGGAGAGCGAAACACCTTCTACATCTCCGGCGGCAAATCCGGCGAGGAAGGTGTGCAGTTCAACAACTTCTCCAACCTCGAGTCGCTGCGTGGACGCTTCATCCTGGCGGCCAGCGACAAGCTGACGCTCAGCACCAGTCTCGCGGCGAGTCACAATCACGTTCGCCTGCCGCTGAACGACGGCGCGGGAATTTTGGGGCTGATCGCGAGCTCCTATCTCGCGGTGCCCGGCCGAAACTATCCGTATCCTGGTACGCAGGGCTACGCGACGATGACGCCGGAGCTCGCGAACACATACGACAACCAGACGCGAGCCGACCGCTACATGCTCGGGGCGAGTGCCGACTACGTCCCGGTGTCCTGGTTGCGAGGCAGCTTTCGGGTTGGAGTGGACGCGAACGTCGGACAAGCCGAGCTGTACTTCGCTCCCGATCCGCGAACGCCGTTCTTTCCGCGCACCAGCCTGAATCGCGACAACTCGAAGGGTTTCATCGCAGAGGGCCGGCCGTTGACCCAAGACGTCACGCTGAGCGCCGACGCGACGGCGACGCACCGAGTATCGGATACCTTCGTGTCGAATAGTTCGATCGGTGCGCAGTATCTCTCGGACGTGTTCCGCCGGACCGACGCGATCGGTGTGGACCTTGGAAGCGTCGGTCTACGGTCGGTATCGGCGGCTGCGGTCACGAGCGCCGCGGAATCGTCGTCAGAGCAGAAGTCACTCGGTCTCTACGCGCAACAACAAATTGCGTACGCCGACCGGATGTTCGTCACCGTCGCAATGCGATTGGACAATAATTCCGCGTTTGGCTCCAAGCTGAAGCGTGTGCTGTACCCGAAGGCATCGGTGGCGTACGTAATCTCCGATGAATCATTCTTCACCGTGCCGGGAGTCAGCACGCTGCGCTTGCGCGGAGCGTGGGGCCAAGCGGGAAATTCACCTGGTCCCTTCGACGCGGCCCGCACCTACACGTCGTCCGTGGCCACGTTCGCCACCGGCAGTTCCTCCGCATTGCGATATGGCTCGGCCGGCAACCCGGACCTTCGGCCGGAACGCGGCAGCGAAATCGAGGTCGGCTTCGAGAGTACGCTTTTCGGCGACCGCCTCGCGGTGGATGCCAGCTTTTACGACAAGACGACTCGCGACGCACTCATGCCCGTCGCGGTTCCGCCATCGAGCGGTTTCACCGGTGACCAGCTCACCAACCTTGGCACGATCTCGAACCGAGGCGTCGAGATATTGCTGCGTGGAGCTCCAGTGCGAAAAAGAGCAGTGATCGTCGACGTCTCCCTCGCGCTCTCCGCCAACCGCAATCGGCTCGTCTCGTTTGGTGACGCACGCGGGCCGATCATTTTCGGCTTCAACGCTCCGTCGCAGCGCTATCAGGAAGGCTATCCAGTCGGCGCGATGTGGGCGCAGCAGGTGCAACGCAACGCGGATGGCTCGCCGCTCATCAATGCCGGCCGGCCCGTGATCGACACGGCGAGCGTGTACGTTGGACCCACCGCTCCATCTCGTGAGATGTCGCTGTCCGGCGGGATCCAGCTGTTCGGACGCCTGCGATTCTCCGGGCTCGCCGACTACAAGGGAGGCAACTATCAGTTCAACGTGAACGATTGGCGGCGTGACCGTGCAGGCGTGTCGTGGGAGACGGTGAATCCTGCGGCGGACCCGAGCGCGGTGCTCGTGCGCCAGTTCGCGTCGCAAACACTGCTGCACATTCAGCCAGCGGACTTCATCAAGCTGCGCGACCTGGCGGTGACTTTCGATCTGCCCGCTCCTCTGCTGCACGGTGTCGCTCGAAGCGCCGCGCTCACGCTCGCCGGACACAATCTACGGATCTGGACTCGTTACGCCGGCGCCGATCCGGAAGTGAACTACAGCGGTCCCGTACGGTTCAATCGCGACGACTCCTGGGTCGTGCCCCAAACGCGCCGATACTCGGCGACCGCCATCCTTGGTTTCTGACGCATGCGAACACTTCGGGCTCGAAATTCGAGCGCTTCCTCGCGGCGAAGAACGGGGATCGCCATTGCTCTCTTGCTCTGTCTCGCGGGTTGCGACGGTCTGCTGAACGTGAGCAACCCGGGGTCGCTGCAGGAAGAGCAACTCAAGGATCCGGCGCTGCAGCAACTCCTGATCAATGGGGTTATCGGTGAGTTTCAATTTGCGTATGGAACCTATGCGCTCTGGTCCGGGGTGCTCGCCGATGAGGTGTACACGGATCACAACGACGTCTTCATCCGCGCCTTCTCGCGACACGAGTTCAACGATCTCAATGTCACGAACGAAGACGTCTACGCGAGCCTGCAGCGGGCGAGGCAATCGGCTGACGACGCGGCCGATCGCCTGAAGGCGATGCTTGGCCCGAGCGCGAGCTCGAGTCTCGATGTCGCGCGCGCGCTCATCTACGGTGGGTACGCCTACGTTCTCCTGGGCGAAGGTTTCTGCGAAGCGCCAGTCAACCGAAGCGCGGCTCTGCCGTCGAGCGAGCTGCTTGCGCGCGCCATCGCGCGGTTTGACGAAGGAATCACTGTGGCTACGGCCGCGCGCAGCGGCGCCAGCGTGGCGGCCGCACAGGACCTCATCTACCTGGCGAGCGTCGGTGCGGCACGCGCGTCGCTCGAGGGAGGTAATCTCGCCAAGGCGCGCAGCTACGCGACCATCGTGCCGGATACCTACGAGCGCCTGGCCTACTACTCCGCCAACGCCGTCCGTGAGAACAACGCCGTGCAGCTGGGCGTGAAGACCAATGGGCCATTTCTTGGCTTGCAATCGGCCTTTCAGCATCTCGACGATCCACGAGTTCCCCAGCAGGCCACCCCGCGACAGGCGATCGGCGGCACCGGGATCTTCCCGCCGCTGCGGCCGTCGATGTACAGCGGATGGAGCGCGACCATACCGGCAGATATCGACATCTCCACGCACATCCGATTCGCCAGCGGACTCGAAGCTCGTTACGTCGGCGTGGAGGCCGACGGCCCCAACACCGCGATGCTGAGCTTCGTCAATGCGCGGCGAGCCGTCGGCAAGAAGGCTCCACTGGCCATCGGCGGATCGGCGCTTCTTGCGGAGCTGCGGGCGCAGCGCGCGCTCGACTTCTTTCTCACCGGCCAACGACTGGGCGATCTTCGCCGCTACGCGGCGGCAGGCACGGATCTCTTTCCGGCGGGAAAGTATCCGGTGCCTCCCGAGGCGTATGGCGCCATGCACTGCTTCATCGTCCCACGTAGCGAGAAGACGGGCAACGCCAATTTCTGATTTGGCGTCTTTCGCGCCAAGCCTCCGCGTCTGCTCAGTGGCATCACGAGCTCGTGACTGTTCACTGGCACACGTTCAGGGAGGGTTGGCATATGCGTTCGCTCAACACGACAAGGCCTCGAGGCCCGCGCTGGTCCACAGTAATCCTCGCCGCGGCCACCGCCGCGCTCTTCGGCTGCTCCGATCCCACGTCGCCCAATGCGACTGTCGACTCGCCGTCGGAGAAGGGAGCGTACAACGTGGGATACACGACGTTCTCCGCGACGATGAGCGGTGGGCGCGTGAGCCTCGTCCAAGTGTACTACCCTACGACGAGCGCACCTGATTGCGTGCAGAAGTATCAGGTCGAAACAGCCTCCGGCCCGTACCTGTTGACCTCACCACTCTGCGCAGCCAAGAGTGCCACTGTGGCATCGGGCACGTTCCCGACTATCATCTACGATCACGGTGCGAGCCCGGCTGGAGCGGATTTCCAGCGCATCAACCAGCTGCCACTCCATGAGCTCCTCGCCAGTCACGGCTTCATCGTCGTCGTCGCGCTGCATTCTGCCGACGCGGTGGCGCGAATTCGCGACCTTGGACTGCTCACGTCAGCGATATCGAGCCGAAACACGACCAGCGGCGACTTGCTAGCGGGGCACATCGATGACTCCAAAATTGGTGCATCCGGTCTCTCGGCGGGCGCTGCGTCGGCGTTCCACTTCGCTGCTGGTCGCGCGGATGCCGCCATCGCGCCCGATACCCGAATCAAGGCCCTGCTCGTATACGAGCCGCTCCGTGCCGCGGTCGCACTCTCCGATGCGGCGACCCTGTCAATCCCCTATCTCATCATGGCAGGCACGCAGTCTTCCGCAGGCGCCTTTGCACCGGATCTTTTTGCGGCAACGACGAGAGCGACCACGCGAATCTATGTCAAGAACCCGGGCGCGCTTCATCAGAGCTACGTGACGGAGCTGTGCGAGATGATTCAGCAGACGAGAGAAGGAGCCCTTGCGGCTAATCAGAGCATTCCGGAACCGCTGCTCACCAATGCACCAACGAATGCGTATGCAACAACAGCATACGGGCAGTGGAACATCGGTGCGATGCAGCTGGCGTCGTTCGGCCAGGGCTTCGGCGGCGGGCGTAACATCTGTGACCGCGTGGGAGTCAAGTCTGTGCGCTCGCTCGACGCGAACGGTGACGGGTTCACGGATTCTCCGCCATTCTACAGCGGCGTCTCGCCCAACATCGATCCGTCCACCGTGGGCCCAGCGCCGTCCGCGGCGGTCATGGTGCCGGCGGTCGAGCTCTATACGGTGGCGTTTTTCAAAACGTACCTCGCCGGCGATCGTAGATACGCCGAGTTCCTCACGCCGGCGTATGCGCAAGCACACGGATTGCCGGCAGTTGTCGACAGCAGGCCCTAATGAATTTGATGCGCTTTCTCGACTGATGTGAACGGAGGAGTGGAGGCGGCGAGTCGTCGCAGTTAGCGTAATGGTCGGTCTAGGCGGAGCAACGACCTGTTTTGTCTTTTTGCGTGCGAAACACGACTACGCCCGTGCACCGAATCAACGGCCCCCGGCATCGTCAACAGGGCGCGGTGGCCGTTTGTGCGATATCCACGACTGCGCCGTCAGCGAGCATCGACGCACATAGCACCCGCATCAAAGTCATGAAGCGACAGCGCGTGCTCCGGCTACACACAGCGCCGTTCGCGTGCCCCAAGATTGACGCTCTCATAGACCCGCAGCGAGCCCCCTCTGCCGTAGTGGCGAGTTTGGCATCCCCGTAGATCGAGACCGGAGCAGAACAATCTCTCCCTCGAACCTATCGACGATAAATTCCTGTGTTCGTCGCGCACTGTTGTCCTGCCTACATCGGGTGGCTATGTTTCACGTCTGACCGCTAGCAGGTTGAGCGGACGGGACGTAGCGCAGCCCGGTAGCGCACCTGAATGGGGTTCAGGGGGTCGCGGGTTCAAATCCCGCCGTCCCGATGTGGTATAAGACTAAGGCCGACAGCCGGTTACACGGTTGTCGGCCTTTGCCGCTTTCGAGTCCGTGCTACGTTGGTGCTACGCGGCTCGCCGAATACTCGGCGTTGGAGACGGAATGACGCGCCATCGGCGAATTGACCGCCAACTCGCGCGAAAAGCCAAGATTATTGTCCGTCGGGGCATCGAAGTTATGTCGGATGCACGCGTCAAGTGTTTCTGGACGCAGGTTGCCTCCGTCGGATCACGGTCAACGTTCTACGCTCTTGGTGATTTGCGACGCCCTCACGTTCCGAGCGTCTCGCAGCTGCGCGAGATGGCGGACCTTAGTGAGGCCGCCGCATTCCGGATGCTAACGAGCGTAAGAGAGCTACGCGACGTTGCAACGGAGATGGCGGAGGCAGAGCGTAACGTAACCGCATCAGCTGCAGGCAGGAGAAAGGCGGGGGTAAGTGTAGACGCTTCGGCCACATGACGCGCTGGTCGAGAGGAGCGATCATAAGAACGGATCATCACAGTTCTTCTGAAACGCTGAGCAACGTCGTGAAGACGTGGAGTTCGTTAGATGGGGCAGTTCACAAAGCATGACTCGACGCGAGCAATCGCGCGCTCGAGCGGGACGAAAGGGCGTGGTCCTCGTGGTGTTCACGCGCGGATCGGCTGATGGCGGCCGTCTTCACGCCGCAGACGACATCGTTTCCCGCCAGCCTGTATTTCGGGGTGGACTCGTCAGCGACCAACACCGCGCTCTACGCGGGTGGTGTGGTCCAGTACGTCGTCTTTGAGCCGGACAGCGCGGCGGTGGCGGCGATGGGGTGGACCGGTCAGCCGAGTCGCTTGATCGTGCAGTGTCAGGGCTCGGGGAGTGGCAATCTGACGGCACCTGTTGGAACGAATGAAGGCCAGCAGATGGGTGAGCAAATCGGGTTCAAGCTCGGCTACAACTACGCGACGGCCGCAAACGGGTCAGCAGCCACCCCGGATGCGAACTGGCCGACGTATGTGGTCTTCCCTCAGTTCTTCGCGACGTCCCCGACCGGCTCTGAGCCGAGTGCGGGCGCGCGCGCCAATCGCGGGAACTTCATGGTCCTCGAAGCGGTCGTGAAGGACATGTGCAGCAAGTACAACATCGACCGGACGCGCATGTACCTGAGCGGGTTCTCGGGCGGCGCAGGGACGGTCCTCGAATACACCTACGCGCGGTCGCGCTGGCCGCAGCATTTCACGCTCGACTTCGCCGCGCAGATCGTCATGGCTGGCACGGTCAACGGCTCGGGTTCCGCCTACCGGCAGGACCTGCCCGAGATGCAGCAAGGCGAGAACAGCACCACCCAGACGGTGCCGCGCATCCTCGCGAAGATGGCGCGGACCAAGTTGCCGACCTACTGGTTCAACTCGCAGTCGGATGGCGCGACGACGGTGGCCATCTATGGCCCGACGTTCACGATGCTGAACCAGTGGGAGCCGTCCGACTACGGGATCCCCGTTCCTGCCGGCTTCTCGACGGGCAATTTCTACAAGAATGGGCAGTGGAGTCAGCGCGTTGAGTACACGACTGCAGGCGGCGTCGCACCTGATCATCCCGGGGTGTGGAATCTCGCGTTGGGCAACAACGCCGCCGGCGGTGCGATGGACCGGGCAGCGCCGCTCTTCACGTGGCTGTTCAGCAAGCAATTCCGTGCTGGCCGCCCGTCGCATTACTCGCGCCTCGCACGGATCACGGGCCGCGGCCTGTTATGAATGGCGTTCCTTGGCGCGTCGAGTGGCGCGGATACGTCATCGAATGGCAAGAAGGCGGTGTGATCTCACTTGCGAACTTTGTCGCCGATGTCTGGGTGGCGCGGGTGCGAATCCTGTGGGGATCGGTCGTGATTTTCTCGTGGCGTTGCATCGGATGGCTCTACGGCATCGACTGGCGCGATAGCGCGCCCTAAGGAGCAGCACATGGGTTTCCTGAGCGGGCTTGGGAAGTACGTGGGACCTGGCCTCACCGCTGCGACCACAGTCGCGGGCGCCTACAACGACGCCACCGCAGCGGCGAAGCGCAATGAGCTTACCGCACAGCTTCGTGAGCGCGACACGAAGGAGCAGCTTCGTCAGCAGCACGTGCGAGAAGCCATCTTCGCGCGGAAGGAGGGATACGTACCCACCGCTGAGCGAGGGCTCGACGAGCGAACCGTGCTCGGCGGCGAGGCGATCAATGGAATAGTGGGCGCCGCCACCGCAGGCATGCCGGGATCAGGCATCATGTCGGTCGGACATCCCGATGCGAAAGAGCCTCGTTACGGTGAGGACGTCGGCGGTTACAGCTACGACAAGGAGTCATCGCCGGCGCAGAAGGATGCTGCAGAAGTCGGCGGCGTCCGAGCGCTCATCGCGCAACGCATCGCCCAATCAAAGCGCGCTCAGGCGATGATCCCGTCGATCGCAATGCGCCAGAAGCTTATCGATGCGGGGAACGATCCCGATGACGTCGACGCAGCGATCGCGACCGGTGATCCCGCCGCTGTGCGCGGGCTCCTCCGTCCAGCACGTGATCCGATTGCGGACTTCAGAGCGAAGCACGACTACTCCGTCACACACCCGTTGCCATCACGGACGTCGAGCGCCAACAGCGAGACGCCCCAGCATCGGGATGCGCGTCAGAACGCGACTGCAGTCCGTCAACAGCTCAGTGCCACGCACGAGGCGTTGTCGTCGGCGCAGCGCACCGTCCCGAAACAGCCCGCGTTCTTCTCCTCGCCCGCGGATTCCTCTGATTTCGTACATCGGCGCACCTCAGCACAGAAGCACGTCGCCGAGTTGCGCCAGCGCTCGGACTCGCTCACCAGCGTGCTCGATCGCGAGACCGCACGCATGCAGGGCGGAAGCGTGCCAGACAGCGCACCCGCCGGCGAGAACGCAGACGCGCATGCGCTGAACGCTGAACTGGAGTCGAACCAGCAACGGTACGAGCGATTGCTGCGCGCAGGTGCAGATACTAGCGAAGCCAAAGAAGCGCTCGCGAAGACCAATCAATTGACGCGGCAGAAGTACGCTCGGCGCACTCAGTGATGTCGGAAGAACTGGCCCTCGAAGAGACTGAGCAGCAGCAAGGCGACGATCCGCTCGCAGTGCTTGAGCGACGGCATAGGCAGCAGAGTCGTCGCGTCGATGCTTCGGCGTCTGGTACGCCAGATCCGCTGAGCATTCTCGAACGCAAGCTCTCAAGGTCCAGCACGATCGATCTCGCTGACCCTGCGACACCGAATGAGATCACTGCGGCCGCGAGGCCAATCCATCTCGCGCCCGCCGTCGTCATGGCTCAGCGGCCAGAGATACCGCGCAGTGTACGAGCTATGGGAACCGGGCCGGAGGAGCGAGCGCCTGACGCTATCTCACTGCATACGCCGCTCGGCGTCCCTCGCGCGGTTCAGACGATGGGCACCGGACAGGAAGACATCGGACAAGCGCGCGGGGCGCCGGCAACGGACAAGCCAGCGGTGAAGCGTGCGGCCTACATGAAGAGCGGGCATCCGGTGATTGACACGAGCACGCCGGACGCCGCTGGTCACGTGCCAACGCACCGTCTTGATCAACCGACCGGCCGCGAGCCGAACGAGTCGTTCGATGACTACGAGGCACGCGTGCTCGCAAAGCGCTCGTGGTCGCCCGACACGGCGTCACACAACGATCTCGCGAGCCTTCATCCGCAGGTTGCGGATAGCGTGGAGTCTCTTCTGACGCACGCAAATCAGGATGGCGTCAGGCTGCGCGTCGGCGAGACGAAGCGCTCACAGGAACGGCAGGAGATGCTGTTCCAAAGAGGGCGCGGAGGGAATCCCGGCGACGTCGTGACGTGGACGCTCACAAGCGATCATTCACCGGGTCGCGCAATCGATTTCACCGGAGCACCGGCGGCGCTCGCGTGGCTGCAGCAGAACGCACCGACTCACGGCTTCTCGGTAATGGGCGCGATGGATCCCGGGCATGTCTCAATTCCAACCCCGGCGTCGATCGAGCGAACACCCTCACTGGAACCGAGAAATATTCCAACTGTGCGGGGTGACGTCACAGTGGTCGCACCGAACGCTCGGCGTGCGTACCGTCCTGGCGTCGCAGAGCGTGCGGGAAAGCAGGTTGTCGAGCTCGCGGGGGAGGCGATTGCGCATCCGGGTCAGACCGCCGCGCATCTCATCACCGCGCCCTTCAAGTCGGCCGCAGATGCACTGCTGACACCGGAGGTTGGTGACCGTCGGCCGAATCCCAATCTCTCAAAGGGTGGGAACGCGCAGCACCTGAGTCAGGAGATGATCGACCAACCCTATGACGCTGCGCACGGGGCACAGCCAAAGGGTGGACGCACCATTGCAGGCCTTCAGACGCTCGCGAACGTTGCCTTCCCAGGCATCGAGAGCGCCGTCGCCGACCGCGCGATATCGGCCGGCGCGTCGAAGCTCGGCGGCAAGTTGACCGGGATGGCTGTCGCAGGGGCGCCAGCAGGCGCGGCCTACTCGCCGGACGATCCGATTGCGGGAGCGCTCGCAGGCAGCGTTGTCGCGTCAGTGCTCGGCGCGGCTCACGAGGGCGCGGGCAAGCTTGCGCCGGTAGTGCGCGACGCTGCTGCAGCTGTACGGGACGCCTCGACGGCCGCACGTAGCGCAGCTGAGCGCACTCGATCCGCGGTGGCGAAGCGTCCTGTTGATTCACGCTTAGCGCGCGACAGCGAGCACCGTCTTGCCGATGCGCCACCGACGCTGGTCGATGTCGAACAGCAGCTCGCATCGCTGAAGGAACAGGCGCCGACAGACGCGCAGCCCGAAGGTGAGCTCACGAGCCGCATCAACATGCTCGAGGCGCAACGTCGGAAGCTCAAGGGTGAGCCCGAACCCGAGGTTTCGACAGCGGGCGAGACGCGCGCGAAGGCCGCGCAGCGCACGACGCCGGAGCCCGAGCCCGCGCCAGTGTCCGAGCCCGTCGCAGCGGAGTCGGCACCAACGCAGGCCGAAGCGGTTCCCGAATACCACTTTAGGGATATCCTCGACCGTTCTCCTGAAGAGCTTCAGCACATTGCTGAAGTAGAAAAGGCGCGCGATGCCGAGATCGAGACCGATCTCTTTGGTGACGAAGGCGCGAAGCGATACAAGCGCCTCGCGGCGAGGGAGAACAGCAGCACGGCTACCGACGAACAGATCACAGCCGCACGCATAGAGCTCGATCAGATGGAGGCAACGCTCACCGAAGCGCAGCGTCGTCGACTGTTTGGCTTCGGGCAGAAGGGTCTGAGCGCCGAGGAACTCGGACACGCCGCTGAAGCCGCGTCGCTCTACCGCCCCGAGAAGGTCGAACATCTTAGCGATGCCACGCTGCTTAGCACCGTCGGCCGAGAACTCACGACCGGAAAGCCGCACGCCGACATCGTCAGCGCTCTTCACCTGCGAGGCGCAGTAAATGAACTGCAGCGGCGCACCGGCAGCACGCTTGAAGAAATCGTCCGGCGTGGAATGGAGGAACGGCATCGCCGGGGCGAACTGGCGAGCGCCGCGCAGGCTGGCGAGTTGTTCCGGTCCCGTATGGGCGAGCTTCAGAAGGCCGGACTCTTTACCGAGGTTCCGGCGATAGCTGATTCACCAAAGCTCATCAGCCCGCCCGTCGAGACTGTGACGATGCCATCCGCTGGTGTCCAGATCAAGCGGATGCCTGTCGCAGACATCATCGCCGATCCACAGCGGTTCCAGTACAAGCACAACGCCGACGCGGAGTCCGGAGCGGGCGCGGAACTCAAGGGACTGTCGAAGTTCGACGAGCAGCTAGCAGGCGTCATCTCCGTCTGGCGCGATCCAGCGACGGGTATTGTGCATCCAGTGAATGGTCACAACCGGCTCGCCCTAGCGCAACGCACCGGCCACCCATCGATCAACGTACAGGAACTGCCCGCCAAGACCGCCAGCGAAGCAAGGGCAATGGGCGCGTTGGCAAACATTGCCGAGGGTCGAGGCACGCCGCTCGACGCCGCACAGTTCTTCCGTGACTCGGGGCTCGGCATCGACGATCTGCGCGACCGAGTGTCTTTCAAGGGCTCGACGGCCAAGCAAGGACTTGGCCTCTCAAAGCTCGCCCCTGACCTCTTCGCGAAGGTTGCGCGTGGCGACATTGGCGAGGGCGCCGGCGCCGCCATCGGTGAGATGCTGTCGGGACATGAGCAGCAACGGGCGGCGGTGGACGCGATCGAGCAATCAAGCAAGCGCCTCTCGGACGCTGAAGTGCGCGAGGTGGCGCGACAGGTACGCGATGCGGGGAGCGAGCAGGTCACGCAAGACAACCTGTTCGGTCAGGAAGCCATCGCAGTACCCCTCTACGTGGAACGCGCGCAACTCGCGAGTCTCGTGAAGAGGCGGCTGGCGAGCGATCGTCGGCTGTTCGGCTTCGTTGCTCGCGAGGGTCGCGCTGAGGAGTTGGCGCGAGGTGGAAACGCCATCGACGTCGAAGCGTCGAGGCGCATCGCCGGCGAATCGGGTCAGCTCGAGGAAGTATTCAACCAGCTCTACACGCGCTCCGGTCCGATCGCGGATGCGCTCACTGAGGCCGCACGGAAGGTTGCCAATGGCGAGAATCCCAGAGCACTCATCGACGACCTCTATCCCTCCATCCGGGACGCCGTTCAGGAAGTTGTCGGCAGAGGAGAAGGATCGAGTAATCACGCACCTGGAAGAACAGGTCGCGAGTGGGAATCTGTACCCGACTCCGAAACAGCGGTCGGAGACGAGCGTCTAAGCGATTCGATCGACCCGTCGCAGGATGCGCTCTTCGACCATGATCCGCTCGCCAAGATGGAGCGCGACCTGTTCGGAGAGCAGGTTCCCGATGCCGCGCCCCAAGGCGCACTGTTCAGCGGGCGCGAAGGCACTTCAGGCGCTCGATCGCTCCGCGAGACGGAGGCCGCGGCGCGCGCTGAACTGCAGCAGTTGCGCGCGGAACAGAAGCTCGAGACCGATGCGAATTCCGCGCAGGTTCGGACGCGTCGCATCGTCGAGCTGGAGAAACTCGTCAATCGCGGCGAGAAGATCAGTGCCGAGGAACTACAGGCCCGTGCTTCGGCTGAACCGGTGCGTGATCCCCATTCCGGCCCCGATCAAGCAGCCCTCTTCTCTCCGATTACTGATCTCGGTTCCGTCATCGGCGCAAAGCTCCGAAGTGTCATCGGACAGCCGCCCATTGCCCAGATAGCCCGGGTTGAATCACTGCGCGCAATCAGCCGAGCGCTCGCCGATGGTGTCGGCGTCCCGCTGCGCGAAGGCCGGTTCAAGGCGAAGCAGCGCCGCGCGCTCGGCGCGTTCTTCCCGCATGCCGAAGTCGCACGCGTCATTCGCATGGACAGGATCGACACAGCCGCACACGAAGTGGCGCACTACATCAGCAAGGAGTACCTGCGGAATCCGACGATGAAGGGCGCGGCCGGGCGCGGGGCACCTCAATTGTCGATGGTGGCGAAGCGTGAGCTCGTGAAGATGGGCCGAGACCTGTACGGCGCGCGAAAGCCCACCGGTGGCTATGGCGAAGAGGGCATCGCGCAGTGGGGACGATTTTATGTTACCGAGCCGAATCGGCTCGCGACGGATGCGCCGGTATTCACCCAATGGGTTGAGCAGCACGTGCTGAGCAAGGAACCTGCGTTACGGCAGACGCTTGATGCGGCCCGGCAGGCGTTCCACGATCACACGACGGCGCCCCCGACTGCTCGCGTTGATGCGATGCTGTCGGTGAATGACCAATCCGCGCTTGCCTCTGGACTCCGTCACGTCAGTTCGCCGGAAGCCAGGTCGTGGCTCGCACGGAAGCTCATCACCTACGGCCTCGATGACCTCGGCGAGTTCAAGCGAGCCGTCGCCGAGCTTGGCGGTGCACGGTCGCCGACGCAGGACGCGTATGTGCTCGCCCGCCTGACGCGCGGTGCCGCCGGTATGGCCGAGGAGATGCTCGACCGCGGCATTGTCGATCCGCGGACCAACCAACGCGTCGCGCCGGCGGTGCACGACGTGCTCGCATCGCTCAAGCCCGAGGAGCTGGCCCCATTCCGTCGCTACCTCGTCGCGGAGCGCGCCATCGAACTGGCGGACCGTGGCGTCGACGCTGGAATCGCGATGACCGATGCACTCGAGATGCGGCGGATGTACGAGCCTCAGTTTCGCGCGCGCGCTGAACAGCTCTGGCAGGTCTCCAACGCTCTGATCGACTATCGCGTGCACAAAGGACTGTTGACGGACGCTGAGGGCGCGGCGATCAAAGCCGCGAACCAGCGTCGGGTTGGGTTCTACCGTGTCTTCGAGGACGAGGAAGGCGTCGGGGGAAAGGGCAACGGCAAGGGATTCGGCCGTAACTCCAGCGGTATCCAACGCGCTGTCGGCTCATCGCGAGAAATCATCGATCCGCTGGAGTCCGTCATCACGGACGTCTACAAAACCGTCGCGCAGTCACACGCACACGAAGCGGCGCTCGCGCTGTACAAGCACGCGCTCCGCACTGAAGGCGGCGGGCGGATCGCGGAGCTCGTGCCGGCGCCACAGGCCCCTGTCGAGATCCCGGTCGAACGCGTCAAACAGCAGCTCGAGGATCTTGGGTTCATCGTCCCGAATGGTGGGCTGACGCCATTGCTGGGCATGCTCAAGAGCTTCCAGGACGCGACCACGGCCGGAGCGCGCGAGACCAAAGACCTCGTCGTGCCTGTGATTCTCAACGGCGAGCGGAAGTGGTTGGCGATCAAGGACGCGCAACTGTACGACGCCCTCGCGGGGCTGAATCAGCAGCAACTTCCGATGTGGCTGCGCATTGCCGGTGCGCCGACGCGCCTTCTTCGCGCTGGTGCAACGCTGACGGGCGAATTCATCGCGCGCAATCCGGTCCGCGACGCGTTCACGGCGGCAGTCTACTCGCAGGGTCCGAACCGGCCGCCTGGCTTCCTCGCGGCCGAAGGTTTGTTCCACCTCGTGAAGCGCGACGATCTGTTTCAGCGTTGGCGTCTCGCCGGCGGCGATAATGCGGCGCAGCTCGGCCTAGATCGCGCCGCGACACAGAAAAACCTCGCGGCGTTGACGCGCTCGACGCACGGGAAGATTGCTGACGTGGTCGTGCATCCGATCGATGCGCTACGGATGATCTCCGGCATCATGGAGAATGCGACGCGCATCGGGGAGTTCTCCGCGGTCGCGCGAAAGGCAGGCAAAGCGGGAATGAGCCGCGCCGACACAGACGCCGCAGCCGGTTTCGCGTCGCGCGACGTGACTGTGGACTTCGCGAAGGCAGGGCAGGTGGGCCGGGCCGCGAATCAGTTGATGAGCTTCTTCAACGCGACGGTGCAGGGCAACCTGAAGCTCATAACGGAGCTCCGCGCCCGGCCCGCTGTTGTACTGCCGCGTATCGCCGCGATGATCACCATCCCGTCCATCGCACTCTACCTGTTGCAGCGGGATGACCCAGCCTATCAGGAAGTGCCCCAGTGGCAGAAGGACGTCGCGTGGATCGTCATTCAGCGTGACGAGCACGGTACGCTCGAGCATATCTGGCGCATTCCGAAGCCGCCGGAACTCGGCATCCTCTTCGGATCCACGTTCGAACGCGCGCTGCAGTTCATCGACCATCATGACCCGCGCGCCCTCGACGGTCTGACGTCCTCGCTGGGGAGCACGCTCAATCCGTTTCACATGCCGGAAGTCATCCGGCCAGCCGTGGAGTGGTGGGCGAACAAGTCCTTCTTCCGAGATCGCCCGATCGTTCCGAGCGGGATGGAAAAGCTACCCGCCGCGGAGCAGAGCACTCGCTACACGGGCGAGGCTGCACGGGTGGTCGGCCGACTCACGAACACGAGCCCAGCAAAGATCGAGAACACCGTCAGTACGGCGGCTGGCGGACTTGGTGTCTATGCCATGCAGGGTGCCGACGCAGTGGTCCGGCTGGGACGGAAGGTGACAGGAGGAGCCCCGATTGCCGGCGCCGAAGCACACAGTGGAGATGCGACGACGCGTATGCCGGTGGTGCGTGGGTTCGCGGTCCGCCAGCCCGGTGGCGATGCGGAGAGCGTCGCGCGCACCATCAAGGATTTCCACGAGGCCGAGGGCCACAGACTCGCGTGGCAGCGGAAACTGGCCGCTGGAGATGCCACTGGCGCGGCCGAATACCTCGCTGCGCACCGGCCAGAGATACTGAGCGTCGCGACTCACGAGGAAAATGCAGGTGATCCGGGTCGGCTCCGCGCGGTGTACGATCAGATCACACTACTGCAGAAGCAAAGCGCGGAGGTCTCCAATCAGGTGCGTGACCCTGTCCGCGCGAGCGTGATTCAGCGTTCGCTCGCTGACCGTCAGGTCAAGATCGCCCGCCAATACCGCCTCGCAGCGCAGATCCGACAGAAAGCGCCGACGGCCTCAGTTCGCGCCGCCATTCCTCGTCGATAGGACCGTATGACTGTTCGGAAGTCCTCTGCGAAAAAGGGCACAAAGGCCCGCAAAACCGCGGCGAAATCCGCGGGTAGCGCTTCCAACGCGCCCAGGTTCGCCACCTCGCCCATGAACGGTGCGCAAATCCCGCTAGGAGCGCATCCTGGCAACACCGGTGGCAAGCCGGGCCGCTCAGGCCGACCGCCGAACGAGCTCCGCGAGGCGTTCCGAAGCGTGCTACCCGATGGCATCGACTTGATCCATCGGGTCATCATGGGTGAGGCCACGATCACCTTGCGTGGAAAGTGCGAGCACTGCGGAGAGGTGTCGAAAGGCCCGACCAGTATGGACGAGGTACTGAAGTCAGCACCGACAGTCGACAATCGACTGCGCGCGATCGCGGAGGCGTCGCGCTTCGGGCTCGGTGAGCGGTCCGAGTTCTCAGAGGATGTCGTAGCGAACAACGTCGATCGCATGCTGTCTGTCGCGGAAACGATGCTCTCTGAAGTGAACTTCAAGGCGTTCGCGCGCCACGTCGACGTCATCTGGAACGAGGGTCGTCGTGGCTAGTCGCATTCCAATCCGCGGTGTCAGTGATCGCGGCTCCGTCGCGCGTATGATCGACGAGCATATGAGCGGCGAGCGAAAGGTCCGGCCGCTGCTCGAGTATCAGTCCGATCCACTGAGCTTTCTGATCGACGTCCTGGCCGTTCCGCGCGAGACGCTCGTTTGGTCAGAGCACCCCGAGTATGCCACCCACAAGTGGGACGGTACGCCCGATCCACTGGTCCGCGCGTGCGACGTGCTCGCTGGCAAGGTCGCCGGAAAGAAGCATGTCGCCATTGAGGCGGCGACCGGAACGCAGAAGACTTTCACCGCGGCCGGGCTCGTACTGTGGTTTCTGGCATGCTTTGAAGACTCGCTCGTGGTAACGACGGCGCCGATGGAGCGGCAGCTCAAGCAGAATCTCTGGAAAGAGATCGGCGTGCATCTGATGCCCTTCAAGAAGCGGTTCCCTCGCGCACAGTCGCTCGACCTGAAGATCCGCATGCGCCCGGTGTTGGAAGACCCAATGACCGGCAACGAGACGCGGCAGGAGAAGTGGGCCGCGGTTGGCTGGACGGCAGGTGTGGACGCTGGCGCGGATTCAGCGGTCCGATCGCAGGGCTTCCATGCGGAGCACATGCTCATCGTAGTCGAAGAATTTCCGGGTATGGATCCGTCGGTCGTGACGGCACTGAAGAACACGGCGACGGCTCCGCACAACATTCTGCTCGGCCTGGGCAATCCCGATCATCAGCTCGACCCGTTGCACCAATTCTCTGAGCTTCCTGCTGTAGAAGCGATTCGTATCTCTGCGTTCGATCATCCGAACATCGTCTGTCGGAAGGCTTCGATCGTTCCCGGTGCGACATCGGAAGCATTCATCGCGGAAAAGCGCGCCGAGTATGGAGAAACGGGACCGTTGTTCCTGTCGCGCGTCCGTGGGCTCTCCCCGCGCGAGGCGCACAATGCGCTGATCAAAGCAGCGTGGCTCGAGGATGCAGCGCGCAAATGGGATGACCCTGCGCTGTATGAGTCGATGTCCGACGGACCGCTCGCGCTCGGCGTCGACCCCGCGCAGTCAGAGAATGGCGACCGCTGCGCGCTTGCGCGCTGGAAGGGGTCGGTCCTCGAGCGAGTAGAACGTATCCCGTCTCGCGATGCCTTGGCGTTCGGTGAGCATGTTTGGGATATAATGCAGGAAGACGGCGTGCGTCCCGAGCACGTGGCCGTCGACTCTGTCGGCGTGGGATCGAACGTCGTGAACTATCTGCGTCGGGTCCTGCCGCCGGGACCGTCAGTCCGCGTGATCGAGGGTGGGGCTGAAGATCCGATCGAGGGCGCGATGAAGTCGGCAGTCGCGACGATGGCCCCAGGGCGCGAGTACCAAGCGGATTCAAACCAGTTTCTGAACATGCGCGCTCAGGTGTACTGGCAGCTCTCGCAGGATCTCGCTGCTGGTCTCGTCGCCATGCCGAAGCACGCAGGGCTCTGGCGCGAGCTCATGGCCCCCACCTATTCGACGGAAAATGGCGTCGTGCGGATCGAGAAGAAGGAGAGCATCATCAAGAAGCTTGGCCGGTCGCCTGACTTCGCCGACGCGGTGGTGTACGGCAACTTTGTGCGACCGCGCACGCTGGGCCTTCGTGGACCGCAGAAGCCAGAAGTTCGAGAAGGACAGTCGCCGGGATATGACTATGCGAGCCAGCGGCCTCGCGAACGGCATCAGTCGGCCGAGGACGAGATCGACCAGATATTCCGGCGAGCGGGCAGGTCACCGCTCGCGGGTCGGTACGTCTCGAGGCAGCGGTAAAGAAAAAGCGCCAGAGGGACCATGGCGTTGGCGCAACCGGTCGCCCGAGTCGGGGTATGCGCATCAGACACTCGGACAGCAGCGCGCGAAGATCATCGCCTCATAGCGATGGGCTGTCTGAGCAGGATTCGTGCGATCACCCCCCCCCCGCCCAGGATTGACGAGGGGGGAGCGTCCGATCCGCTAAAGCCGATTCGATCGCGTCCGACGCGGCCATTGTGCTCGCGTGGAGAACACGCATTCGGCGTCGGACACTCTTGAAGACCGCCACGAGCCTGGCCGCACTCTCATCCTTGCCCGGACCTACGCGGCGGCAAACACCGCCCCTATCACCTTGATGGCGTCGAGTAATTGCTTGAGGCTGATGTTAAAAAGGCCATTGTGCGATCCAGTCTTGCTCGCGGTGACGGTGATCGTTTTGACCTGACTTGCTAACGCAGGAGCAATAGAAAAAGTGTAGTCTCTCGGTACTCTGAGGTAAGTGCCGACTCCCTTTCCGCCAATGCACGCTGCGCCGTCCATCGAGACGGACGCGAGAGGTTTAGTTCCATCCCCGTATAGATCAGCTCTCGCAAGGCCGCACGGTCCGTGTCTCACATCATCCGTCTCCCACTCGACGTGGAGACTCACCACCCCCGTTGCTTTATCGACCGATCCTTTGGCGCGTACAACGCCGGTCGATTGTCCGACCCCGACGACACTACAGTGCTCGCGGGATAGCGTGGCGTTCGTGAGCGGACACGAGATAACCTGTGCGTGCGCCATCGCGGGGAGGCTAACGAGGAGAACACCGACGACCACGCCGAGCCATCCGCTTCGCGATTTAGGCATACGTTCTCCAGAGGAGAGGGGCCAATCGACATTTGCGTCATCGCACCTTCCTAGCACCTTTCCTCTAAATATGCAAGAGTGGTTTACCTGGCTACGTTGGAGTTATCGCATCCTTTCAAGCCCCGATGACGCAGCGACGCATCGTCCCGACCCACAAGATGCTAAGCCAGCCGCCACGCAAGCATCCATCGTCGCCCCGTTCCGCTTCGCGATGTCGTACTGGGCGGCGAACTCGGTGGCGACCTTTGCGTCGATGTCGTTCATTTGCGCCAAAACCACTGGCTTGCCGCGGCGCACCGATGGCGCGAAGCTTCCCCGATGATCGCCGGACCGGAAGTCCCCACTGTTGTACCTCCGACCATCACATTCGCCACGTATGTGCCGACAGAGCATCTCGCCGGCCTTACGGGATTCAAGGCATTCCGCGCGCTGCAGGATGAGCGGCTCACGCCCTACGAGGTGCACCGGCTGACGCACCTGTTTCGGCGCATCGAGGCTTGCAATATCCCGTATGGCATCGCGTTCATACTTGCCCTTACCGGCCCGGTGTTCGCGGTCGGTCCAAAGCACATCAACGGGCCACTGGCTGCCCTCGGCGAAGCCGTCGCGCTGATCTGGTTCGCGGCCGCCTTCGATCCGGGATTTCGCGAAAACTGGATGATCGTGCGCTGGCCGGGGACGACGACGCTCGTGTGCGCGGGCGGTGCGCTTGCCGTGGTACTCTCGCACGGCCAGGGCGGCGTCGCGGTTTGGTTGTTGTGCTGGGCGCTCCCGGGGCTCGTGCAGAGCTTTCGCTACGTCACAGCGTCACATGCGCTACGGCTGCTCGTCGGCGTGCGCCGCAAGGTGACGGAATTGGCCGCGACACCATAGCTGGCGTGATGATCCAACCGTCCTACACCCCGCGCTCTCGATCTGCCCCATACTCGACGCGAGGCGATTCAGATGGCAATGTACACCGCCTATTTCGACGCCAGCGGGAACCACGACAACGTGCGAAACCTCGGCGCCTACTACGTGTGCGGCTTTGTCGCGTCGTCGAGTAAGTGGGAACAGCTCGAAGCCGCTTGGCCGAGGCTTCTGGCCGATTATGACATGCCTCAGCCGTTTCGCATGGCTGAGTTCATGGCGCGCGACCAGAAACACCCGAACGCGTTTACGGGTTGGCCCGGCGACGTGGCGAGGCAGGACGTGTTTCGGCTCGCCGTTGCGAAACTGACGCACTCCCTCACCAACAAGCCGTTCGCCGTTGGGGTCGTGAACGCTGATCTCCGCCGGATGTTCGACGAGTACGAAGTGCCGAGTCGCGTGCCGCGCCCGCCGTATCCGTGGTGCGCGCTGCGGACGATCGAGCATCTAATGGAGTGGGCCCTAAATCGGGAGCGCGCCGGAAAACTCACGCGCGCCGACCAAGTGGGGATTGTCTTTGAGAAGGGAGACTATGACCAAGATAAATTCGTTACGGCACTCTGGAATAAGTACGAGATGGAAGTCGCCTTCGAACCGAACACCGGCAAGAAGAGCTGCCCTTTCGCCGTGTGCGATTGGTTCGCGTGGGAGTGCCGTCACTGGATGACAGCGCGGGAACGAGGGGTGATCGCGCTAGAGAAGGCCAAGAGCTACGTCCACCCGGAGACTAGTCGCGTGGCACGGATGACGACAGCGCGCCTTCTCATGGAGGACAATGCCATCATGAACGAAATAGCGCGTCGCCTGCCGAACGATGCCCTCAAGTACGCAAACTGGGACGCGCTTCAGCGGATGTGCGAAGAGCAAGGCTGGCCGCTCCGAAAACGGGGTGACTAACTTCAGCCGCGAGTCCATCCACGAACCCACTCTTCGTTCACGCGGCCATCTGGTCGTCGGGCGCCTTCCTCCACGTCATCTGCCGGCTCTGGGAGTCGCACACGTACCCGCCGATCAGTAACGCGCCTCGGGGTAAGCTGTGCGGCACTTGCTGCGCCGCGCGAATGAACAGGCGCCCGTCCTTCAGGGCCAGCCAAAGGCTGAACTCATGCAGCAACGCCGTGCGTCCAGCGAGCGGGCCGTCGGTGAGCGCGATCTGAAATCCCTCCGCGCTCACCGTACCGTCTTCCCGTGCGAACCATTCTACAGGATACCATCCCGCGTGATCATCGCGCTTCTGCATTAGTGTGCCGGCTGAAAGTAAATTGCATGACCAGCCAAAGGGTCCCGCGATCAATCGCGGGACCCTTTTCGTTGTTTTGAAAAGTCCAAGAGTGACTTCCACCTGCACCTAGCTCCGCATGATCTGCTGTCGCCAGCAATCAAGCAAGGCTTCGCGCTCCCGACCCGTCATCTGTTGCGCCTGGTGGTAGTACATATCGGCTCTCCCAAGGGACTTCGCCCGCCGCACCTCGCAGGGTGCCCGCGAGGAAAGGGCATTGACGGCGTCGATGCAACGCTCAATTAGATCCGGATTCTTTACAAGTAGTGATGCCGCCCACGTCCATCGCAAAAGCTGACACAAGGAGTGCGACGCGATGGTGCGAGACGGTACTTCGCCGATCTCGCCGGCGAGGAGGCGCCGCATGCGCGTAAGCTGAATTGCGCCAAATAGCTCGAGCGCGCCATGCACTTCGATTCCGAGTCGGATGAGCTCCTGAATTAGTGGGAGATCGGTCGACGCGTATACATAGGTAACCTTCTTTGCGGGGGCCATGTTTCGCCTTCCTCGCGGCACTAGTGGAGGTTCAGTGCGGTGGCCTGCACGACATCGTGCTTGACGGCCAGCCAGTGCCTCAGCACATGCAGCAACCACTCGTCCACATCATCTCGGGCTAGCTCGACCTTGATCAGCATCTCTCCATTCATGTCGCTACCCATTATGACCACATGCCGTGGGGAGATTGAATCGTCGTGCGTCACGCATTCGTCAGGCGCCAGTGGACCCGCGATGCTGACCAACGTTGGGACCGAGGCCACAAGATTCGCCTGATTCGTCCGGATGACCCGCATCCGTGCCGGTGATTGGGTCTGTTTCATGTCCGCCTCCTGTTGTCCTGCGAGGCAGTCCGCCCTATCTTTGACGGGCGGGGCCTCGTAAGGGGTTCTGTAGACGGGAGCGCGGGCAACTCTTCTCAGGGGGCGCCTGCGGTCCCGTTTCTCTTGCAAACATACTTACAGCATGCTGTAGCAGTTGTCAAGCATGCTGTAATACAGCTTGCAGTAACCCACGTTTTTTGCTACTCTCGTGGCATGGAGTCCGAACTCGAGATGCCTACCCGCTTCCGATTGCAGGAAGTGTTGGACGCGCACGATCCGGTGATCTCGCAGCGCGAGCTCGCGAGTCAGTCTGGCGTGAGCCCTACGACCATCAACCGCATGTGCCGGAACCTGACGGCGCAGGTGAGTCTGGCTACTCTGGATGCACTGTCCAGCGTGCTAGGCGTCGAGCCGGGAGAACTGATCGAACGCGAGCCGAAGAAGCGCGGCAAGACACGAGGCAAGTTGTGACGTGAGGCGCGAAGTCATCGCGTATCACGAAGCCGGACACGCAGTCGCGGCCGTCCTGCTCAAGTGCACGCTCTATTCGGTAACAATTCGCGCTGGTGCCGGTGGTGCCGGCCACGCGCTGCATCGATCGGCTGGCTCGGTCGACAATACTGAGGCACACGTGGAACGAGAGATAGTCGTTGCCGCCGCCGGCCCCGCAGCGCAGGCCCGTGTGCAGAAGCGCGCCGCACTCAAGGTGCTGGCGACTGACCCGCGGTGTGCTAGCGATCTCCGGCAGATCATGGACGGGCTGCTGCATCTAGGCGAATTCGACGTCGTAGACGAGGTTAGCCCCGAAACGGGTAATGCTATTTCCATGCATGACGCGACAAAAGGGTTTGCTCGTGTCGTGCGTGAAGCGAACTTCCTGATCCGCGAACACTGGAGCGCAGTGGAATCCGTCGCGGCGCAACTCCTCGCCAAAGACACAATTCGTGGCCCCGAGGTACGGCGCCTGGTGTCGGCCTGTACTATTGTCGACTAGAATTTTCTAAGGCTCGCTTCCGGTTCGCAGACGTTCTGTGGCGTCGTGTTTTCCAATGGCGGTTGGTCAGCGGTGATGTCCAACGGCATAAGCGGCTGGTTCGCGGCATTCGTCCTGATTCCTGATGCTGAAGTGGCGTCAGCAACGCCCCGCGAGCGCGTTGGCGCCACTTGAGCGCACGACAGTGATGTTCCGCACATACTACCGGGTTCGGGCACGTTCTTGCCAAGTGAGGACTGCAGGCTTCCCTCCTGAAGCGCACGACGCCTCGAACCGCCTTCGCGCATGACATCCGATGAGTTCATGGCACTCGCACGTGCGGAGCTTGCGCCGCGGATGCGCCTTGTGTGTGCCAGTATGGGCGAGGGTGAGTTCCAAGGGCTGCTCGACGACATGATGCGCGTCACGTTCAACGCCGGACGACGCCGGCTGCTCGACGAGCCGTGGGGACCAATTCCGTCGGATCTGCGTGATCGGGATACGCTCGGCGCACACGCCTAACCAAAGGCGGTCGCGCACGAGCGACATCGAGGTCACCCTTGCCGAATAGAATTCGCGCGGCGCAGAGCCGGCGCCCGGAGCTCCCGATGCTTGATCCGGAGATGTACGCCTACAATCCGATCTTCCCGCGAAAGAAGGCCGCGGAATACCTCGGTCGTTCCGGCAAGACGCTCGACCGGCTCGAGCTCAAGCGTGATCCGATGCCCGGCACTGGGAAGACCGTTGAGATGGGCTATCGGCTGTCGACGCTCAACGCCTACCTAGCGAGCCTCGCTGACCCAAAGTCGCGGACGAAGAAGGTGCGCGCGGCGCCAAGTAAGGATAGGCGCGCTTAAGTATTTCTACGCCGGTTGCGGCACTGGACGGCAGCATTGTCGGTCGTTACTCGTTCTCCCATGCTCCGCTGCCTAACCACTCGATCAGGATTAACACCACGCGCGAGACGCCCGTCGGTGTCGCCTTCCTGTATCCTCCAATCGAGTGTGTCCTCCAATGTCCAAGGCATCGGTAGCTAGCAGTAGCCTTCCCGGTCGGCCGCCTAAGCGGCACCGTGTCGTTCTCAATCAGTACATCACGCTTCGCTTCGATGACGGCATCGAATGCGCCGTCACGCCCAGCGTCATTCAGACGACCAGCGTCGAGTGGGGCGGGCTAGGTGACGCCGAGATCATCTCCGACGATTCGGTGATGCATCGGTTCGACGTTGTGGTCCACCGCGACATCGTGGAGGATCGAACCGACGCGACGTGGCAGTCGATGCGCGATGCATACCCGGTGAAGGCTTCCGATTCTCGCGACGAAGGCTTTCGTGATAACGCGGACGAGATTTGGCTCGCCCACCTCTCTATCGCGGAGATTCCGAGTCACATCGTAGAGCAGACTAGCAGCTGGGCGGATACGTGCGACATGCTCGGCGACACCTTGCGTTGGGGTATGGACATCGTCGAATCCATCGCCGATAACGTCGGTCGGCCATATGGACAAGCGTTGGTGGAAGGTGCACTGCTCTGGCCGCAGCGTCTCGGCGTGCATCCGCGAGCGCGGGGTCAGGACATTGGTATCAAACTGCTCGCACATGCCCTATGGGCGCTCCACCGTAGTCGAAGCGACGTGGCAATTCTCGAAGCCGCAGCGACGACGACATATTTCGACCAGGTAGAGAAGATTGAGCAGACGCCAGAATCTTTCCGTGCGCTTTGCCGCTACTACGGGCGGCTCGGGTTCCGGCGTTGGTTCGTCAAACAGCGCGCGCACACGAATGGAGGGAGCATCATGGTCCTCCGATTTGGTGAGGACGGCATTCGCGCATTCCACGAATCGGGGGAGCGGTTGCTCTGAGACCAATAGGAGCAAACCCAATTCCGCCGAAGCCCTTGGGTACGGTAGTGGGTCAGGTTGAGCCGTGACAAACAGGCTGATCCGTTGACACGACGGTCGCCAGTCGCGAGGATTGCACACCTTTGACTGGGGGCACCTCTGCACAAGATCGGCGATCAGCTTCCCGCTATTGCTATAACCGCCGCAAGTTTGACGCTGGTTTTTCTTGGATTTCTGCTTACCTCTTGGGAGTCATATGACACTTCCTCCAAGGCGGCTGTACGGGCGAAGTATCGAACCCGTGGCCTGATCGCTTTTTGGGGGCTGCAATTCTCGCTTGCGGCGGTGCTTCTTGGCCTCTTCGCCATAGGCACAGAGCACGCCTACGGGTGGGTAGATTTTGTCGGTACCGCTTTTCTATTGGTTTGGGGTGTATTGACGAGCGTGCAGGGCTACATCTCCTTGCGAGACATCAAGTGAGTCTCACGCTCAAGGAAGAGCAGATGCTTTCGGGCGTGGGCTTGATCGCGTTCTTCGATGAAAAACCCGCTGGCTGGCACACACTCGCCAAGGAGACAAAAAAATTCGTGGCGTCTCATTTTCCAGCAGGCGCTACGATTCGTCGGGACGATGTCGCCACGGCGCTTGTGCCGCTGCTTGAGGTAAATGAGAAACTCGGCGCGTTTTTGGCTGAGAAGAAGCTGACACAGAAATACTGGATCAGGTATTTCGCTGATCTGATCGTTGACCGCGCTTGGGACAGCATCCCCGCATAGGAGTTCATAATGTCGAAAGAAGAAAAGACAGCCTTGAAGAACGATGCCGTTGCGTTCGTCCAAAAGGTCGTAACCGAAGTCTACGGACAGCGTGCTTCGAAGAAGACCGTTTCTGCCACCGCGAAGAGAGTTGTGGCTACGATGCTGCCGCCGAAGCTTGCCAATCGGTAGCATGGCCGCTGCAAAGAAGTCGACGAAGCTCAGGCCCGACGCAGCAGAGATCGCGTTCCGCGTCATGCAGGAAGCAACGGGAGAAGCGCCACGGACGCTTCCGCCGGGTGAGCGGACCGCGAAGAACGCCGTGGCCGCGAAGCGCGGCAAAAAAGGGGGGAGAAAGGGTGGCGGAGCTCGTGCTGCATCCCTCACCCCAGAGCCGTGACAAAACGGCCGCAAACCGATACGGCTGCTAGATTAGTAGGAATGGATGACGCGACCCACAGCCAAGCTCGTGGTATTCTCGAAGCATGCAGGCGTGCGTGGGGATACCTCAACGGCCCCGGCCCAGCCAAGAAACGCGTTGGGGCCGCGAGGATGTGCTTTTCTGCGTACACGAAAGAAGGGCTTCTCGCGCCACACGTTCGGGACGTCTATAACGCCCATACCCTTTTAGGCATAGAATCGGGCCTGCGCACGCTTCAGCAGCTCGCGGAGGCATTTTCCGAGTCCGAGAGCGAAACATCGTGAGTCCTAGAAAGCCCGCCAAGCTCAGACCTGACTCCGCCTAAATCGCGTTCTATGTCATGCAGGAAGCGACGAAGCGAGGCGCAGACGACACTGCTTCGAGATGCTCGGCATGATTGCGCATCGCCTCTGCAAAGCTGCCAAGCTCGTGCAGCGTCACCGGAAGCACCGATGGGGTGAAGCGGTAGATTCCTCGGCTCCGGTCCACCACTTGCCCTTTCAGCGAACGCTTCGAGAGATCGCGTCGTGCCCTCCGCCTCGAGCCGCCATGGCAGTTCCAGTCGCTACGTCGCTCGCGACCGCGTCTCCGCCGGCTTCGCTTTCAAGCGCACCAGGCACGACGTCGTCGAGTGGCGCGAGGGCCATCCGTTCTTCTGGTGGGCGGATGAAGGCCAAGGCTTCCGCGTGTACGACGTTGCGCTCGTGAACGGCTACGTTCGGAAGGTGGCATATGAATCCCGTCGCGCGACGCATCGCGTGTTCGTCGCAGTCGTCGGCCATCAGTGGCGGTACGCATTCGGAGACAATGATCTCAGAACCATCACGGCCGGTGAGCTCGCGCGACAGCGCGCTGCCGCTCTCTTCCACCCCGGCAAGGATCAACATGGGAGCGGCGCTCGGATGACGACCTCCGAACGAAATACACCGTCATGAATGGAAACGAGCCGACGAAAACGTACCCTCCGCGTCGCACCGATTGGGCGAGGAGACGTTGTATTTTTTGCGGCGCGACGGGGAGGATGAGCGGTGAGCACATCTTTCCGGAGTGGCTGCAAGCGATTTTTCCGCCGACACAGGCAAGGACGCATCACCTTGTCACGCGCGTCGACAATGAGGTCACCGTAGTCGCACCTGGCGCGCAGGCGATGGCAGGTGATCTCGCGTCCCGCCGACTCGATGTTGTGTGCAAGCCGTGCAACAACGGATGGATGAGTCGACTGCAGACCGCGGCGCAACCGTTCATTACGAAGCTCGTACTCGGTCAGCCCATTCGCTTAACGCGAGAGGAACAGGCGATCGTGGCTGCGTGGACGACAATGACCGCGATGGTGTGGGAGTTCGCGGATGAGGCGACGATCGCAATCGCTGAGGGACTGCGGTTCTTGCTTCGCGAGTCGTCGCGAGCACCGGGAGAATTCACGGTGTGGATCGGCGCTTTCGAAGGGGGCATGGAATCGCATGTCGTTCGGCACACGGGCTTCTCGATCGCGGAGTCGCAGAACGCTGGGGATGGACCGCACATGGCAGTAACCACTTTCACAATCGGCAAGGCGATCTTCCACGCGATTTGCCAAGGGTACATCCAGCACGACGACTACCTGTTTCATGACCCTGACTATGGCGTCGATCTCGGTCTCGTGCAGATTTGGCTACCCGAACACGAGTTGGTAGAGTTGCCCGGCCGCATCCTTTCCGTGGAGGACGCCAACGCTGTGAGCGACTTGTTCCTGAAGAAATTTGCGGGCGGAGGAAACTGTCCTCCGACATGGAATCGCGGACCGCTCGCACATTGGCGCGGTCCGGCGAGCTTGCTCCCTGAGCCGCGATCAGCACAGCAAAGCGAACCGTGATCGATCTCCCACCGCTGCAGTCGACGGCGCGACCTATGGAGACCGTCGAGCAGCTCGCGGCGGCCGTCGCCGAGATGGTCGCGCACCTCTACCTGCACATCGGCACCGAGCTCGCGAAGGCTGCGTCTGGGGAGGAGGCGGGAGAGCGGCTCCTCGACAAGCTCTTCGAGCTCGTCGCCGACGCCGACGACATCGCCAATCGCACAAGCGATGAGACGGTCCGTCAGGTGCTCTCGAACGGTCGGACGTTTGAGGATGATCTGAAACTAAAGCCGTAGAATACCATGACGCTCAGCCCTTCCGGCGGAGTGATGTGGGATGCGCTCGACGCCGACATCTGCGTGCCAGGCGTGTTGGTGTCGACCCTTCGGAAGCAGCATTTCGAGCGCACTAGGGAGCGCCGGGCGGGAAATCGAGGACGATGCATAGGCGACGGCGGCGAAGGCCAACGGCGCGAAAGGTGGCCGCCCGAAAAAGTGCCGGTTGCCGATGCATGGCTCGTCTCGAAGAGCAGGAGTCAATTGAAAGCGACGGATCGTGTCAGGCGTACAATGTCATCGAAGGCTCCAGCGAGGAAAGTCCGCTTAGAAGTCTCTAAGGGGCTCCTGACCTAGAAGCGCGCTCGCTCGTATCTTGGCGGTCACTCGCCACGACGCCTTCCCCCTGCACGCAACAATGACTGGTCCAGCGATAACCCTCACTCCGCGCGACTATCTGGAAATTGCTCGCTTTCCCGCTGTTCTCTGGAAGCGATACCTGCGTTGGATCGGGCTGCCGAACGGTGCTAGGGACCGCGTTGACGAGATGGCCGATCGGGTAGCAGGATACGTACTCGACGGAAGCCTAAGTCGGGACGAGCTTCGAGCAGCGTTTCTCGAATTTGATGAATACAGTGACAAGCGCGTGATGCTCTTCACTGCCCCGATCGGGCAGCTCAAGCGGCTGCGCGCGAATCAGTTCGAGCGTGTAATCGACAACTTGGCAGACGGAGTTTTGGCTCCTCCGAGCCCAAACCCGCGTGTGAGCTACACGCTCTTCGCGCCACCAGCCATTCGGATCAGCTGGACTGAGCAGCATCAGCGATGGGACCTGTCCGGCGCCGTGCCGGAACTTGTCAATGAAGCGAAGGTTATTGTCTTGGACGTCCAGACCGATACTGGGGAAGTATCGCTCGCGTTCGACAAACCGGCCCGGCATGTGCACGGGACGGGTCCACTGGATTACTTCTCGTACTACATACAGCTCGCCACTGAGACTCTCGGGTGCGAACTCACCGCAGTGTCGCTCTACAAGGCCATTGCGGCAATTGAGCCCTTGAGCGATCTAGTCCGCATTCGGCAAGAGCGCATCAAGGGAATGCAGGGGCGAATGACAATCACCGCGGACGTACCAGATGTTCGACAGATGGGTTGGTACGCTGGACTGCGCGCGGACCCTGCCCTAAGGGAACAAGCGCGCTTTCACTGGCTGGAATCACCCGAGGAGGCTCGCTCGCCGCGCGCGTGCGCGCTTTTCAGAGAGGTCCCAACAGAGCTGATCGCTCCAACGGGCACCATCAAGTTCACGCAACACACACTGGCGCACGAAGTCGAGTATGTCCTTGGACACGTTAGAGCAAACGCTTAACGCGCATCCCGAGTGGCGAGAGCCGATGGGCCGCGTGTTGGCCCTCGTCGGCTCGGTGCCGCCGGGAACGGCAATCGATCCCGAGGTGGTCGCGCATTTCTCGTCGCTCACCGCGGTGGAGGTGCTTGCCTACTTCCATGTGCTAGAAAAAGCGCACATCGGCAAGGTGCTCTTTCGCACCATCGACCCCTCCGGCCTCGAGGTCCGTCGATACGACACCTGGGGAGAGGTGCCTGTTCGCGAGCGAGATGAGTTTGGCGATGAGTTTGACGTTGAGCCCGAATTGGTCGAGTTGATATTCTCCGCCGACGCCACAGCGTGAAAGCGGACAAGTTCCGGGAGCTCGTTGCGACTCGGCACGAATTAGAGGGCAAGGCACCCCCCCCTTTGTTGAAGGAGTTCGACGAGCTCATTTCGGATAAGTTCAGCGGCGATTCCGCGGACAAGCGGATGAGGCGAGACGTTACGAAGACGAGCTTTACGATTTTCTTCGTGATTGTGCTGTTGTCATTTCTGGTCTGGATGCTCAGTGCATTTCACATCATCGACCTCGACAACAGCGATCGCTACGTGCTCGAAGGAGTATTCGTCGGCTCTTTTGTAGTGCTCATCGGACAATTGCTCATCGCGATGTGGCGCCGTGACTCAACCCTTCCTTCGAACGCCGCTCGTCCGAGACAGTAGGGGCAGGCGGTAAGAGGCGATCGGGCACTCCGGCGATGACCGCTGGAGTGCCCGTCATCATTCGGCGCAGCGCGAGATCCTATCGTCGCAGCGGCGTGTTGAGCGATTGCGCGCTGGGGTCGCTGGAGCAGGGAGAGGCGCGGTGGTAGACTCACGGGATGACCCAGGCGCAATTCATCCCACCGATGCTGCTGCTCAAGACCGAACAGTTGCCTGGCGAAGCGCACTGGTTCTACCAGCTCAAGCTGGATGGGTATCGGGCGATCGCTTTCAAGACGGCTGGCAAGGTCCATCTCCGTTCACGGAACGACAAGGACTTCGGCTCACGATATCCTCTCGTTGTGAACGCGCTCGCGAAAATGCCGGATGAGACGGTAGTGGATGGGGAGGTCGTGGCGTTCGACGCTGAAGGTCGCCCATCGTTCAACGCGCTCCAGAACTACGGTTCGGCGGCAGCTCCCGTCGTGTACTTCATCTTTGACGTCATGGTGCTTCGGGGTGTGGACCTTCGCAGGTTGCCGCTGGAGGAGCGAGTGAAGCGGTTGGAAAAGACGATCCTTCCCAAACTCTCGGAACCGGTGCGCTACTCCGGGCCGCTCAATGCTTCTCTTCGTGTGTTGATCGACTCAGTGAAGGCGCAAGGCCTCGAAGGCCTTGTCGCGAAGCGCCGCGATAGCGTATACGAATCCGGACTGCGGTCCGGTGCCTGGCAGAAGATGCGCGTCAACCGTGGTCCGGAATTCGTGATTGGCGGGTACACCCTTGGCACGCGCACGTTCGACGCCCTGATCTTCGGGTTCTACAAAGGCAACGATCTCATTTATGTCGCCCGAACCCGCAACGGGTTCACCCCAGCTTCTCGGCTCGCTGTGTTCAAGAAGTTCGCGGGCCTCGAGACTGCGGAATGCCCCTTCGCAAACCTTCCTGAACCACGCGGTGGCCGTTGGGGTCAGGGGCTCACGGCAGAGAAGATGAAGGAATGCGTTTGGCTTAAGCCAAGGCTCGTCGCCCAGATCGAGTTTCTGGAGTGGACCGCCGGCAATCATCTTCGGCACACCAAATTCGTCGGGCTTCGCCACGACAAGAATCCGAGAGACGTGAAGCGAGAGTTAGAGGCCGCGCCCTGTAGCCACTGACAAGATGGATTTCGATGGCGATCTGGCGGCGCCCCGGTACCTCAACTCCTACCGAACAGAGTCCGAAGTGGACGTAACTGCAAGCAACGTTTGTATTTACCCTGTCAGGTGTGAATTGAAGGCTTTCTTGCTGGAACTAGATGGTTTACATTTGAGTATATGGTCATAGCTTGATGGACCCGGCGCTACTCGCATGGGGCAAATGGTTCTGTATCAGCTATCTCGGCACAGCGGAGACCGGGTTTCCTGCGAAGGATGCTTTGGACGCTGTACTAGGAGTTGAAGGGAAGCGAGTGCGCGCACGTTTGCTCGCGCTGGCGCAAAGAATGGCAGACCATGGGCATCTCACCCGCGAACATGGGCACTGGCTTGAGTCTCCATACAAAGAGATTTACGAGTTCAAGCCTTATGCCTTCAGAGTGTTCGCGTTTCTTGACGGGAAACACTTACGGGTAGTGAGCGTAGCAAAGAAGGCAAAGCCGCGCCGACAGGAAAGAGACTATGATCACGCCAACAACCTGCGCACCCAGTGGTTGGCGGCTAAGAAACCTAAGGAGAACCGATGAGTGCGGAGAAGCCTGACTACGAGTTGAATGCCCTAGAGGCGCATCTCATTGCTGACGACGAGGTACGGTATTTCGCGCAGGATGCCGCCATCCTTGCTGTGACCGAAGCCATCAATGATGCTATGGAGGCGCTCGGTGTAACTCGAGCGGAGCTCGCCCGGCGCTTGAAGCGCACCCCCGGATTTATTTCGCAGGTGCTGTCTGGCAGCCGCAACATGACTATTAAGACCTTCGCGGACATCGCGCTGGCTCTTGGGCTCCAGCTTCGAAACGTGGAACTGAGTCCAGTCGGAGAGATGCGAGTACCCTACGATTCCATGGATCAATGGCTGGAGCAGTGGAAGGAGCAAAACGTGGCAACTGCAAGTGTGTATGCCGTCGCGGGTTCCAGTGTCCCGGCAAGCGGGTGGACTAAACTCGCGACGTTTCACATGCATGTGGCTTAGCTATGTCCCCCGTTAATCCTGCGCAACAGCCTGGGCTACAGATCGCTCAGATATTCTTGCGCCACGCACACTTCGAACACACGTCTGATCCTCTGACGGTGCATCCCCACACCGTGGGCGAAGCGGATATCGAAATTAGCTACGCGACGATGGAGCTCCAGAAGTCGACAGGCGGGTCGGCGTCGGGAATAATGCTGCGAGCGAATACGAGCGCGTCCAACTCACACATCTACTCCTTCGACGTTGCGGTTACCGCCATCGTAGAACCCATCGACGGCGAAGAAAACTACCCGCTAGCGGAGTACGCGGCGGTGGCCGGCGCAGCGCTTCTTTTCCCGTTCTTGCGGGAAGCCGTTGCCAACATCACCGGACGGGGACGAGTGGGAGCGCTTTGGCTGAAACCCTTCAACCTCACCATCGCCGGACGGGTCGAAGCGGGGGAAACAAACAGCGCGCAGCCTGCTAGAAATTCCGATGAGAAGCGCGGCAAAAATAAGAGTCACAAGTGAGCGACCGAGCGCGGGGCCTCTTCGGCGGTAGGACGGTCGACCGATTTGTAGAGTGGGGGAATCGGCGCGACGGGTATTGGCTCATCGCCGATGTGATCCGCCGCGGCGACGTTGTCTCATGGACTCTCGCGGGCGACAGCGCTGCGACCGAACGCTATTTCCTTGCAAATCCATTTGGAGGGCCAAATGCAATGCGCCAAGGTCCAGCTGCGACATCTCGCCAGCGCAGCGAACAGCGCGTCTATGGTCTCGTTTCCAACCACGCGACGGACGTCGTAACGCTCAAGAAGCAGTTTGACGCGACGGAGCTCCCGAGCGTTCCAATCGACCTCAAAACGATTCCGCGTGAAGGGGTCGTTGAAAAGTCGGCAGAAGAACGCGCAAACATCCTCACGCTTATACGTGAGAGGGCAGGCAAGAACGCGGAATGAGAAAGGGGCCGTTCTTTCCATTGCACAACTTCCGCACTTGCCGCGTCGTGCTCGCGTGCCTAGATTGGTTCGTAGATAGCGACCGCTTGGAGTGTGCGTGGGGCGCAACCCCCCGATAACCGCCGCCAGGCCGTGCAGCGAATAGAGACGCGAAGAACGCCAACCAGGCGTTGCTGCGTCTCTTTTTATTGCTCAGAGTCGCGAACATAGAAGGAACTAAAGTCGGCGCCAAGACCTGAGCATTCGGTCATGGCGCCCTTTTTCATTCCTTTACAGAGGTCACCATCGTGTCGACTCAACGCGCAGCGCGTACCAACTCTGCAGTCGCCGATCCGTTTTTGTCGGTCGAAGCTGCACGGCCCCTCCTCGGCAAGCCAGGTCGACCCGCTGCCAGGCAAACTGTTTTGGCGCTCGGACTTCGCGGTGAGTTGACCATTCGCCAGCAGGCCGGCCGCTTCGTGGTGTCGCGAGAGTCGATATCGCGATACCGGGCGAACAGCGGTCTGGGATAGATGTGATCGAAGTAATGCGCGAGGGGCGAAATGAATCGACCCTCCCTCGCGCGAGCGCAAGGCAGGGTCGATTCGACAGTGTCGCTCACCCCGCATCCGGGTTCCCGCCCGGAGCACATCCACGAGGCCTGCTCAATGTCAAAGTACTACCGATCCGTCGCGCCCGCCACTGGCCGTAAAACTGATAGACGGCCGTTCTGTCGCTCGAGCGAGATCACTCCCGCCACTGGCGCCTCGCTCGATGCGCAGGCCTGCCTCGGACGTCTGCGCTTCGTGCGCAGGGGCGGTGCGCGATGAAGGAATGTGCGAAAGCCCCCAGACCGCTGCTGCCCAACCCCGTTATCGAAATCGGTGACGGGAGAGGGTCCGGCGTTGAGCTCCATGCGCGTGACGGCCAAGCGATCGTCAGCGTGTTCGTGTCGCCCAGCGACTATGGCGAATTCGCGGGCCGAATACTGTACGTTGCAGTGAATCGTTACGTGGCCTTCTCAACGTGGGATAGCTCAAAGAAGCGGTCAGCGCGCCACTTCATCCACCGCGAGATCCTGCCAGATATCGATGGGCTACAAGTCGACCACGCGAATCGCATTCGGCTCGACAATCGTCGCGGCAATTTGCGGCGCGCAACGCCAAGCCTGAACACGGCTAATCGCGAGCGGCCCCACCACGCAAAGCCGCCATCGTCGCGCTTTCGCGGTGTGACAGCTCGCCAGGGTAAGTGGCAAGCCGGCTTGAAGGTTCATCGGCGATTTCGCTTCCTCGGCTTGTTCAAGAACGAAGAAGATGCGGCACGCGCCTACGACCGCGCGGCGGTTCAGGCCTTCGGCGCTTTCGCTGTGGTGAACTACGCCGACGGCGAGCAGGCGGCGCCGGCGCAATGACGCGACGCTACGGTTACCTCAAATTGTCGCGGAAGTTGTTCGATCCCGAGCGAGAGGATTCGTTCTGGCTGGAGAAGCGTTCGTTCTCGCGCTTTGAGGCGTGGATCGATCTCCTGCAGCTCGCACCGTGGACCGATTACTCAGTCACGTCCGGCGCAACGATCGAAGTTCCGCGGGGCTGTTTCATCGCATCCCTGCGACTTCTAACGCGCCGATGGGCGTGGCCGAAGACACGAGTCGAGCGCTTCCTCAGCCTTCTCTGTGCGCGGGACATGCTGCGACGCGAAAGCGGGACACCAATCGGGACACTCTATCGTGTTGTGAAATATGAGACTTACCAGTCCCTGCGGGACAGCGAGCGGGACGAAAGTGGGACACCAATCGGGACAAAAATAAAGCAGTCAAGCAGGGAAGCACTTCAAGAAGCTACTACTACGCCGGAAATCGTTGGCTCGATCATGCCCGAGCAAAGCGCGTATCAAATCGGGCTCGTGTCTGCTGCCAATGACGCATCAGATCGGCGATTCCCCGGTGCCGTTCCAATTCGGTGGGATCACACAGGCACGGTCGACACGGCTATCGCACTTCAATCAGCCGGAGTGCCCTTGGAGTTCGCCCAGCGCATCGTCGCGCAGAAGACCGAGGCGATGCCCTCGGCGCCGTACTCCATGAAGTACTTCCGCGACGCAATCATCGATGCGTGGCGTGCGCAATCCGCACCAGAACCGCCGCATTCGCCCTCCGTCGCTACGGGCACGGACGGGAAGACGCGAGCTCGCCGCAAGGATGCAGGTACTCCCGGAATTGAACCTTATGCCAACGCGTTTCGCGTGGGGATCGACCGATGACAACACAGATTCAGCCATTGAGCGTGGGTTTCGAAACGCGCCAGGACACGTGCCCGAAGTGCAACGGCTCGTCGACGGCTACGCGAATCATCACGTGTGAGAAGGACCTGAGTAAAGCGTGGAACCGGTATCTATGCGAAGCGTGTCAAGATCGCGCGGCAGCCGAGCGACGGTCATCTGCGACAGAGGCTTCGCCTGGGACTGTGACGACCGCTCGCATGAAGCAGCTCGGGGTGCCACCAAAGTATGCCGCCGTCTCACTGGAAAACTTCGACGTAAACGGAGCGGCACCCGGTCAGCGGTCGCGGCTCGATACGGTGATGAAGCGCGCCATCGATTTCCTGGCCGACTGGCCCGCCTCCCCCGTGCTCTCCTTGTTCGTCGGAGATCCGGGGACTGGAAAGGGGCACATCGCATGGAGTATCGCGCGTGCGGTGGTTGAATCGAAGCAGGGCAGCGCCCGCGTGTGTGTGCTCTCCGACGTGATTCGCGATCTGCGTGAAGCGTGGTCGTCGAACGAGGAGGGTGGACTGTCAGAAGCAGCGCGATTAAGCCGCTATCGCTCTGTGGATCTGCTCGTAATAGACGAAGTGAGCAACCACGCATTCTACGGCCAGCCTCGGCAGCATCTCTACGACCTCGTCGCGTGGCGCGAAGTCCACAACATGCCAACGATCATCACCACCAACGACTCGGGAGAGGACATCGCCACAACCCTCGGCCCTGCTCTCTCGAGCCGCGTACTTGGGGGCGGACCGATCTGGTATTTCGGCGAGGGGGACTATCGAATCAAGCGCGCGGAGAAGATCAGGATTGGAGGGCACACCGCATGATCACGCTTATGGAACTCCGAGAGAAGTGGGAGGCGCGCCGCACTGAGGCGAAGCGGTGCGGCTACCTCGCAGCAGTCGATGCTGTATGCAGTGACGTGCTCACCGATCTGATCGACCTCGCCCAGACGAGTGATTCCACTACGCTCAATCTGACCGAGGCTGCGGCGACGACTGGTTTCCACCCTGGCAGCATCGCCCGAATGATCAAGACAGGAAAGGCGAAAAACTACGGAACATCAAGTCGCCCGCGTGTGCGGCCGAGTGAGCTCCCACGCAAGGCACGATGCGTCTCAGATGCTTCTGGCGATGCGCGTCCTTCGCTGGTATCATCGGTCAGTGATGATGCGCTCGCGCTCGACGCGGTTGCATCGCGTATGGGTCGCTCCACTGGCATGAGAGGATGACGCGCATGGGCCGCCCGAAGAAGTGCTGGTCGGTGAAGGTGGGCGCGCGCGGTCATAGCGTGTTCGCGTTCGAGCGCGCACCGGGCGGTCCACTGTGGCTTCGCTGGTGGGTGCCGAAGTCCCTGAACGCTGATGGCCAATGGCAGTGGCGCCCACTCAAGCACACGGACCGCGTCGTCGCCGAGCAGACCGCTCGCACTGTCGCGGCACAGCTGATGAGTGTCGCCGTCAGCGAGAGCTCCGGAAGGACGACGCTGGCCGAGATCCTCGTGGCGTATCGCGCTGACGTGTGCGATCACCTAAAAGGGCAGGGGCCGAAGGAAGCAAAGCGTCGCATCGCAATCTGGACGGCCGTCCTCGGCGCGCAGCGCGACGTCGCGACGATCGACTTTCCGACGATCGAGCGTTTCATCCGAGATCGGCGCGCCGGCACAATCGTCGTCGTGCCGTACAAGCTCAAGAAGTCGCCGACAGATGGCGCGATCGGCGCCGATGTGGTGTTCCTCGAGAGCGCGCTCAATCACGCGACGCGTGTTGTTCGCCCGAGCGGAGCCCGTCTCCTGCACACGAATCCGATCCGCGGATTCCAGATCCCACGGAACAAGAACCCGAAGCGGCCGGTCGCGAGCTATGACCGCTTCCTCAAGGTTGCCGAGTTCGCGGATGCCGTTGACCTGCAGCAGCTCTTCGGCGCGTTCATGGCCCTGGTCGAGGGCCTGGGATGGCGTGTGTCCGCTATCTGCGCGCTGCGCAACGCTGACGTCGATTTGAAGGCAACACCGTCAACGCCACACGGCCGCATTCAGAAGCGCCCCGAGATCGACAAAGAAGGTGTCGGTGGCTGGCTGCCAATGAGCGAGTCCGTCCGCGCGGCGGTCGAGCGTGCGCGCTCACGGAACGCCACTATTCTCGCCGAGTGGCCGCTGTTCCCGGCGCCGATGGCGCGAATTGCGCTCGAGCAGCAGGCACGCACGATCGAGGTACCGAAGTGCTGGAGTCGATACCACGCCCGGGCCCTTCTGGCACGTGCCGAGCTGAAGGCCGGGCTGGCTCCGCTCGAGGGCTCTGACTTTCATAGCTACCGTCGCACCTGGGCGACGGAACGGAAACACCTGCCGGCGCAGGATGTGGCGGAGGCGGGCGGGTGGCGCGACCTGCGAACCATGGAGCGAGCGTACATGCAGACGGACGCGTCGACGATCCTCGCGGTCGTCACCGAGCCGCGGAAGCTGCGGGACGCGAAGGCAGACGAGGCGGCGAGCTAGTCGTGTGTGTTCTTGGGTACGGCGCCAGCCACCGCAACAACATATCAGTGAGCGTTGATGCGTTCTCTCTTCATTTGACATTGAGGGAGCTGTCTTCAGCTGCACCCTGTGCCTGCTACGTTATCGCTACGTTCGGCCTCCACAAAGGATTGAGTTCGGGGCCGACCACCCCAACACTGGCCCTTGGCGTTCAGAGGGGAGTACTACATCTTGTTGAGGAGGGATGTTGTCAGTCCCTAGATGGGGTTCAGGGGGTCGCGGGTTCAAATCCCGCCGTCCCGACTCGACAACGCTCGGCCCTGCAACGACCTCCGTTGCGGGGCCGTTTGTCTTCCTCCGGAAGTCGTAACGGTCAGTGCAAGGCGCTGCGTTCGCCAGCGGCCGATCAAATTGCTCCACTCACGGCCGCCGCCTTCCCTTGGCGAACACCTTGTCATCGTCGCCACGCCACTCGAACGTCATCGGGCGACCCTTTTCCCGCGCGAACTCGATGGTCACATCCGGGCGGAGCACCTCGTAGATCACTCCCTTCTTGTCATACACGGCGGGCACGAACCAGTCCGGCGCCACGCGGACCATCGCGAAGTGCCCCAAATAGCCATCCCATAGCCCCACCCGACCCTTGAGCGTGCCGTTCTCGTAGTCGAGGACCAGCGGAGACGTTTTCGTCACCTTGCCCGTCGAATCGACCTCCATAAAGTCGTAGCGCCCGACATACTGTTGCGCGTCGGCGAGCGGCATTGTTGTGGTGAGCGAGGGCGTGACCCCTACGTTCACCGAAACGGTGATCCTCTCCCAGTTCATTGCCAGCGTGCCGCCATCCACGCGCAGGTCGGGCATCGACCAGGTCAGTACCTCGGCGAATGGGGCTTCATGCGCCTGAACCCCAAAGCGGATCTGCGCAGGATTCGAATCCGGCGGCATGTTGTGAAACTGCCTCCACTTCGGGTCGAGCACCATCGTCCAGTCACCGGACTGCCGCACCACGAACCACACCGAGTACTTGCCTTTGGGAACGGCGCGCCCGTCGAGCGCGATCGCCTTGTCCGTCTCCAGGGTCGTCGCATAATTGGCACCCGGCGTCCACACCTCGCCCCAGTGTACAGCCTTGGTGCCGAACAGCGGATTTCTTCCCCGCACGCGAGGTCTCGAATACTGCATGGTGATTGTCGTACCATCGATCACCTGGGAGATCGTACCAAGCTCGCTCCCTTTGACTTGGGCAATGGCGGGCATCGTGTTTCCCGCCATGCCCGTTGCGACGACGATCGCGCATCGCGCGAAGTTCCACCTCATCGATTCACCCGTTGGGATTGGTGGGCCGAAATCATAGCGCTCGCCTTTTTGTACGGCTAGCGGAGAGCGTTCGCCATGAAACGCCTAGGAGCGACCGCGGCGGAGCCACTTCTTGTTGCGGATCACGCCATCTAAAGCGATCCAGCACCGATGATTTCTCGTCCGAATGAGACCGCTTGTAATCGGCGAGCTCGCAAACGTTGCCCCGCGAAGATTGCCTATTGACTCTTGCTCTCGAAAATACGTTTAGCATAAAACGAATCGTGCTCTTTGCGATTGCTCTTGTGCCGCCCTTCCGGTATCGCGAGACGACGGCAGTTCGCTCCGCGCCAGCGACGCTTTCAGGGTAGACGACCGACGACCGCTGCGCGCCGGTGGCAATCGACGCCGCTCCGACGGCACTCGGCTCCGCACCGCTGACATTCTGGCCCGAAACGCGGGCTTCGACGCACCCGCCGCGGACTTCGTCTCGCGCAGCGGACGTTCGCGTCGGCGCATTTGGCTGTCCGATCCGAGCAGCGCGCCTCTCTCGCGTGATGGCGCCCGCTCGGACCGAGCAAGCGAAAACCACAACCGACGCACCGCGCACGCCGCCATCGCCGCTGCCGATCCAACCGGAGCAACCTCCGACTTCGGATCAACGTGCTGCTGTTATCAGCAATACAACGCGCACTTCGATCGTCACACCGACCACTTCGATCATCGCGCCGCCGACTGCGACCGTCACACCGACGACCGCAACCGCCGCACCGCGCGCTCCAATCGTTTTCGACACCCGATACACACCGGCAGCGCACGTGGCCCCACTGCCGGTCCGCACTCCGTCGCATGCCACATCAATTGGAGATCTATGAAAACAGATCAGGGCAATGTTCTGCAGTCGCTCCGCATCGTGCAGTCCTTCCTGGACACGCACGCCGCGAGCATCAGGACCATCAACAGCACCGGTGCCCGCAAGCAGCTCGACGATGCCATCATCGAACTTGCCGGCCACGAATCCGAACAGAGCGGCAAGGCACTCGCCGCCCAGTTCGAGACGAAGAAGAAGACGAGTTGTCGTCGAGATCTATTGAAGAAGAACATGACGCCCATCTCGCGCATCGCGCAGCTCGAGCTCCCGCGCACCGAAGAGCTCTTCCCGCTCCGCATGTCGAAGGCTGGCCTGTCCACCGCTCGGCTCGCGGCGGCGGCCTACGGCATGGCGAAGGCCGCCGCGCCGTACAGCAACATCTTCGTCGCCGCGGGGCTCCCCGCGGATTTCCTTTCCTCACTCACCGGCGCCGCCGACGCCATGCTCGCCACCGTGAACGATCGCGCACAGCATCGCAGTCTCTCGAAGGGCGCCACGCGCGCCATCGCTGTGCGTCTCTCTACGGCACGCAAGATCATTCGCGTGCTCGATACGCTCGTTAGTGTCGCGCTCGAGAATGACCCGAAGTTGCTCGAAGCTTGGAATGGCGTGAAACGTCTTCCGACTCCCCGACGCAACACTCCTCCGGTCGTCTACACGCCACCGACCACCACCTCCAACCCCTCGACAACCCTAGCTTCTGAGAGCACAACTACTCCTGTAGCAACCACCGGCTGACGCAAGTCACGCCAACATGTGATGCACACTCGGTCGGCCGGGCCGAGTGTGCATTGCACTCTCATCCGAAGAGCATCACGGCGCCGTGCCCGCACCC
>JAQBPV010000543.1 GCA_028287345.1 Gemmatimonadota bacterium
ACGACGGCTCCGTCGGCGCATCGACCAACAGCGCACGCAGCGCCCCTCGGCCGCGTACGATCTGCGCGCTGGAGACTTCTGAGGGGAGTCCGAGTCGCCGAGCGGAGTCGTCGTCGACCGGCAGCGCGACGGGATCGAAGCCGAGTGCGGACGCAATCGCCAGACGTCCCGAGGCTGTGTTGGCTTGAGCGAGCCGCTCCGCGGCATGTCGTAAGGTGCGCACGCGCGCAGCCTACCGACGGACGTTCGCTTCACCGTCACCAGACTATTGCATGCGATACCTATTTGTCGTACCGACTCCTCAAGTCACCACGTAATCGCGGTCCTTCCATCGCACGTTGCGGCCACGCACGATCGCGCGCAACGAGATGTACAGCAGCATGGCGCCACCGAATGGATGCAACAGCGCATACATCGGCGAGAGGTCGAGAAACGCGTAGATGACGATCCACCAGATCAGGTTCGCCGACGTCACGAGCGCCGACCACACCAGCACACCGCTGCCAAAAAGGCCAAGTAGTGACAACACGAGCAGCAGCGGCGGAACTAACACCGACAACGACGGCACCAGCATCATCACCGGATACAACATCCGCCCGACAGCGCCAAAGGGCACCGTGTCCCGCCCACTCGCGTAGAGGTTCTTGCTCCAGCCGTCGATCACCTCGCGCAACGACGTATACATCCGCGTCGAGAGTTGCTGCATGCCGAGCACAACGACTGCGCGGCGCCCCGTCGTGAAATACAGCTGCGCCATTGCGAGATCCTCCGCCGCCTTGTCGTGCACCGCGCCATGGCCGCCGATCGCTTCGTACTCCGCGCGCGCGACGAAGATGCACTGGCCATTCGCGATCTTCTCGCTCGCTCGGCGCGATTCGTTCACCACCTCCGTTCCGCCGTAGCGCACGAACATGATGGCGAACACCTGCGGCTGCACGAGCTTCTCCCAGAACGTGCCCAGCTCCTGCGTGCCCACGACGGTGAGTAGATCGGCGGTGCGCGCGTGCATCGCGCTCACTGCGCGCGGAATAAGGTCCGCAGTCTGCCAGGTATCGGCGTCGAAGAAGGCGATGATGTCACCAGCACTCGCTGCGGCACCTGACTGACACGCCCACTGCTTGCCGAACCACTGCGGCGGCAGGGGCGCCGGCACGACGACCTTCAGCCTGTCGTCATCCTTCGCGATGGCCTGAAGAATGGCCCCCGTCCCGTCGGACGAATGATCGTCTACAACGATGACCTCGAGCCGAGGATACGCGGTGGCGAGAACGGATCGTACGCACCGCTCGATGTTGTGCGCTTCGTTGCGAGCGGGAATCACCACCGACACCAATGGCCCAGCAGCATGACTGTCGGGCGCATACTCGTCGAGCGAGCGCGAGCGACGCGCGCGGATCACCGACGCGATGGGCACGATGATCCACGGAAGCGCGAGCAGCGCGGCGAGCAGGACAGTCACGCCTCAAAGATGCTCCGCCGCATCATCATCGCGCGATGGACTCCGCCCAGGAAAACAAAGGCGCCTCTCCCGAAAGAGAGGCGCCTGCGCGCCACGAGATGACGGTCGCTAGCCTGATCCGCCGCGTTCCGTGTTGCCATCACGTGACGACGTCGAGCCGCCCGAGCTTTTCTCGCCGCGATTCGACGTCGACGACTGGTCTGGACTCGACGCGCTCTTTCCCGAGCCCGAGGCGCCGTCGCCCTGCGCCGAGCCGCCGAGATCGGGGTTGGAGGTGACTCTCGAGCTCTGCTTGTCGCCCTTCCCTGAAGCCGATGTGGAACCGTTATCCCGCTCTCCCATATCCTGGCCTCCATTGCTGTGCGCGCGACGAAATGCGACTCGTAGTCCTTCTACGTGCGAATTCGGCGCGCACCGGTGAGCGGCATAACGGGTGCCATTCGTCGCCGTGAACGCGCACATGCATGAGGGCGCTGCTGCGCTGCCATTGCACGCTGCCGAGGCGCTCTCTACGTTGCCGCGATGCGGCTACCTCCACCACTTCTGCCTGGCGCGCGCGTCGCACTCGTGTCGCCCGCGGGTCCGCTGCGTTCCTCTGACGAGCTCGACGTCGCGGTGGCCCAGGCTCGCACCTTTGGCTGGGAGCCGATCGTTGGTGCGCACGCCCTGGCAAAGCGCGGCTATCTCGCCGGCAGTGACGCGGAGCGACTGCAGGACTTCAACACCGCTTTGCGCGACACGCGCATCGACGGCATCTGGTGCCTGCGCGGCGGCTATGGCGCCATGCGCTTGCTCGACAAGATTGACGTCGACGCAATGCGCAGCCGTCCGCGCGCACTGATCGGATACTCGGACATCACAGCCCTGCACACGGCGTTCAGCGGGCCTGCCGACGTCATCACCTTCCATGGTCCCACCGCGCGCTCGCACCTCTCGAAATTCTCGCGCGACTCGCTCGATCGCGCCGTCGTGCAACACCGAGATCCATGCGGCACGGCGTTCGGCGCCGAGACGCTGCGCGGCGGTCGCGCCGAGGGACGGCTGGTCGGCGGCAATCTCGCGTTACTGGCCGCTCTGTGCGGAACGCCCTTCGCGCCGGACTACACAGGCGGCATCCTCGTACTCGAGGACATCGGCGAGGCCACGTATCGCATCGATCGCATGCTGCGTCAGCTGGTGCTGAGCGGCGCATTCTCGAGGTTGGCAGGCATCATCTACGGCCGCTTCACCGACGGCACCGACCCTGCCGATGAGAACTCTTGCGAGCTATCCGACATACTCCGCGAAGCAGCGGATCTCGCGGGAGTGCCGGCGATCTCCGGCGCGCCTGTCGGCCACATCGACGATCAGTGGACCATCCCCATCGGCGCGATGGCCGAGTTGGACGCCGACAACTGCACGCTGCACGTCACACTGTCCTGAGACCATGCACGAGAACCGGAGCACCAGATGAAGAGTGGCACCGACCTGATCAACGAATCGAAGGCGCGCATTCGGCAGATCGACACGGCCGAAGCACTCGCGCTGCATGAGCGCGGCGGCGTCATCTTCCTCGACGTCCGCGATCAACAGGAGGTCAACCTCGGCAAAATTCCCAACGCGGTTCACATCTCGCGCGGCAATCTCGAGACGAAGATCGAGGCGGTCGTCCCGCGCGACGCGGAGGTCGTCATCTACTGCGCGAGCGGCAATCGTTCTGCCTTCGCCGCCGACACGATGCAGGACATGGGCTATACGAACGTCTGCTCCCTCGCGGGCGGATTCCGCGGCTGGGCCGAAGCCGGGGGCGAGATCGACTGACCCATGCCGCAGTCGGAGCTCGACGCACTCGCCGCGCACCCACTCATCGCCCGCTTCGTGCGCACGTTGGCCGAGCATCCCGGCCGCAAGATTACGCCGGAATCGCCGACGCGCCTTGCTGCCATCCTGCTCATCCTGCGCGCACAGCAGGATGGTGAGCCGGAGGTCCTGATGATCAAGCGCGCGGAGTTCGAGGGTGATCCGTGGAGCGGCCACATCGCGTTTCCCGGAGGACGCATGGAGCCGGGCGACAGCGACCTCTCCGTTACCGCCGTCCGCGAGACGTGGGAGGAGACGGCCATCGACATCACGCGAGACGGACGCTTGCTCGGTCACCTGGACGACCTCAGTCCGCGGTCGCCGCTCTTGGCGCCGATCATCATTCGTCCATTCGTGGCGCTCGTGCGCAACGACGTCACGATCGTGCCCTCACACGAAGTGGCGAGTGCGTTCTGGGTTCCGATCTCCGCGCTGCGCGAAGAGGCGGCGTGGGGGATGGGGTTGGTGCACGTTCGCGGCGGTTCGCGGAACGTGAGCACCTTCCAGCACGGCGAGCATACGGTGTGGGGCCTCACCGAGCGTGTGCTGCGGCAGTTTCTCACCTATCTGGGCACGCCGCCGATTGGTGAGTCTCGCGATGAGTTGGCGGATCGGCACTAGAGAAGCAGAACGACCAACTGCCTGACACGGATAACCGACGCGGATGACTACCGGATCTTCACGGAGAGACGGGAACGACTTTTCTGTTCTGTACTATCCGCGAAAATCCGCCCGCATCCGTGGCGGTTCATCCGTGTCAAGCAGTTGTGCAGTTGTATCATCTGTGCGCCGAGAGGAATTCCTTGTGCCTCATCACGCCTTCGGCTTCTCACACATCAACCCCATCGGATTCCCATCTGGATCACGAAAGGCACAGAGCCACAAGTCGTGATCGGGCATCGGCGCTATGAAGTGCGGTTTGTCCACGAACGCGACTCCCCGCGCGGCCATCTCTGCATACGCCGCATCGATGTCCGCCACCTTGAAGTACAGCATCGAACTGGCACCAGGCGAGAAGCCCGGCTCCGGCGCGCCCAGCATCAACCGCACGCCACCGATGTCGAGGAAGGCGAGGTTCGGCCCGGCCGAGAAGAGAAACGTCAGCCCCACGGCGTCGCGATAGAATTCGATTGACCGCGCGACGTCCGACACGGTGAGCGCCACCTGGCGCAGGCCAGTGATCCCGGAACCAGTGCTCGTCGTCGTCATCGTGCGCTCCACGGGGAAGAGGGTTGCGGATAGTTAGCTTTGCTAACTAACATATATGCCTATGGCACCTCGTCAAGTCTCCTCCCGCGCGCCGCGCGCCGGCTCGGCCGACGCCGTGGCCGACCGGCTCCACTCCGCCGCCATCCACCTCCTCAGGCGACTCCGTCGCGAGGACGATGCCTCCGGCTTGAGCGCACCGCGCCTGTCGGCCCTCTCCGTCCTCGTGTTCGGCGGCCCGCAGACCATCGGCGCCCTCGCCGCGGCCGAACAGGTCCGCGTGCCGACGATGTCTCGTCTCGTGGTGCAGCTCGAAGCAGACAACCTGCTGAAGCGCGTTCCCGACGCGACCGATGGCCGGGTGGTTCGCGTCGAAGCCACTCCTGCGGCTCATGCGCTCCTGCATGCCGGACGGCGGCGTCGCGTCGCAGCCCTCTCCGCCGACGTTGCCCGCATGACCGCAGACGAGCGCCGAACGATCCTCGATGCCATACCCCTTATCGAAAAGCTCGCCGGCCGATAGCGAAACACGGCTCTTGCGTTATGGTCGGCTCAGAATATGTTTAGGCCATCCTAAATAATAGATGTCCTGAGACGTATACTCGGTAAGCCATGACAGCTAAACGATCTGTGAGAGTCCAGGAGCCGGAGCCGTTGCCTCCAGACACCGGCTGGCGCCGAGCGCGAGTCGCGCCGAGCCTTGCCGAGGTCTACCGCAGTGTCCCCATCGGCGGACGCTCCACGTGGCGGAAGATGCTCGCCTTCGCCGGCCCAGGATATCTCGTCGCCGTCGGATACATGGATCCCGGCAACTGGGCCACCGACCTCGCCGGTGGTTCGAGGTTCGGATATACGCTGCTGAGCGTCATCCTCATTTCGAACCTGATGGCGGTCCTCCTTCAAGGGCTCGCCTCCAAACTCGGAGTCGTCACCGGTCGCGACCTCGCCCAAGCCTGCCGCGATCACTACAGCACTCCGGTCGTCTGGGCACTCTGGTTTCTCTGCGAAATCGCCATCGCCGCGTGCGACCTCGCGGAGGTGATTGGCTCCGCCATCGCGCTCAACCTGCTCTTCGGCATCGCGCTGCCGATCGGCGTCGCCATCACGGCCCTCGACGTCCTGCTGCTCCTCTACCTGCAGAACAAGGGCGTCCGCGTCCTCGAAGCGCTCGTCATCACGCTCGTGGCGACGGTCGGCGTCTGCTTCGCCTTCGAACTGGTTCTCGCGCGCCCCGACCTGGCCGGTGTCGCCAAGGGCTTCATCCCCACGCTCGACATCATCTCCGACAGCGACAAGCTCTACATCGCGATCGGCATCCTCGGCGCGACGGTGATGCCGCACAATCTCTACCTGCATTCGTCCATCGTGCAGACGCGCCGCTACGAGCAGAACGTCGAGGGACGTCGCGAGGCGGTGCGCTATGCGTTCGTCGACTCGACCATCGCGCTCTCCTTCGCGCTCTTCATCAACGCGGCGATCCTCATCGTCGCCGCGGCCAGCTTTCACACCACCGGCAACTCTGCCGTCGCGGAAATTCAGGACGCGTTCAAGCTGCTGACACCATTGCTCGGCGCCGGTGCCAGCACCGTGTTCGCCCTCGCCCTGCTGGCATCCGGACAGAATTCGACGCTGACCGGCACGCTCGCCGGCCAGATCGTCATGGAAGGCTTCCTCAACATCCGGCTGCGCCCCTGGCTGCGTCGGTTGATCACGCGGCTCATCGCCATCGTGCCCGCGGTGATCGTGGCGATCATGGGTGGCGAGTCGGGTACGGCCAAGCTGCTCATCCTCAGCCAGGTGATTCTCAGCCTGCAGCTATCGTTTGCCGTATTCCCTCTGGTAATGTTCACGTCGAACAAGATGAAGATGGGGGAGTTCGTGAACCCGACGTGGCTCAAGGTTCTCGCCTATCTGGTGGCGACCGTGATCGCAACGCTCAACGTATGGCTGCTCTTCCAGACCGTGCGCGGTTGGCTCGCCTAGGCGAGTTGCCGCTGCTGCCCTACCTGATTTCGGGCTACCCACCGCCATGTACACGCGAATTCTCGTTCCGCTCGAGCACTCCGAATACGACGACGCCATCATCACGCACGTGCGGGAGCTCGCGCTCCACTCGAAGGCGTCCGTCGTGTTCATTCATGTCGCCGATGGCTGGGCGGCGCGCAACCAGCATCAACTCGTGTTGAGCGAGAGCGCCGAGATGAAGGACGATCGTGAGTACATCGAGGCGCAGGCCGACGTGCTCGAGGAATCGGGACTCAGCGTCGAGTGCATTCTCGCGGGCGGCGACCCCGCGACCGAGATCGCCGCTGCCGTGATTCGCGAGAAGTGTGACCTCGTGGCCATGAGCACGCACGGCCACAAGGGTGTGCAGGACATCATTCGCGGCAGCGTCGCCAACGAAGTGCGGCATCGCGTCACGGTGCCGGTGCTCATGGTGCGCGGCGTGCCGCGACGTCTCCGTCAGGTGTGATGAGCGGCCCACTCGCAACTCTCTCCGGCCCGGTCGAAGACTACCTCAAGGCGATCTACGACCTCGAGCGCGTCGGCGAGCCGGCAACGACCAACGACATCGCGCTCCAGCTGCGCGTGTCTGCGGCGTCGGTGAGCGGCATGGTCCGTCGCCTCGCCGATCAGGGGCTCATCACACACGAGCCCTACCGCGGCGTTCGACTTACTAGCGACGGACGTCACGCCGCGCTGCGCACACTCCGTCGCCACCGTATTCTCGAATGCTATCTCACCGAAGTGCTCGGCTACCCGTGGGATCGCGTCCACGATGAGGCCGAACGACTCGAGCACGCGGCATCCGAAGAGTTGATCGAGCGGATGGCGGCGGCGCTCGGCGACCCGGTGCAGGACCCGCACGGCGCGCCGATTCCCACGCGCGACGGCCGAGTGGAGGAGAGCACGCTGCGCAGCCTGGCAGAGATGGGGCAGGGCGACCGCGTGCGCGTGCGCCGCATGCAGGACGAAGACGCCGAACGTCTGCGCTATCTCGCCGAGCTCGGCATCCGTCCTGGTGCGCTGGTTCGCGTTCTCGACAAGGCGCCGTTCGATGGACCGATCACGCTGTGGGTCGACGATGCGGCCGGCGGTGCGACGCGCGCCATTGGCGTCGCGCTTGCCGACCAGGTGTTCGTGGAGCCGCTTTCCGACTGACATCGCCCGGGAATAGTCCTTGCCTCCCGCTGTGTTTGCACCGAAGGAGGAGCACATGGCAGCGGCACCGGTGAGAGGCGATCCCGATCTCGGAATCCCCGATCTCATTCGTCGTCTCACGCAGGACTCGAAGCGCCTCGTCGCCGACGAAGTGCGTCTCGCGAAGATCGACGCCACCGACAGCCTGCATCGCGCCGCGCGTGGTGTGCTGTGGATGGCACTCGCGTTCGGCGTGGGCGTCGTGATGTTCGTCGCCGTCACGCTCTTCGTGGCCACATTGATCGGGCGTGCCGCCAATGGCCACATGTGGATAGGCGCGCTGGTGACGGGCCTGCTGGAGATCGGCGTCGGCGCGTGGCTGGTGAAGCGCGGCATCTCGGCGATGATCGCACCGTCGTATTCGCTCGAGGCCAGCCGCAACGCGCTCGCGGACACGGCGAACTGGATGACGTCGGGGCGCAAACGGTGAACTCGTCGTCGGAACCGTCGACGTTTACTTGAAGTGGCGCCGAGTCACCGTGCGCTGCGTGACTGGCAGCACGATCAACGTGGCTGAGCCGACGCGC
>JAQBPV010000043.1 GCA_028287345.1 Gemmatimonadota bacterium
CGCCGAGCCATCGCGGCGCCAAGAAGCCGGTGCGCGCGGTCCGTCTTGGCGACGAGCAGCAGCCCAGACGTCTCCTTGTCGAGCCGGTGGACGATCCCCTCGCGGTCTTCTCCGCCCAGATCCGAGAGCGCACCGCCGCGTCCCTTGAGAGCGTTCACCAGGGTGCCGCTCCAATTGCCGGGCGCCGGGTGGACGACCATTCCTGCTGGCTTGTCGACGACGAGCACCTCGTCGTCCTCGTAGGCCACCGTGAGCGGAATGTCCTCCGCAATCACCGGCCGCGCTGAGGGTGGTACGATCTCCACCACCACTCGCTCTCCCTCCGACGGCCGGTAGCTCGCGCGCTCGGCGCGACCGCCAACGGAGACCTGTCCGTTCGCGATGAGTGTGGCGGACTGGGTGCGCGACAGGTCGAGCGATGCCGCAATGAACAGGTCCAGACGCGGGGCGTCGGCCGGAGCGACGAGCTCGTGCCGCGCGCCGCTGGTTCCGGCGCCGGCGTCACTCACGCGTCTGGTCCTTCGCTACGCTCGAGGACGGGAGCCGGCGCCTCAGTGACGGGCTCCACTCGTGCCGCCGCTGCGGCATGCTGGGCGCGCTGATCGTGATCCTCGCGCGACAGCGACCACGCGAGAATGAGCGCGCCCACCGTGACGGCGGAATCGGCAAGGTTGAACGTCCAGAACCGCACGCTGCCATAGCCGATGTCGATGAAGTCCACGACGCCATGCGATGAGCGAAAGCGGTCGATCAGGTTGCCCGCCGCGCCGCCCCACGCGAGCGCCAGCGCGAGAATGCGCGTGCGGTCCCCTGCCCGCGCACCTGTGCCGGTCATCTTGTACAGCCGCCACAACACGACGAGCGCGACGACGGCGAACGCGCCGAAGATGTACCGCGAATACTCCCCAAGCGACATGCTGAATGCCGCGCCGGGGTTGTACGCCAGCGTGAACCGAACCCACTCACCGATGATGGGATGCGGCGTGTACCTCGGCGTGAGGTATCGCTCAGCCAGCAGCTTGGTGACGAGGTCTGCGAGCACGACGGCACCGGCCGTCGTCCAGAAGAGTCGAGCGCTCGGCCGGGCCGGAGCGAGGGAGGTCGTCAGACGAGGTCTCCTTGCTCCACTGCGGTGGTCGGCGTCGTCGGCGTCAGTGGCCGGTTCTCGTTCTCCTGCATTGCAGCGACACGATCTTCCTGCCACAGCACCCACGCGAGCAGCACGGCGCCGACGCTCACGGCCATGTCCGCGACGTTGAAGGTCGGCCAGCGCGCGTCACCGAACCCGACGTCGAGAAAATCCACGACGCCAAGGTCGGAGCGCAGCCGGTCGAGAAGGTTGCCGAGCGCGCCAGCGCACACGAGTGCGAGCGATAGCGTGCGTGGCGTGTCGCCGCGGCGCGTCGCCAGATAGAGCCGCCCCAGAATCACGAGCGCCACGATCGTCAGCACGGTGAAGATCCACCGTGACTGCGCCCCGAGGTGCAGCCCGAAGGCAGCGCCGGGGTTGTACACGAGCGTGAAACGCACGAAGTCTCCAAAGACCTCATGCGGAATTCGCTGTGGCGCCAGCGTTCGCTCGGCAAACCCCTTCGTCACCACGTCGATCGCGGTGACGAAGGCGAGCACCGGCCAGAACAGCGCGCTCTTACTTCGACTTTGCATCTTCCTCGCGCTGCTTGCACTCGATGCAGAAGCGGGCATGCGGAAGGGCATCGAGACGCTCGTACGCGATCTCCTTGCCACAGTTGTGGCACTTCCCGAATGTCTCGGGCGAGCGGTACAGCCGCCGCAGTGCTTCGTCGATGTGCCAGAGGAAACGGCCTTCCTGACTCGCGAAGAGGAACGCCTTCTCCCGCTCCATGGCGTCCGTGCCCTGATCCGCCATGTGGAATGAATAGCTGCTGAGATCGCCGTCGGATTCCTGCGACGTAGCGCCGAACGCCTCGTCGTAGTGGCCGAGCTCCTTGAGCACGCGCTTGCGCTCTTCGAGCAGCCGCTTCTCGAAGTGCTGCAGCTGCTTCTTGGGCATCGCCTTCGGCTTCACCGCCTTTGTGGTCGCGCTCTCTGACGTGGCCATGTCCTACTCGTCCTTGGTTAGGGCAAGGTCTGCGTGTATCCCGTCGAGATCCACGGGCTGCCTCGCCAGCATTTGCACGGGTTCCTTCAGTCCTTCGCCGACCGCCACCTCCGTGGCCAACACCTCGTCGGCGATCCAGTCGCGATGCTCCGCAGCGGCCTCTAAGACTAGCGCATCTCCGCCAATCCAGAGCTTGATCCGGTCACTCACCGCGAGACCGGCGTCCTTTCGCATACGCTGTACCCTGCTGATGACCTCACGTGCCAGGCCCTCCCGCTTGAGATCGGGCGTGATCGCGGGATCGATCGCGGCGAAGAAGCCGTGCTCCTCCTCCACGATGAGATCTCCGGATGCGCGCCGCACAATTGTGAGATCATCCGTGTCCAAACCGTGGGTCTCGCCGTCCACGGTGACGAGCAGCTCCGCTCCATTGAGAAATTCTCGCAGATGCGCGCTAGTGAACTTCGACACCGCTTCGGCCGCCAATGGCGTCTTTTTCCCGAACTTCTTTCCCAACGCGCGAAAGTTCGGCTTCGCCTCGAGCGTCACCAGCGCGTCTCCGCTCGTGGCAATCTCGATGGTCTTGATGTTCAGTTCCGTGGCCAGCACTGGCAGCAGCGTACGCAGCTCGTCGTCCTTCACCTGTGGCGCGACGCACACCATGCGCGACAACGGTTGACGCACATTGATCTTCGCCTGCTCGCGCGCCGCGCGGCCGAGTGTCGCGAGCGTGCGGACGCTCGACATCAGGCGCTCGAGGCGAGCATCGGTCGTCGGGGCATCGGGCCGCACGTAGGACGCGAGGTGCACCGAGCTGCCCACGAGCTCGCGATGCAATTGATCGGTAACGTACGGCGCGAACGGCGCGAGCAACCGGCACACGACGACCAGCACTTCGTGCAGCGTGGCGAACGCCGCGTTGGTGTCGTCCGTGAACTCGTTGTTCGGCGCCCAGAACCGCGCCCGCGACTGGCGTACGTACCAGTTCGCCAGATCGTCATCGACGAATTCCAGCACGACGCGCGACGCGGCGAACGGATCGTACTCCGTCATGAACTTGTCGGCGCGCTGCTCCACCGTCGCGAGGCGCGACAGGATCCACCGGTCCATCACCGGCCGATCCTCCACCGCCGGATCCGCATCGCTCCGCGACCAGCCGAAGTTCGCGTACGTCGCGAACATGCCGCTGTAGATGTTCTTGAGCGTGCGAAGAAAGCGGCCCGCGCTCTGGCGGATGACGTTCTCGTCGAAGCGTCGCTCTTCCCACACCTTGCTGCTGCTCACGAGGAACAGCCGCACAGCGTCGACGCCATGGCGCTCGATCACGCCGAAGGGCTCCACGGCATTGCCGCGGCTCTTCGACATTTTCTTCCCTTCGGCATCGAGCACGATGCCGTTCACCATCACGGCGCGGTACGGTGCCGCCTTCCCCGCCTCGTTGTTCGGCAGCTCGTCACCCAGCCCGCTGGCGATCGCCAGCAGCGAGTAGAACCATCCGCGCGTCTGGTCCTGTCCTTCGGCGATGAAGTCGGCCGGGTATTGCTGCGCAACCGTCTCGCGATTCTCGAACGGATAGTGCCACTGCGCGAAGGGCATGGACCCCGAGTCGTACCACGCGTCGATCACTTCCGGCGTGCGGCTCATGTGCCCACCGCAGCCGGCAACGGTGCATGGCCACGAATACGCGTCGATGAACGGCTTGTGCGGATCGAAGTCGTCGCCGAGCGACGTGCCGGAGCGCGCGGCGAGATCGGCGTAGCTGCCGATCACGTCGAGGTGATCCGTGCTCTTGTCGCACACCCACACCGGCAGCGGCGTACCCCAATAGCGGTCGCGCGACACCGCCCAATCGATGTTGTTCTCGAGCCACTCACCGAACCGTCCCGTCCCGACTTCCGCCGGGTTCCAGTTCACGTTCGCGTTGCGATCGAGCATCTCGCTCTTGTACGACGACGTCTGGATGAACCACGAGTTGCGCGCGTAGTACAGCAGCGGCGTCTGGCAGCGCCAGCAGTGTGGATACGAGTGCGTGAGCGTCGACGCCTTCCAGAGCACGCCGCGTCGCTTGAGCTCTTCGATCAACTGTGCGTCGGCATCCTTGACGAACTTGCCACCGACGAGCGGAAGGTCCGCTGGAAACTCACCGCGACCATCTACCGGCTGCAGAAATGCCAGGTTGTGACGGCGGCCCGCCGCATAGTCGTCCGCGCCAAATGCCGGCGACATGTGCACGACACCGGAGCCGTCGTCCGCACTCACGAAGCTTTCGCCCACGATGATCTCGTGGTTCGTGCCCTCGGGATACGGCAGCCAGTCGATCGGGCGGCGATAGCGCGCGCCGACGAGATCCGCACCTTTCATGGTGCGCACCCACGTCCACCTGAGGATGTAGTCGTCCCCCAGCACGGCCTTCGCGCGCTCTTCCGCCATGATGATCGTTCGCGTGTCCTTGCTGTCCGTCTTCTGCAGCTCGACGTACATCAGGTCTGGATGCACCGCCAATGCCGCATTCGACACGAGCGTCCACGGCGTCGTGGTCCACACGAGAATGCGTCGCGCGGTGCGTCCAGGCATGTCCGGCGCATCGTCCACGACTTCGCCGCCGACACTCCCCAGATCCAGCGCGATGTAGACGCTCGGATCCTCGTCGTCTTGATAGCCCTGCGCTACCTCGTGGCTCGACAGCGCCGTGCCGCAGCGCGCGCAGTACGGGAGGATCTTGTGGCCGCGATAGAGCAGTCCCTTTTTGTGCAGCGCCGCGAGCGACCACCACACACTCTCGATGTAGTCGTTCGTGTACGTGACGTACGGATGCTCGTAGTCCAGCCAGTACCCGATCCGCTCGCTCAGTCGCTCCCACTCGCTGCGATACGTGAACACGCTTTCGCGGCACAGCCGGTTGAACTCCGCAACGCCGAGTTTCTCGATGTCCGGCTTGCCCGCGAGCCCGAGTCGCTTCTCGACTTCGATCTCCACGGGCAGACCGTGTGTGTCCCAGCCCGCCTTACGCTCCACGCGAAATCCTTTCATCGCGCGATGGCGGCAGAACAGATCCTTGATCGTTCGCGCGAAGACGTGATGGATGCCCGGCTGGCCGTTGGCCGTGGGCGGGCCCTCGTAGAACACGAACGTCGGCGCGCCTTCGCGCGCCTCGAGTGTGCGCTCGAACAGCCCCTCTTCGCGCCAACGCGCGAGCAGTGCTTCCTCGAGCTCGGTGGCCGGCTGGTCGGCCGGTACCAATGCAAAGCGCGGCTGTGTCATGTCGGATACGCTCACAGCCGCTCCAGCACGCCGCGAATGAGTGCCGTCAACTGCGGCTCGGCGCGCTCGGCGTTCGCGATGATCGTCGACAACTCTGCCGGCTCCAACGCATCGGGAAGGCATTGGTCGGTGATGATTGACAGGCCAAGCACGCGCATGCCGCCGTGTATGGCCACGATCACCTCGGGCACCGTGCTCATTCCCACTACGTCCGCGCCGAGTGCACGCAGCATCCGGTATTCGGCGCGCGTCTCGAGGTTCGGACCCTGCACGGCGACGTACACGCCCTCGCGCAGCGTGATCTTCCCCTCCGTCGCCACCTTGCGCGCGAGCTGTCGCAGCTCGGCATCATACGGCGCCGACATGTCGGGAAAGCGCGCGCCAAGCCGGTCGTCGTTCGCGCCGATCAGCGGATTGTCGCCCAGAAAGTTGATATGGTCGGCGATCAACATCAGGTCGCCGGGCGCCCATAGGGGATTCATGCCGCCGCAGGCGTTCGAGACGATCAGCGTGGAGGCGCCAAGCGCCTTGAGCACGCGCACCGGAAAGGTGGCCTGCTGGAGCGTGTAGCCTTCGTAGCGGTGAAAGCGCCCCTGCATGGCGACGACCGTCTTGCCTGCGAGTGTACCGCACAGCAGCCGTCCCGCATGGCTCTCGACCGTCGAGAGCGGAAAGCCCGGAATGTCCGCGTACGAGATCGAAACCCGCACGTCGATCTCCTTCGCGAGACCACCCAAGCCAGTGCCGAGCACGATCGCGACGTCGGGCGTTGCGCGGAACAGCGCGCGCACCACATCCGCCGCGGCCTCGATGGCCTCGAGCGTATGCGCAACCGCAGATGGCGCGTATGCCGCCGCCTCGCCTTTGCTGTCGTCCCGGGCGAAGTCGAAGGACCTGCTTTTCACCGACGACGTCATTCGCGCTCCGCGGAGCCGACCGTCGCGCGGGGAACCTCGTCGTCCAGCGGCGCCGCTATCCCGCTCACGCGCGGCATCACCGGCAGCTGCGGGCCAGGCGCATTCTCGGCGGAAGTGATCTCCGCGAGATGGCGTTCGACGATGACTCGCACCTGCGCG
>JAQBPV010000099.1 GCA_028287345.1 Gemmatimonadota bacterium
GGTGTTGCGACCCGTGAGCAGCTTGTGCGGGTAGCCCTGATGACCCACGTCCCAAACCAGCTGGTCGCGTGGCGTCCTGAAGGCATAGTGCAGCGCGATCGTGAGCTCCACCACACCCAATCCCGCCCCGATGTGACCGCCGGTGCGCGAACAGACGTCCACCATGCGCGCGCGGATGTCCGCGGCGAGCGTGCGGAGCTCGTCGCGCGTGAGTGGGCGCAGATCCAGCGGCGATTGTATGCGATCGAGAATTGACATGGCAGCTATTGAATCTAAGAGGTGCGCTCGACGGAAAACCGGGCAATCTGCGCGAGAGCGGGGGTCAGCAGCCCCACCAACTCCAGCGCCCGACACCCTTCGTCGATCAATGCAGCAGCACGGCTTTTCGCTCCATCAACGCCGAGCAGGGCCGGGTACGTGCTCTTGTGCAGGGCGAGATCCCGTCCGGCCGTCTTTCCAAGTTGATCGGTGGTCGCCGTCACGTCGAGGACGTCGTCGGCGATCTGGAAGGCCAGTCCGATGGCCGCACCATAGCGGGTGAGGGCATCGAGCCGCTCGGGGCTCGTCGAGGCAGCGCGACCACCCAACGCCGCGGCGACGCTGATGAGGGCCCCCGTCTTGGCGCGGTGGATTCGCTCGAGCTCCGCCAACTCCAGCGGGCGCCCTTCACCTTCCAGGTCCAACAGCTGTCCGCCGATCATGCCCCCGGCGCCGGATGCGCGCATCAGGTGCCCGACGATCTCGCCGGTGGTTTGCTCGTCGAGGCCGAGCGCGCGGGCCGATTCGGCGGCGCTGCGCGCGGCCAGCGGTACCATGGCCAGTCCGGCGGCGGTCGCCGCAGCCACGCCGTACACGCGATGAACCGTGGGCCGGCCGCGACGGACGTCATCGTCGTCCATGCATGGAAGGTCGTCGTGGACGAGCGAATACGCGTGCACCACCTCGATCGCCGCGGCGAGTGCGGACGCGTCGCCAGTGCCGCCGGCGGCCTCGTACGCGCTGAGAAACAGGTTGCCGCGCATGCGCTTGCCTTCGCCGAGGAGGCTGTAGCGAATGGCCTCGCCAACCGGGCTATGGTCGTCGCCCAGGTTTCGCGCGCAGAGCTCGGCCAGCGCGCGACCGATCGCCTCACGCTGCTGGGCCAGCACCTCGAGTTCGTCCCGTACGGCGACGTCAGCCATCGTCCTCGAAATCCTCGATGACGAACGCTCCACCGGCAAGCTCCGTGAGCTTCTTCACGCGCGTCTCGGCTTCTGCGAGAGCGCCCGCAGCCTCGCGCAGGTTGATCACGCCTTCCTCGAACAGCGCGAGCGCGGCTGCGAGATCGATCTCCTCGTTTTCCAGCTCCGCGACGATCGCCTCGAGCCGTTCCAGCTTCTGCTCGAGTGTCATTGTTCGTTGTCCGCAATCGCGCGCTTCGCGCCGGCGACAGCACCGACCTCTCCGTCGCGCAGCCGCAGCGTGAATTTCTGCTTCGCCTTGAAGTCGTTCACCGACGCGAGCGTGCGGCCGTCGACATCGCGTGCGATGGCGTAGCCGCGCTCGAGCGTCGCGAGTGGACTGAGCGCATGCAGCCGCCCCGAGAGCGCCGCCAGCCGACTGCTCCTCGACTGCAGGTGCTGCGTGGTCGCCGCGGCGATGCTGTGCGCCGCCGACGCGGCGCGCACCTTCGGCTCGTACAGACGATGATTCGCTGCCTGCACCAGCCGTCGACGCAGCGACTTCATCGACAACATGATCGCCTCATGCGATGTCGCGGCCGCTTCGGCTGCAGCCGATGGCGTAGCAGCGCGTAGATCCGCGACGAGATCGCAGAGCGACATGTCCACCTCGTGACCGACCGCGGAGATCGTCGGTACCGGACACGCGGCCACCGCACGCGCGACACGCTCGTCGTTGAACGCCCACAGATCTTCGCGCGAACCACCACCTCGCCCAATGATCACCAACTCGGCCTGTCCCCACCGCGCGACTCGATCGAGTGCGGCGCACAGCTCATTGGGCGCGCTTTCACCCTGCACCGCCGCGTGCACGACGACGAGCTCGATACCCGGAGCGCGCCGATGCAGTACGGCAATGACGTCGCGCAGTGCTGCGCCACTCGAGCTCGTGACGAAGGCGATGCGTCGCGGATGACGCGGCAACGGCCGCTTGCGGCTGGGGGCGAGGAGACCATCAGCCTCCAAACGCAGGCGAGTCGCCTCGAGTTTCTTGCGCCATAGCCCTTCGCCATCGGCTTCCATGCGCCGAATGGTGAACTGCATCTCGCCGCGCGATGCATAGACGCCGAGCTGTCCGAGCGCGGTCACCTGCATGCCGTCGTCGGGCGGAGCGGGAATGCCCATCTGGTCGCGCGACCACACGACACACTTGAGTTGCGCGCTGCGATCGCGCAGCGAGAAGTACCAGTGTCCATTGCGATGCGACTTGAAGTCGCTGACCTCACCGCGCACCCAGAGCGGAAGAAACGCGCCTTCGACGATGTCCTTCGCCGTCTGCGTCAACGTGGAGACGCTGATCGCCGATCGCGGACTCGCGCCGGGAAAAATCTCGCCGACGTCATTGAGCAACGATGGGTCGTCGCGCACTGCGTCATCGAACAACGACGGCGTGTCGCCGAGCGAGACGCTCCGTGACGACGACCCGCGACGCATCACGCTCCCAGCGTACGACGCGCCGCGCGCACCGTGTTGCGCAGCAGCATCGCGATGGTCATCGGACCCACGCCGCCCGGCACGGGCGTGATGAGCGATGCGACCTGTCGCACGCCCTCGAAGTCCACGTCGCCGACCAGCCGCGTGCCGCTCTTCGTCGAAGCGTCGGCGATGCGATTCATCCCGACGTCGATCACGACGGCGCCACGCTTCACCATGTCGGCCGTGATCATGCGCGGACGTCCCGCGGCGACGATGAGGATGTCGGCGCGGCGCGTGTGTGCGGCGAGATCACGCGTGCGGCTGTGACAGATGGTCACGGTGGCGTCGGCCCCTGCACCGCCCTGCACCATGAGCGCCGCCATCGGCTTGCCGACGATGGTGCTGCGTCCCACGATGACACAGTCCGCCCCGCGCGTCTCGACACCGTAGTGCACGAGCATGCGCTGCACGCCAGCCGGCGTGCATGGTGCGAAGCCATCGGCCTGACCGATCAACAGCTTGCCGACATTCACCGGATGAAAGCCGTCGACATCCTTCTTCGGATCGATGTGCAGGATGACGGTATCTGGATCGATTTGCTTCGGCAGCGGCATCTGTACGAGAATACCGTGCACCGAGCCGTCCGCATTGAGCTGTTCCACCAGCGCGAGCAGCTGCGCCTGCGACGTGTCGGCAGGAAGGCGGATGGTCTCGCCGGTCATTCCCGCTTCGCGCGACGCCTTCTCCTTTGCACCGACGTAGACGGCGCTCGCAGGATCCTCGCCGACGAGGACCACGGTGAGTCCGGGCGTGACACCGCGCGCATGCAGCTCCCTCACCTCTTCCGCAAGCTCGCCGCGAATGATCTTCGCGAGCGCCGTACCGTCTATCAGGCTCGCACCAGCGCTCGCGGGAGCAACCGCCTTTTCGGCGCTCGACGGCGTAGAAGTCGCCCGCCCGACAACCGTGTCAGCGTGCAAAATCCACCGCCCGCGTCTCGCGGATCAACACCACCTTGATCTGCCCTGGATACTGAAGCTCGGCCTCGATGCGACGCGCGATCTCCTCGGAGAGCGTCGTCATGCGCAGGTCGTCCACATCGTCTGGTACGACGATGACGCGAATTTCACGTCCGGCCTGAATCGCGAACACGCGCTCCACGCCACGGTAGCTCGACGCAATCCGCTCGAGACCCTCCAGCCGCTTCACGTACGTCTCGAATGCCTCGCGACGCGCGCCCGGACGCGATCCCGAGATCGCGTCGGCGGCCTGTACGAGCACCGAGACTTCACTCTCATGCGGCACGTCGTCGTGATGCGCCGCGATGCAGTTCACGACCATTGGGTTTTCCCCATACTTGGTCGCCATCTCGACGCCGAGTTGCACGTGCGTGCCCTCGTGCTCGTGCGTCAACACCTTGCCGACGTCGTGCAGCAGCGCGCCACGCTTGGCCATCGGAACGTCGAGTCCCAGCTCGGCGGCCATGATGCCCGCCAGGTGCGCGACCTCCTGTGAGTGATGCAGGATGTTCTGGCCATAGCTCGTGCGCCATTTCATGCGGCCGATGAGCTTGATCAGCTCCGGATGCAGGCCATGTACGCCCGTGTTGTACGCCGCCTGCTCGCCTGTCTCGATGATCGCCGCATCGACTTCCTTCTTCGACTTGTTGACGACCTCTTCGATGCGGCCCGGATGAATGCGGCCGTCCGACACCAGCTTCTCGAGCGCCAGGCGCGCGACCTCGCGACGGATCGGATCGAAGCACGACACGACGACGGTGTCCGGCGTGTCGTCGATGATGACGTCCACTCCGGTGGCCAGCTCGAACGCGCGGATGTTTCGTCCCTCGCGGCCGATGATGCGGCCCTTCATCTCGTCGTTCGGCAGCGACACCGCGGACACGGTCGTTTCCGCCGTCGTGTCCGCAGCGATACGCTGAATGGCGAGTGCGACGATCTTCTTTGCTTCCCGCTCGGCGTTTCGCCGGGCGGACTCGCGGATTTCGCGCAGCATGTTGGCTGCGTCGGCGTGCGCCTCTTCCTCGAGACGCCGGATCAATTCGTTCTTCGCATCCTGTGCCGACATTCCCGCCATCTGTTCCAACCGGCGACGCTCGTCCGCGACGAGCTTCTCGAGCTCCTCCTCGCGCGTCTGTACCAGCTTCTCGCGACGACCGAAGTCACTCGCGCGCTTTCCGATTTCGCGATCGCGTGTCTCCACCAGCTCGAGCTTGCGATCGAGCATACTCTCGCGCTCACTCACGCGCCGCTCTTCCTGCTCCACCGTGATGCGTCGAGCGCGGAGCTCCAGCTCCGCGGCCTCGCGCAGCTTCATCACCTCTTCCTTTCCAGAGATGATAGCGCTCTTACGAGACGTCTCGACCTCACGCTCGGCGTCCGTGATGATACGCTTCGCGGTTTCCTCGGCAGTGGACTTCGCAGCGGTCAGTCGTTCGATCTCCGCTTTCCTGCCTGCGTCGACGCCTGACTTCCGGCCCAAAAAGAAAAATGCCGGTGAGGCGATGACGAGCACGCCCAACGCGGCAAAGATTGCCATGTAGTCCATTCGATATATGCTCCACCGCGGATGGGCCGCGGGAGAAAGGATACCACCGCCGGACCCGCGGAGCGCCGCCGTGCAAGCAGTGCGTTCGATGCAGCGCCGACGTAGGGCGCGACATGGAGCGAGCTAACTACAAAGGGCGCTACAACCTACGGGAACAGCCGGGCGACGGACTCAAGTTACGCCTGCCGCG
>JAQBPV010000120.1 GCA_028287345.1 Gemmatimonadota bacterium
GGCGGCAGCTGTACGAGATCCAGATCCGCACGAAGACGATGCACCGCACGGCGGACTACGGCATCGCCGCGCACTGGCTGTACAAGGAAGACGCGAAGAATGCCGATGAGCTGGACAAGCACCTCGCATGGTTCCGGCAGATTCTCGAGCTGCAGCTCGACGCGAAGACGCCGGACGAGTTCCTCGAGTTCCTGAAGCTCGATCTCTACGCTGACGAGATCTTCGTGTTCTCGCCGAAGGGGGACGTGCACCAACTCCCCAAGGGCGCGACGCCGATCGACTTCGCGTTCGCCGTGCACTCCGAGGTCGGACTGCATTGCCAAGGCGCGAAGGTCAACGGACGCATCGCGCCGCTGTCGCGCGGGCTGCGGAACTCCGAGACCGTCGAGATCATCACGTCCACAACGGCGAGGCCAAGTCGTGATTGGCTGGCGCATGTGCGAACGGGCCGAGCGCGGCACAAGATCCGGCAGTGGCTGCGGCATGAGGAGCAGACGTCCTCCGTCAAGCTCGGCCAGGACATCCTCGAGCGCGAGCTGAAGCGTCGCCGTTTAGTGAAGCCGGACGACGCCAAGTTCGAAGCCGCTGCGCACGCGCTCTCACTCGGCGACGCCACACAGCTGTATGCGTCGATCGGGCAGGGCGACGTGAGCGTCGGCCTCGCGATTCGCCATCTCTTCCCGGACCATCAGGAAGTCGAGGTCCCGAAGCCGACGTTCGTCGAGCGGTTGGTCGATCGTGTCCGCGGCTCGAAGGGCGTGAAGATCCAGGGCGTGGACGGACTGATGGTGCGCTACGCGCAATGTTGTCAGCCCGTGCCTGGCGATCCCGTCACCGGCTATGTGACGCGCGGCCGCGGCGTGAGCATCCATCGCGCCGACTGTCCGAATTTGCTGTTCCTTGCGCACGAGCCGGAGCGTCGGCTGGAAATCGATTGGCAGGAGGCCGAGGGGGAGCGGTTCCTGGTGCGATTGGCGTTGGAGGGGAATGATCGGCGTGGTCTGTACGCGGATCTCGCCGCGGCGGTCACGGATTCGGGGACGAACATCCGCGGCATGGAGCTCAAGAGCACGGACGGCAAGGCGACTGGTGCGGTGCTCGTCGAGGTGGAGAACCTTGCGCACCTGCAGAAGATCATCAAGGCGGCGCGGAAGGTGAAAGGCATCACCGAGGTCGCTCGGCGAGAAAGGATTACGCCGGACAATTAGGGGCGGCAAAGCCGCCGCCCTCAGTGTGTCAGCCCGTACACGATGTAGTTCACCCCGAGCTTGTACGCCTCGTTGTCCTGGGCGATGATCGACATGCCGGTGCCGGCAAACTCCCAGAAGTCCGACACGTCCGTGCTGAAGTTGATCATGCACAGCAGCCGCTTCGTCGGATCGTTGTTCTCGTAGACCGCTCGGAGAATCGGCGGCCCCGCATCGTACTTCTGCGGGATGATGCTGAACGAGTTGATCTCGAAGAACGAGTGGAAGATCGGATGTGTGGGTTGCAGGTCGAAGAAGTGCACGTTCGGGATGACGCGCTTCATCTGCGCCTCGAAATTCGCCCAGCCCCTGTTGCCGAAGTTGTCGCGAAAGTCGTCGAAGATGACGAAGCCGCCCTTGGCGAGGTACGCGCGCAGCCCGGCCGCCTCCTTGTCGGTCATCGTCCAGTAGCCCGCCTCGGTCATGTACGAGACGGGGTACTTCATGAGCTCGGGATCGTCGAGGGCGAGGACATTGCTCGCGTCGAGATGGGTCCTGATGTCACTCACCTCGCTGACGATGCGCATGAGGTTGTTCTCCGCGCGGGGATAACCGTGGGCCCATGCTGGAAGGCCGCGATAGTAGAACCCGCCGGGCGCGGTGGTGTACTTCAACCGGGCGAAGATGAAGCGGCCGTCGTAGGCCGTCGTGTGCGTCGGCGGCTCCGGCGCAGGGCCACGATCGAAGAATCGCTGAGCGGCGGCCGGCGTGGCCAGGAAGAGCACCAACATGAACGGCAGCACCGCTGCGCGGATTGGCATCGCGACTCTCCAGAGTTGCGAGATGCGGCCTTCGCCCACTCGAGTCCTGACAAGTGAAAGGCGAAGGGCCGGCATCTCGCAATGTTGTACACCGCGAATCATCGGTGTGCTGGCTGAGTCCGAGATGCGGAAGAGCAGGTCCCTCGACTTCGCTCGGGACGACAACGCAGTCACCCCGGACGAGAATTCTGCTCTCCCGAACATTACCCGAAAAGGTTAGATTTCCCGCATGTCTTCCCGCGCCAATTTCGTCCTTCAAGCGCCATTCGAGCCTGCCGGCGACCAGCCGAAGGCAATCGCCGAGTTGATGCAGGGCCTCAAGCGCCAGGATCGGTTCCAGGCGCTGCTCGGCGTCACCGGCTCGGGCAAGACGATGACGATGGCCAACGTCATCGCCCAGTACGGCAAGCCGACACTCGTCCTCAGCCACAACAAGACCCTTGCCGCGCAGCTCTACGGCGAGATCAAGAGCTTCTTCCCGAACAACGCGGTCGAGTACTTCATCTCGTACTACTACTACTACCAGCCGGAAGCGTACGTCCCAACGACCGACACGTACATCGAGAAGGACGCGTCGATCAACGAGGACATCGATCGCCTGCGCCTGCGCGCGACGTCATCGCTCATGGAGCGAAACGACGTCATCATCGTCGCAACGGTATCGGCGATTTATGGATTGGGTGACCCTGTTTCCTACCGAGAGCAGATGGTCACGCTCACACAGGGGCAGAAGGTCAACCGCGACGACATCCTTCGCTCCCTGGTGAAGATCCAGTACAACCGCAACGACGTCGCGTTCGATCGCGGCAGCTTCCGCGTGCGCGGCGATACCGTCGAGATCTTCCCGGCATACGAGGAGCAGGGCGTTCGCGTCGAGCTGTGGGGCGACGAAGTCGAACGCATCTCGAAGATCAACGTCCTCACGGGCGAGACGATCGCAACTCTCGATCGCGCCGCCATCTATCCGGCGAAGCATTTCGTCACGCAGCGCCCGACCCTGGAGCGCGCGGTACGCGTCATTCGCGAGGAGCTCAACGAGCGACTCACCGAGATGCGCAACAACGGACGGTTGCTCGAGGCGCAGCGACTCGAGAGCCGCACGAACTTCGACATCGAGATGATGCTGGAGATCGGCACCTGCGCCGGAATCGAGAACTACTCGCGACACCTCTCGGGGCGTGTCGCCGGCGAACGTCCGGCGTGCCTCTTCGACTACTTCCCCGAGGACTTCCTCGTCGTGGTCGACGAGTCGCACGTCACGCTGCCGCAGATCGGCGGCATGTTCAACGGCGACCGCGCGCGCAAGCTGACACTGGTGGACTACGGTTTCCGTCTCCCGAGTGCACTCGACAACCGGCCGCTCATGTTCGACGAATTCCTCTCGCTCACGCCGCGCGCCGTCTTCGTGTCGGCAACACCGGGTGAGCTCGAGTTGCGGTTGTCGGAAGGCGTGGTCGTCGAACAGATCATTCGTCCGACAGGGCTCATCGATCCAGAGATCGAGATCCGCCCCGTGCGCGGTCAGGTCGACGACCTCCTCGGCGAAATCCACAAGCGCACGAAGGTCGGTGAGCGCGTGCTCGTCACGACACTGACGAAGCGGATGTCGGAGGATCTCACGGACTATCTGCAGCAGGTCGGTGTGCGTGTGCGGTACATGCACTCGGACATCGACGCCATCGAGCGCATGGAAATCGTTCGAGGCCTCAGGCTTGGCGAGTTCGACGTGCTCGTCGGAATCAACCTGCTGCGAGAAGGCCTCGACATGCCCGAGGTGTCGCTCGTCGCGATTCTCGATGCCGACCAGGAGGGCTTCCTGCGTTCGGACCGCTCGCTCATCCAGACTGTCGGCCGCGCGGCGCGACACATCAACGGGCGTGCGATCTTCTACGCGGACAAGATCACTGGCTCGATGCAGCGCTGCATGGAGGAGACGGCGCGACGTCGCACGATCCAGACGGCGCACAATCTGGAGCACGGCATCACACCGACGTCGGTGTCGAAGAGCATCGATCAGGTGCGGTTCAGCACCCGCGTCGCCGATGCTCGCATCGAGCGCGACGAGGAGCGTCCGAAGCGCGGGAAGAAGGTCGCCGAGACGGCGGCGCCGAGCTATGACATGGTGGAACCGGAGACGCTGGTGAAGATGCTCGAGGAGCAGATGCGCGAGGCCGCAGTGGCGCTCGACTTCGAGGCTGCGGCGCGGCTGCGCGACCAGCTGTTCGAGGTGAAGGCGCGCATGACCGGCGGCGCGACGCGAGGAAAGGTCGCCGCCGACGCCAAGGCTGCCCGATGACGGTGGACGACTCCGGCGACGGTCACGAGCTGCACGGGCACCACAGTCATCCGCCGCTCGTGCCGCCGCTGGCGGACCACGGCGCGCTGGCGATGAACGAATCCGAGTTGCGCGACTGGGGTCGCCGCTTCGGGCGATCGGCGCGTGCGCCGCTGCTCGTCACCATCACGGGCGAGCTGGGGGCAGGAAAGACAACACTCGTGCAGGCGATTTGCGCTGGCTACGGCGTCACGGACGAGGTCACGAGCCCTACGTTCGCGCTGGTGCACGAGTATCAGTCGCCGAAATCGCTGGTGCACCACCTCGACCTGTATCGACTCGATCGCCCCGACGAGCTCGACGTGCTCGCGTGGGACGAAATCGTCGGCGGACCGGGACTCGTGCTCATCGAATGGCCGGAGCGCGCCGGCGCCCGCATTCCACCTGGGCACGTGACGCTGTCGCTCCAGCACCTGCCGGACGATCCAGACCGTCGGCTCCTCTACGCGGGGCACTCGTGATCACGCTCGCGCTGGAGTCTTCGACGTACCACGGCAGCGTTGCGCTTCTCGACGGCGACGTCGTCCTCGGCGCCCGGTCAGTGGCCATGCGGGGCCGCGAGCACGAGGCGCTGATGCCAGCCGTCGCTGAGCTGTTCGCCGAGGCGGGTGTGAGGCCCGAGGTGGTTGGTCGCGTCGTGTGTGGGGCCGGTCCTGGCAGCTTCACGAGTCTTCGCATCTCCGGGTCGATTGCCAAGGGAATCGCGATGTCTGCGGGCGCCATGCTCGTGCCGGTTTCGTCGCTGGCCTTGCTCGTGGCGTCACATGAGCCGCTGCGCGCCGGCCGCTTTCTGGCGGCGGTCGACGCCATGCGTGGCGAGCAGTATGTGCAGCTCTTCGACGTCGATACCGACGGAGCGGTCTATCCCATCGAAGGTCTTCGGCTGATTTCGACAGCGGACGTCGACCGAATTGCGGAGGAGCTGGGCGCCGTCGCCATCGGTCCCGGGCGTCATGGCGCCGAGTTCGTGGTGCCGCTCGCGAGTGCGGCAGCGCGTATCACAAAGCTGATTGATGGAACAACGCCGGCCGACTTGGCAGCATGGGAGCCGGGCTACGGCCGTCTCGCGGAAGCGCAGGTGAAGTGGGAGGCAGAGCACGGACGTCCGCTGCAGGCGCAGTGAGCAACGCCACGCTGGTCATCAGGCCGGCGGAGGAGTACGACGTACCGGAAGTCCTGCGCATCGAGCGCGCGTCGTTCGCGGACCCATGGAGCGCAGATTCTTTCCTCACCTCGCTGGAGTTGGATCGCATGCGGTTCCTCGTTGCCGAGGAGCGGAGGGAAGGGGACGCGAATCAGGCTGGCGATGGAATGCTGCTTGGCTACGTTATAGCTCTCGTGCTTGCCGAAGAAGCGGAAGTCGCCGACATCGCGGTTTCATCCGACGCTCGGCGGCGCGGAGTGGGAGGGCTGTTGTTGGATGCCGTGACCGACGAATTGGCGCGGCGCGGGGTCCGCTCGGTGTATCTCGAGGTGCGCGAATCGAACACGGCGGCTCGGGCGCTCTACGAATCGCGGGCCTTTCGGCAGGTGGGCCGACGACGAGGTTACTATCAGCATCCGGCGGAAGATGCGCTGCTCCTCAAGCGGGAAATCGAGCCGGGTTGAAGTGAAGTGTCACGTGATGTTGTAGCTGTAAGTTGTTGCAGGGAAATGTTTCGCGGATGTGTGCAGGGATTTGGTGATGCAGTATTGGCGTTTATCTTTAGCGTGTGGACGAGGCATAGACATCTCGTCCAGGGAGGAGGGTATGAGTCGGAGCTTGAACAAGGTGACGTTGATTGGGAACCTCGGGAACGATCCTGAGGTCCGCTCCACCACCGGTGGAAACCGTGTTGCGACGTTTTCGCTGGCGACGAGCCGGTCGTGGAACGACGCCGGCGGCACGAAGCAGGAAAAGACCGAATGGCACCGCTGCGTGGTTTGGAATACGAAGAGCTCGCAGCTCGCCGACATCGTCGAGAAGTACGTGAAGAAGGGCGACAAGCTCTACGTCGAAGGACGCATCGAGTACCGCCAGTGGCAGGACAAGGAGAACCAGACTCGCTACTCCACCGAGATCAACGTGCGCGAGCTGATCATGCTCGGCGGCGGTGCAGGTGGTGGCGGTGGTGGTGCGAGCCGAGGCGCCGGCGACTTCGAGGCCGAGGGCGCCAATGGCCGTCCGAGGTCCGCAGCACCGGCCAAGGCAAAGAGCGGCGCGGGCGGGGACGACTTCGAGGACTTCCCGGGCGCGCTCGCCGATGAGGACGACGACCTGCCGTTCTGACCGAGCTCCAATGTGGATAAACGATGGCGAGCGCTCCGTGAGCGCTCGCCATCCTCGCGTTTGTAAGCATTCTTCGGCGGTGGGCATCATGAGTACATGCCTCACTCATCCAGCGGCTCCTATCGAGCGATGACCGCCGACCCGGAACCCGCGCTGGCCTTTCGCGCCAAGCTCGAACGCGTGCAGGCGAACGACATGACGGCACTCGGCGAATTGTTCACCGAGCACGGCGATCTCGTCTATCGCACAGCGTTGCGCCTCACGGGCGCTCGCGCCGATGCGGAGGACGTGACGCAAGAGCTCTTCGTTCGCTTGCCTGGCGCCGTGCGCGGCTTCACCGGATCAGCCGCGAGCTTTCCTGCGTGGATCCGGCGTGTGGCCGTCCGGCAGTCGCTCATGCTCCTTCGCGGCGGCCGACGCCGACGAGAGGTGAGCGTGGAAGGCGTGGCGTCGCTCATGGCGCGCACGGACCACGCGCTCGAGCGGATGTCGATCGACTCCGCGCTCGACCGTCTTTCCGACGATCACCGCACGGTGTTCCTCCTCAAAGAGGTCGAAGGCTACGACCACGCCGAGATCGCCGAGCTGCTCGGGATCTCCACTGCAAACTCCGAAGTGCGACTCCACCGGGCGCGGCGCCAGCTGCGCGACCTGCTCAGAGGCTCACGATGACGACAGGATTCTTCAGCGTTCTACACCCGACCTTCGAGTCGCTGTCGGCGTATGCCGACATGCCGGAGCTCGAGGCGGCGCGGTCGCGCGTGGGTCGCCACGTTTCACGGTGCGAGGAGTGCCGCAAGATCGTCGAGGACATTCGCCGACTCGGCGACGAGACACGTGCCGCGAGCCTCGAGGGGGCGCCCGAAGGCTTGTGGTCTCGCATCACGAGCGCCGCGGCGGTGGTGGCGCTGGAGGACGCGAAGCCACGCGAGACGCCGCCGCCGGATGCGCCGTCATGGGAGTCTGCGCCATCGCTACGGCCCACGCGCCACTGGCCGATTCCCGCGCGCAAGACGACACGCATCGGTCTGGGACTCGCGATCGCCGCAGCGGCGGCGATCGTCGCCGTGCTCGCGTGGCCGACGGGGCAGTCGCTCCAGGCCTCGGGGCTCAGCCGACTGACCTACTCGCCGGCTCGCCCCGCGCCAGGCGGCGTGCTGAACGTTCGCTATCAGCCACCAGCGTGGCTCAAGGGCGCGCCGAGGCTGGTACTCGTGGGCAGTTATGCGCTGCCGTCGGGGCGCAATGCAGCGCGGTGGTGGCCGCGCGATCTGGTGGGTGATTCCATCGCCACACTGCTCCCTGCGCGCGACGGATCGTACGAGGCGAAGGTTCGCCTCCCATCGGACTTTCTCGCGATGCAGCTGAGCGTTGTCGACAGCACAGGCGAAGAGGCAGACACCGATGGTCGCTTTACGTGGGGTGTGATCGCCGGTGAGCGTACGGGCTCGCCCTCGCTGCCCGCCATGCTGGCCGCCCAGGAAGCATTCGCCGAGACGGAGTGGGGTGAAGGCGCAGCGGCGCACAACCTCCGGCTGAATGTGGCCGATTCGCTCAAGCGGTACTTCCCGTCGCACCCCGCAGGCTGGGCCTTCACGAGGGACTACGGCACACAGAAGGGTGTATTCGACTTCCTCCGCTTTTTCCAGTCGGCGGAGAAGCGGTATGCAAACCTCTACGAGAAGCTCTGGTCCGCACCATCGCTGGATGCAGACAGGCTGCACGACATGGTGGTGTTCGCGTTCCGGATCGAGGAGCCGGCGCAGGCCGAGAAGTGGGCGAAGCGGCTGGTGCGCGAGCATCCCGAGGATCCGCGCGCACTCTACGACCTCGGCCGCGTGCTGCATGAAGTCGAACTTCGGCAGCCGAAAGATCTCGCAGATTCAATTCGCCCGTGGCTGCCGATTTTCGACTCGCTGTACAGGCGTGCGCCTCAGGTGTCCGAGCGACAGTCCGACGCGATGATGCTCGTGCAGCGCTATGGCGATTCCACAACGAAGAACCTGTGGCGTGCGCGCCTGACCGCAAGCGACCGCGCCCGATATTCAACTGAGATGGAGTCGGATTCGGCAGTTCGTGCGCTCGCGCCGGATGTCGTCGAAGCGCTTCGCGTGGAGGCAGGGAAGGACTGTACTCGGCCAGCGGCGAAGTTCCGGTTCTTCGGCGCAAGGTCGTATGTCGTGCGGTGGTGCATGCTGGAGCGTTCGGGCGCGACGGCCACGCTCGCACACGTGGCACTCGTGACAGGCGACGCACGTGCCGCAGCGACCCTGGTTGATTCTGCGATGGCATTGCGGGAGCGGGGAGTGCGCTGCTTCTATGGATGGGGTAGCGCACGGCGCACCGGAGCGCGCGCGCAGCTGGCGCTCGGCGACACGGCAGCCGCTGAGCGGCAGTTGATGGCGGGGATACCGCCCGCAAACCAGGACAGCAGCTTTACCGATTTTGCGCGCACGGCGCTTGGTCCGCGTTTCGACGCGCAACGTTGGAGTGCAGCGCGCGAGACGGCGCACGACGCTTACCTGTCGTGTCAACGGCAGGCAAAGGCTGAGTCGGAGGCGGCTGACGCGAAGCGACGGACGCGCGAGAAATTGTAACCTGCGTCACCGGTTTGCTTACACGAGTTGTAGTTCTGGCCGGTCCGTGACTATTATCGCGGACCGGCCGGTTTCTCTTCGGCCGACCAATCGTCATTCCTGCAGCCCCGCCGCCGACGGCGGGGTAACCTGTTGTCTTTCAAGCGCCTGCATGCTGGCGCCACAGCCCCCGCGCGCGTGAAGATCTCCCGTTTCGGTTGGTCCATTCCGGCGGCCGCCCTCATCTCCATCGCCGCCTCTCAGTCCCTCAGCGCGCAGGACGTTCGCGCCGACGTGCCCGCATCCCACACCGTAAAGCGTGGCGACACGCTCTGGGATCTCGCCAAGACGTATCTCGGCGACGCTTACCTGTGGCCGAGCATCTATCGGCTCAATACGGATCAGATCGAGGATCCGCACTGGATCTATCCCGGCGAAGTGCTTCGCCTGCCCGGCGCAGCAGCCGCGCCCGTCGTTGCGGAGCGTCTGCGCGTCGCACCTGGAGCGACCGTGTTCGCGCCGGTTCGCATGGATCGGACGGCTGCGTCGCGACTCGCATCTGCGCCAGCGGCACACGTCCCCATCGGCGACGTCATTCGTGCGGCGTACGTCGGGCCAGAGGGTGGTCCTGCAGGATCGGGAAAGCTGCTATTCCGCTCCGACATCCCCGGCATCGATCAGCAGCGCACGACGTCCAACTTCCAGCTCTATGACAAGGTTCTGATGGTCCCGCCCGTCGGGAGCATCGCAGCCGAGCGCGAGCGGTTCTTGAGCTACGATCTGGGCGAGTCGATCGAGGATTTCGGAAGGATCGTGATCCCGACGGCGGTGCTGCAGATCGTTCGCTCCCCGCGTAACGGAGAGGCGGCGATCGCCGAGGTGGTCCAGCTGTTCGGAAAGGTCGACGCCGAGGCGCGCGTCATTCCGCTGGACACGATGGGTGCGGGCGCGACCGGCACGCCGACGCCCTTCCGCGATTCGCGCACGGCGACGATCAAGGCCATTCATCGCGATGCGGTGCTTCCGGCCATGAACTACGAGGTGCTGTTCAACCTCGGCGTGCGCGACGGCATGAAGATCGGTGACGAGATCGAGATCTTCCGGCCCCGCGAGAAGGCGATCCAGGACGAGCGGCCGGCCATACCCGAGGTTCCGATCGCGACGGGCCAGGTGATTCGCGTCACCTCGTACGGCACCACGGCGCGCATAACCTATCAGGCGCAGCCCGCGATTCGCGTGGGCGAGAGCGTTCGACTGTTGGCGCGCATGCCCTGAAGCACATGTGCGCGGGCGGGCGGAGCGGAATGACGTAACGCAAGCCCGCGCATTACATTAGGGCGATAGACATGACCGCGATCGCCCACTTCATAGCCATCACCTGCTACATCGGCGCCGCGGCTCTTGCTGCGACGCCGTTTGCGCGTCCGGTGGGGGCTCCGGTTCGTGGCGTGGCCGCCATTCTCGCCATCGGCGTACTTGCGCACGCTGCGGCGCTGATCGCGTTCATCCACCGTGTCGGGCAGTTGCCACTCACCGGCCTCGGGCCGTCGCTGTCGTTCGCTGGCTTCGCGCTCGCCGCAACGCTGCTCGTCGTCGAGCTGATCGCGAAGGAAGTGAGCCTGACGCTCGTCGGCGCACCGCTCGCTGCAATTCCGACGATCTGTGCGAACCTGATCGGTCTCGTGCCTGGCGCCGAGCCGGCGGGTGCGCGCGCGGCGTGGCTGTTCGCGCACATCGCGTTGAGCTTCGTCGGCATTGCTGCATTCGCCACCGCGGCAGGCGCGGGGTGCATGTATCTGGTGGAGCGACGTGAGCTGAAGTCGAGAAAGTTCGGTGCGATCTTTCGATTCTTTCCACCGCTGGCGACGCTCGATCGTGTGAACCACGTCGCGGCCATCGTGGGGTGGTTGGTGCTGACGATCGGTGTCGTGCTCGCGATCACGTATGCGCTCGCCTATCACGAGGTGAATGGGCCGAAGATCGTGTGGGCCATGGGTGCGTGGTTCGCGGTCAGCGGCATCGCGCTCGGTCGCGTGGCGGGCGGATGGCAGGCGCAACGCGCGGCCATCTACTCGAGCGTGAGCTTTGCCGCGGTCGTCGCGCTCTACGTCGCGTTCCGCGTGGCGGAAACGAACGGTGGAGGACGATTCCTGTGAGCGGCGTGCCCATTCTCGTCGAGGCCGAGGGACTGCGCGTGCTCATCGTTGGCGGCGGCGAAGTCGCCACGCGCAAGGCGAAGCAATTCGCAAACGCCGGAGCCCTCGTGCGCATCATCGCTCCCGACCTCATCGCAGATCTCGAGGAGCTGGTGATCGAGAAGGCGCTCGAAGTCGAGCGTCGGCCGTACGAAAGCGGCGACATCTCCGACGCGCAGCTCGTCGTCGCGGCGACCAACGATCGACTCGTCAACTCGGCCATCGCGCGCGAAGCCGATGCGGAGAACCGCCTGCTCAATGCGGCCGATCATTCCGACGAAGGCGATTTCGCGATGATGGCGATGCATCGCCGCGGTCCGCTGACGATTGGCGTGAGTGCCGGTGGCGTTCCTGCTGCGGCGACGCGCATTCGCGATGCCATCGGCGAGCGCTTCGACGCCCGCTATGGCGATGCACTCGGCGACCTCGCGGCGTTACGCCGCCGGATGATCAACGCGGGCGAATCGCATACGTGGCGAGAGCGCGCGAGTGAGCTCATCAACCACGAGTTCTGCAATGTCGTCGAGCAGGGCGCGCTCGCGGAGCGGATCGCATCATGGCGGTGATCGTGCTGGGTGTGAGCCATCATGGCGCGCCGCTCGATGTGCGCGAACGGCTTGCGTTTGCCGCGCGCGAAGTGACGCCGACACTGGAGCGCGTGCTGGGCATCGTCGGTGCTCGTGAAGGCGTGCTGCTCTCCACGTGCAATCGGACCGAGTTGTATCTCGTCGAAGGTGAGCGTGAAGCAGCGGCGGACGCGTGGGCGCTGTTTTCAGAGCGACTGGGTTCGGACGCGAGCCGCTACGGGTATGTGCAGCGCGATCGTGCGGCCGCAGCGCACCTCTTTCGCGTGGCGTCGGGCATGGACTCGATGGTCGTCGGCGAGGCGCAGATTCACGGACAGGTGCGCGACGCGTGGGAAGCCAGCCGTTCGACCTCGGGCGCGGTGCTCAACCGGCTGTTTCAGAGCGCGCTGCTCACCGGCGGTCGCGTGCGCAGCGAGACGCAACTTGGGCACGGCGCGCTGAGCATAAGCTCTGCAGCGGTGCAGCTCTCCAAGAAAATCTTCGGCGCGCTCGCCGGTCGTCGCGCGATGGTGCTCGGCGCCGGAGAGATGGCGGAGTTGGCGTTGGCATCGCTGCAGGAGGAGGGCGTGCATGCGGCGATCGTGGCGAACCGCACCTTCGAGCGCGCGCAGCAGCTCGCCGCGCAATACGGTGCGACAGCGGTGCACTACGACGAGGCGTGGGCGTCGCTCGCGGATGTCGATCTTCTCCTCTGTTCCACCGCCGCGCCGCGACCCGTCGTGAACACCGCGCGCGTGCGCGATGCAATCGCTCGGCGCGGTGACCGGCCGCTCTGCATTCTCGATATCGCCGTCCCGCGCGATGTCGATCCCGAGGTCGGGAAGTTGGCG
>JAQBPV010000123.1 GCA_028287345.1 Gemmatimonadota bacterium
TGCGTCCGCGCCCGAACGAGGCGGTGAACAAGTTCTTCATGTGCGATCACGGTCGCCTGAACTACCGCTGGATGAATCGCCCGGATCGTGTCGACACGCCGATGGTGCGCCAGAACGGCGTCCTGGCGAAGGCGGATTGGGAAGTCGCACTCCGCGCCGCGGCGAATCTGCTGCAGGGCAAGCGTGCGTTCGTGCTCGCGTCGCCCAACCTGTCGAATGAAGCGCTGTTCCTGCTCGGCAAGGTCGTCAAGAAGAATGGCGGTACAGGTTCGTTCCGCGTGAATCAGGGCACAGAAGCACCGTTGCCCGGCGTGGAGGATCTCTCGCTGCGTGCAGATCGCGCGGCGAACGTCCGCGGTGCTGAGCTCGCGGGCTTCACGCGCTCCGATGCGCCGCTCGGCGGCATGCAGGCGGGCGACGTGCTTGTCGTCGCCGATGAAGAGCTGGATGGAATTGATGCATCAGACATCGCGAAGGCAGGCGCCGTGATCGTCATCGGCACCACGCTGCCGGCCTGGGCACGACATGGTGCGAACGTCGTGCTGCCCATCGCGAACTTCGCCGAAGAGGATGGCACCTTCACGAATCTTCGTGGGCGGGTGCAGCGGTTTCTGCAGGCGAAGGCGGCGCCGGGTCTCGCGCGCCCGAGCTTCTTCGCCATTGGCGATCTGCTCGCGGCGATGGGTGAAGGGCAGGGCTACTGGACGGCGTCGCAGGCGTTCGACGCGCTTGCCGCAGCGCATCCCGAGTTCGCTGGCATGTCGTACGACTCACTGGCACTCAAGGGCCGCATGATCGCCGGCGCGATGTCGGGAGCCAGCGCATGAGCCACGTTTTCGCACTGCTGCAGGTCACGGGGCCGACAAGCGAGCCGTCGTTCCTCGTGTGGATCATCTTCACACTGGTGAAGATGCTCGCCGTCTTCACCGTCTACATGGTTGGTGTGGCATTGCTCACTCTCGCCGAGCGGAAGATTTCGGCGTGGATGCAGGATCGCCATGGTCCAAACCGCGTCGGCAAGGGCTGGCTGCAACCTGTCGCCGACGGCGTGAAGAATTTCGTGAAGGAAGAGACCTATCCGGCCGCAGCGAACCTTCCCCTGTTCATCCTGGCGCCGGTGCTGTCGTTCATCCCGGCGCTCATCACGTGGGCGGTGATTCCCTTTGCGGCACCGTGGGGCTCGCGGTGGGGAGTGATCGACATGGTGCTCGCGCCCATGCCGGTCGGCTTCCTGTTCATTCTCGCCATCTCGTCGGTGGGCGTGTACGGCATCGTCATCGCCGGCTGGTCGTCCAACAACAAGTACGCGCTGCTGGGCGGACTCCGCTCGAGCGCGCAGATGATCTCGTACGAAATCGCCATGGGAATGAGCACGATTCCCGTGTTGCTGCTTGCGGGCAACGTCTCGATGTCGAAGATCGTGAACCAGCAGGCGTTCGAGACGTGGAATGTTTTGAACCTGACGGTCGCGTTCATCATCTTCATGATCGCGGCATTCGCCGAGACGAACCGCCTGCCGTTCGATCTTCCGGAAGCGGAGTCGGAGCTCATCACGGGCTACCACACCGAGTACAGCGCGATGAAGTTCTCGATGTTCTTCATCGCCGAGTATGCGAACATGGTGACGGCGAGCGCGCTGATGGCCACGCTGTTCTTCGGCGGTTGGGACATCCCGTTCACGCTTTGGGACAACCTCGCGCCGCACACAGGCTTGAAGACTCTGCTCACGCTCGGCAGCTTCGCCACGAAGACGCTGTTCTTCGTCTTCTTCTTCATGTGGATCCGCTGGACGCTGCCGCGCTTCCGCTATGACCAGCTGATGTCGCTGGGTTGGAAGCTGCTGCTGCCGCTGTCCCTCGGCTACATCGTCGCGGTGGCGAGCGTGATCGTCACGCTTGACGCACTCGGCTTCGCGCGCGGCTCCGTGCCGTTCCACCTCGGCCTGATCCTGTTGAACATCGCCGCGGTGGTGATCCTGTTCAACATCGTCGACCGCGGACGGTTGATCAGTCCTGCGTATTCGCGTCTCAACCGTCGTGATCTCGAGAAGCTGCGCGCCGTGAGCGCGCCGCATCGTGCCCCTCTTCTCCCAGAGTCCGGAGACTGATGTCAATCGGCGTCAAGGTCGTCGAGCGTCCGATCGAGCAGGTGAGCTACGTGCGTGCGACCCTCAAGGGTCTCACGCACACGCTGAAGCACATGCTCAATCCCGAGAAGGTCACCACGCAGTATCCCGAGGAGAAGGAGTCGATCTCCAAGCGGTGGCGTGGCACGCATCGCATGCTCACGACGGAAGACGGCAAGGCGAAGTGCGTCGGCTGCGGGCTGTGTCCCTCGGTGTGCCCGGCCAATTGCATCAAGCTCGTACCAGGTGAGGACGAACAGGGGAATCGCTATCCGCTCGTCTTCGAGATCGACGAGTTCCGCTGCATCTTCTGCGGCTACTGCCAGGAAGTCTGCCCGGAAGAGGCGATCCACGTCGGCCGGCACTACGAGAATGCGGAGTACAGCCGAGAGGGATTCGTCTACGATCTCGAGCGGTTGATGGCGCAGACCCATCCCGTGTGCGAGATGTGGGATCCCGCCGATCCCAAGGGGGAGTGATGACGCACAACGAGCTTCCGCTCTTCTACGTCGCGAACTTCTATCTCTTCGGGCTCATCGCGATGGCGTCGGCCGTGGCCTTCGTGACGCGAAAGAGCCCGGTGGCCGCGGCGCTCTGGCTGGTGAACACCATGTTCAGCCTCGCCGCGCTCTACGTCATGCTGGACGCCCCCTTCATCGGCGCGATGCAGGTGCTCGTCTATGCGGGCGCGATCATGGTCGTGTTTCTCTTCGTGATCATGCTGCTCAACCTCGGGCATCCATCGGAGCTGGCCGATGCGCGCGGGATGTGGTGGAAGCTCGCGGCCGGCTTCGTCGGCCTGGCGTTGATGGCGCAGATCTTCGCGCTCACCAAGAGCCGCGTGGCGGAACCGTTCGCGCTGCCGGAGAACACCGTATCGGACCAGGTGGCACGGACCGGCGCGATCGCACCCATTGCCGGACCACTCTTCCACGAGTACCTGCTGGCCTTCGAGGTGACGAGCGTGCTGCTCCTCGCCGCCGTCGTCGGTGCGGTGGTGCTCGGCAAGCGGAAGGAGCGGCAGTATGCTCGCTGAGTCGCTGTTCTTCAGTGCGGTGCTGTTCACCAACGGCGTGATCGTCGTGTTGACGCGCCGCAACGCGATCATCGTCTTCATGTGCGTGGAGCTCATGCTCAACGCCGTGAATCTGACGTTCGTCGCCTTCGCGCAGGTGTACGGCGCCAGTGGGCAGGTCTTCGTCTTCTTCGTCATGACGGTGGCAGCGGCAGAGGCCGCGGTGGGGCTCGCGATCATCATCGCGCTGTTCCGTCATCGCCAGACGGTCAATCTTTCGAACATCAATCTCCTCAAGGGATGATGCTCCTCCTGCAAGCAGCGACGGCGGGCGTACACCCCCTGAGTGGCTCGGCGGCCCGGTACCTGTGGCT
>JAQBPV010000139.1 GCA_028287345.1 Gemmatimonadota bacterium
TCGGCATCGAGCGCGGCACCATCGTCGAAGTGGCGACGCCAAGCGGCAAGGTCCGCGCGCCCGCCTATCTCTACCTCGGCATCCGTCCCGATACCATCGGCCTCGCCATCGGGCAGGGACACAGCTCGGTCGCGAAGCTCGAGCCGCACGACGGCAAGAACAACAAGGTCATCCCGACGCAGTGGGGCTACGGCCGCTACGCCCGCGCCATCGGCATCCGCGCGCAGGACCTGCTCACGGTGGGATCGAACGGCGCGGGCGGCCTTTCGCTCACGAGCACGCGGGCGTCGCTGACCAAGACCGCCGACAGCGAGCTGCTGATCTCCACGGAAGGCTCCGCGCGCCAGCACGGCCGCGGTATCGCGCAGGCCATTCCCATCGCCACGCTGCTTGCCGGCGGCGGTGAGGGTGTGCGCGCCGATCGGAAGCCCTCCAACGAAGTGAAGGTCGAAGGAAAGGAAGGCACCGAGGGACCCAAGCACGAAGAGCACATTCCCGGCGAGGCGAGCCACGCCTTCCTCCCGGGGCTGCGCTCACCGGTCGCGGCCGACGCGCAGGGCCAGCTCGGCGCGACGACCTCCGAGGACCACGGCAAGGACAAGGGGATGTACGCCCCGAACCACTGGTCTGGGATGGCGAACCGCCGCTGGGCGATGACGATCGATCTCGCCCGCTGCACCGGCTGCTCCGCCTGCGTCACCGCCTGCTACGCCGAGAACAACATTCCGACGGTTGGCGCGTCGTGGCAGAACGCCACCGTGTTCGCCGTCGCGAAGGCCGGCTTCAACATCACCCGCGGCCGCGAGATGAACTGGCTGCGCCTCGAGCGCTACTTCGAGGGCGCCGACGAAGGGCAGTTCACTGAGGACTTCGAGGCGCGGTTCGTCCCGATGCTCTGCCAGCATTGCGGCAACGCCCCGTGCGAGCCGGTCTGCCCGGTCTACGCGACGTACCACGCGCCGGACGGGCTCAACGTGCAGGTCTACAACCGCTGCGTCGGCACGCGCTATTGCAGCAACAACTGCCCGTACAAGGTCCGCTACTTCAACTGGTTCGGCTACGGTGAGGAGGATCGAAAGCAGTACGCGTTCCCCGAGCCGCTCAACCAGCAGCTCAACCCCGACGTCACCGTGCGCGGCAAGGGCGTCATGGAGAAGTGCACGATGTGCGTGCAGCGCATTCGCGAGGCCGAGACGCGCGCGAAGACGGAGGGACGCGCCCTCGTGGCGGATGAGTTCACGGTGGCCTGCGCACAGGCCTGCCCGTCGCGCGCCATCGTCTTCGGCGACGCGGCGGATCCCACGTGGACCGTCGCCTCGCAGGTCGACGACCGGCGCGCCTACCACGTGTTCGAAGAGCTCAACACCTATACCGCGGTGGTCTACTTGAAGAAGGTCACCCATCCGGGACCGGCGTCGCCGGTCGGGGCATAAGGAGCGACGATGGCCACCATGGCAACGCCGCGACAGACCCCGCCGCACCTCCGCGGCTCCAACGTCCCCACGGCGGACAACCGCCTGCCGGGCATCCGCGACTATCAGCAGGTCGACAACGAGATCATCGGCACCCTCCAGCCGACGCTGGGCTGGTTCGCGATGCTGGGCACGGCCATCTTCTGCCTGCTCATCGGCGCGACCGCCTGGATCTATCAGATTCACGAAGGCCTCGGCGCCGCCGGCTATCACCCGCCGGTGATGTGGGGCGTGTACATCGTCACCTTCGTCTTCTGGGTCGGTATCGGTCACGCCGGGACGCTCATCTCGGCCATTCTGTATCTGTTCCGGGCCGGCTTCCGCACGACCATCTATCGCGCCTCCGAAGCGATGACGGTGTTCGCCGTCATGACGGCGGGACTCTTCCCGATCCTCCACCTCGGACGGCCCTGGAAGTTCTTCTGGCTCATTCCGTATCCGAATTGGCGGCTCATCTGGCCCAATCCCAAGAGCCCGCTCGTCTGGGACGTCTTCGCGATTCTGACGTACCTCACCGTGTCCGCCACCTTCTTCTACATCGGGCTCATTCCTGACATCGCGGTCCTCCGCGACAAGGAAAAGAATCCGATCCGGAAGCAGATCTTCGCGCAGCTCGCGCTCGGATGGCGCAACTCGGACAACGAATGGCGGCACTTCACGCGCGCGTATCTCTTCCTCGCCGCGTTCGCCACGCCCCTCGTGCTCTCCGTCCACAGCGTCGTCTCCTTCGACTTCGCCATGGCGCTGACGCCCGGTTGGCACGCGACGATCTTCCCGCCCTACTTCGTGGCCGGCGCCATCTTCTCCGGCATCGGGATGGTGTTCACCATCATCATCCCGCTCCGGAAGTTCTTCAAGCTCGAGCACTACGTCACCATCAACGACCTCGACGCGGCCGCCAAGCTCTGCCTCTTCACGTCGTGCGTCGTCGGCCTCGCGTACCTCACGGAGTTCCAGATCGCCTGGGTGTCGGGCAACCGCGTGGAGCAGGAGTACTTCTGGAACCGCGTCTTCGGGCAGTGGACGTGGGCGGCGTGGATCATGTTGATCTGCAACATGGTGCTGCCCATCTCGCTCTTCTCGCAGAAGCTCCGGCGCAACACGACCTGGCTCTTCATCCTCTCGATCTTCATCAACATCGGGATGTGGTTCGAGCGCTTCGTCATCGTCATCCCGTCGCTCTCGCACGAGTTCGAGCCCTGGCAGTGGTCGACGTACGCGCCCACCTGGGTGGACTACTGCATCCTGCTCGGCTCCTTCGGCTGGTTCTTCATGTGGTTCCTGCTCTTCATCCGGCAGATGCCCGTGATGGCCATCGCCGAGATCAAGGAGATTCTGCCGCCCAAGATGAAGCGGGCCCATGCCGAGGCGCACCACGCCGCGCACGGCTCGATCGGCCATCCGCTGCCTTCTGATGGAGGAGCGCACTGATGCAGGGCATCATCGCCGCTTTCGCCGAGCTCGACTCGACCGTTCACGCGATCGAGGATCTCCGGAAGCAGAACTTTCGCGACATCTCCGTCTTCAGTCCCGTCCCGCGCCACGAGCTCGAGGAGGCCATCGCGGCTCCGCCGAGCAACGTGCGCCGCTTCACCCTCATCGGCGGCCTGATGGGGCTGACGTTCGGATACTGGATCCCCATCTGGATCTCGGACTACTGGCCCATCGTCGTGGGCGGCAAGGCCGTCGCGAGCTGGATCCCGTACACGATCATCGGATTCGAGCTGATGGTGCTCATCGGCTCGCTCTCCACCGTCTTCGGCATGTTCGCCCTCTCGCGCATCCCGCGTCTCACGATGACTGTTGGCTACGATCCGCGGTTCAGCCACGGCGACTTCGGTGTGTGGGTGGCCGCTGGCCCCGAGCGCGCCTCCGAAGCCACCGAGCTGCTGCGCCGTCACGGCGCCCTCGAGGTCCGCAATGAGCGCTGACCTCATGACGTCCCTTCGCCGCACGTCCGCGCTGGCCCTCGTCACGACGCTCGGCGCCTGCTCCTGGTTCACGGACTTCAAGCAGCAGCCCAAGCCCGATCCCTGGGAGTCCCCGAGCGACACGATCGCCATGCGCGGCAATCCGCAGTTCTCCGTGCCGGTCTACGGCACGCTCGCGCCGGGCTACGC
>JAQBPV010000148.1 GCA_028287345.1 Gemmatimonadota bacterium
AGTTGGTCGCCGCCGAGGATGTGCTCGACGCGGTCGATGCCCATGAGGATGGCGTCGCGCGCGTTGGTCGAGTTGCGGAAGCCGGATTCGAGGTGGGCGGTAACCGTGAGTCCGTGCAGGTGCGCACGCTCGATGAGCCACCGGAGATGCTGCGGCGCGATGCCCTTCGCCTTGAAGGCGCGGGCGCCTTTCGCGGCCCACTCGTCCACGTCGCGATAGATGTCCGCCTGCGTGGCGTTGGGATTCCAGCCACGGCGCGCGGTGCCGAAGTACGGGCCCGAGTTGTAGATCCGCGGACCGATCTGCTCGCCGGCGTCGATCCGCTTCCGCGCTTCCATCATGCCTTCCGGATCGTATTCGCCGCCGGGGAAGGTGGACGTGACGCCGTTGGCGAGAAAGATGATCGGGTTGTACGTGTATTCATCGCTGCGGAGCCCATTCGCGCCCAGCGTCATGTTGTAGTGCGCGTGAACGTCGAAGAAGCCGGGCAGCACGTACTCGTCGTCCTTGAGGTCCACGACTCGCGCGCCCGCGGTTTCGCTCGCGGTGATGGCACGATTCACGGCGACGAGGCGGCCGCCGACGATCAATACGCCCCGGTTGCGAATGACGTCGTTGCCCGTGGCGGTGAACAACCATCCACCGCGAATCACGACCGGTTGCTGGCCGGTCGTCTGTGCGAGCGGTCCTGCACCCTGCGCCAACAAGGACATGGGCATCGCGGCGAGGGCGACGACCTGCAGCGCGCGGCGAACGAAAAAGAGCATTGCTTCTCTCCCCGGTTTCTGGACGAGCGACTGTGAATCACGCTGGACAATCATTCCACGCTCTGACGCTCGCAACCGTTGAAGTCGGTCGCTTTACTCCATTCCAGAGCCCGACTAGCTTACGCGCTTGCGCACCCCTTGCACGACGACGCCGCCCGGACCAGTTGCATACTCTACAGACAATCCTGCTCGTTGCGCCCATCCTGCTGTTCTCGGTGATCGCCCACGAGATCGCACATGGATACGCCGCGCTCCGGCAGGGTGATCGCACCGCTCTCGACGCCGGGCGACTGAGCTGGAATCCCATCAAACATATCGACCCGTACCTGACCCTCCTGCTGCCCCTGCTCATGCTGGCAGGTTCAGCGCTGGCCGGCGGCAAGTTCGTGGTCTTCGGCGGTGCGAAGCCGGTTCCGGTTGATCCCCGGAACTACAAGAACATCCGCAGGGGCGACATCATCGTCTCGCTCGCCGGCGTCGCCACCAACCTGGTTATTGCACTCTTCTGCGCGCTGGCGCTCGTGCTCACCGGTCTGCTGTCGCGCGGGGCACCGGCTCTGGATCCGACGCTCGGCATCGTTCAGGCGATGCTCACGATCGGCGTGTACCTCAACTTCGGCCTCATCGCGTTCAACCTGCTGCCGATTCCGCCGCTCGACGGATCGCACGTGATGAAGTACCTGCTGCCACGTCCGCTGGCCATCCGCTACGTGCAGTTCGGCCGTTACGGGCTGCTGCTCCTCATGCTGCTGCTGTTCATGGGCGAAGGTGTGCTCCGGGTGTGGTTCACGCCGACCGACATGGCGACGGACTACCTCCTGACAGTGGCGCAGCCGTACATCGTTCCGGCCGCAGGCCAGTGGCTGCGATGACGGACGGCGTACAGTTCGGCGCTTTCACCAGCGACGGCTCGTCGTCGCCGCCGTCATTCGTCGTCGAGCTCACCGAGTTCTCAGGACCGCTCGATCTCTTGCTCACGCTCATTCGCGAAGAGCAGGTGGACATCTACGACATCCCGATCGCCCGCGTGGCCGAGCAGTTCCTCGCGCGCATTCGGACGATGGCGTTGAACGACGCGGCGGACTACCTCGAGATGGCGGCGCGGCTTCTACGCATCAAGGCGCAGATGCTGCTGCCGCGCGGCGATGGCGGCGAAGCGTGGGACGACCCGCGCGCGGAGCTCGTTCGTCGATTGCTCGAGTACCAGCAGATGCGCGAAGTGGTGGACGTCCTCGAGCGTGCAGGAGAGGAGCGTCGCAGCCGTTTCGCGCGCGCCTACATACCGCTCGCCGCGGCGCCACCCGAAGCGCCGCTCGCGCTGTCGCTCAGCGAGCTGCTCGCCGCCGTCGATCGCATCCTTCGCACGACGAAGAATCCGACGATGCACGACGTCGTGGCGCGCTCGGTCGACGTACCGGGCGCCATTACCCTTATTCGCGCCCTGCTGGCGCTTCGCGCGCACGCGATGTGGACGGATATCGTCTCACGCGACGCCGAGCCCTGGCAAGTTCTCTCCACCCTGCTTGGCCTGCTCGAGATGGCGAAGCTGGGTGAATGCAAAGTCCAACAGCCAAGACCATTCGCCAACGTGGAGATCACGAGTGACGCCGCTAGCGAAGCTGCTTGAAGCGGCGCTGTTCGCCAGCGCACGCCCCATTCCGACCGACGAGCTCGCGGCTCTCGACGCGGATGCATCCAAGGCCGCCATCGCCGCCGCCCTCGACGAAGTGCGCGAGCACTACGACGTCGACGGCCATGGTGTCGAGCTGGTGGAGATCGGGGGAGGATGGCAGATCCTCACCCGCGCCGAATACACCGAAGCCATCGAACGGGCACAGCTCGCCTCTCGGCCCGCGCGACTGAGCGCCGCGGCGCTGGAAACGCTCGCGCTCATCGCCTATCGCCAGCCTCTTGGCCGCGCCGAGATCGAGGAGATTCGCGGCGTTGCTGTTGGAAGCGTGCTGAAGTCGCTGCACGAGCGCGGGCTGATCGACGTGGTCGGCCGTGGCGACGGTATGGGCCGTCCCTTGCTGTACGGGACAACACCCATCTTTCTCGAATACTTCGCACTCCGCCACCTCGAAGAGCTTCCGCGCTCCGACGAGCTGGCCGTCGCCCTCAAAGCTGAACCCAGGCCGCTCTGATGTCGGAGCCCATGCGCATCCAGCGCGCGCTCGCACGCGCCGGCGTGCTCTCCCGTCGCAAGGCGGAAGAGCTCGTGTCCAATGGTCGCGTCACAGTAAACGGCACGCTCGCACAGGTGGGCCAGACGGTCGATCCGGAGCGCGACGTCATCAAGGTGGATGGTGAGCGCATCGGAGCGCCTGCACCGACAGAATGGTTCGTGCTGCACAAGCCGTCGGGTGTGATTACCTCGAAACACGACCCCGAAGGACGAAAGACAGTCTTCGACCTCGTGCCCGCTCGGCCAGGCCTCACGTATGTCGGCCGGCTGGATTTCCTCACCGAAGGGATTCTGCTGCTGACCACCGATGGTGCTGCCGCGCATCGGCTCACGCATCCGAGTCACGAAGTCGAGCGCACGTACATCGCGTCGGTCCTTGGCGAAGGCGACTACGCCGCCGAGCAGTTGCTGGAAGGCGTCGAGCTCGAGGATGGCATCGTGCGACCGAAGAAGGTGAAGGCTGAGAAGGTGGGCCGAGGCCGCTGGGATCTTACGATCTCCATTGCCGAAGGACGCAACCGCGAGGTGCGCCGCATGTGCGAGGCGGTTGGTCTCGAGGTGGACCGTCTTGTGCGTGTGAAGTTCGGCCCCGTCGAGCTTGGCGATCTTCCCGTTGGAAAAGTGCGCTCGCTCACAAAGCAGGAGAAGGCCGCACTCGACAAGCTGTAGGCGGACGGGAGCATCGAGCAGTTGCTGGTGTAGATCCCACTCAACGACTCACCGCTCAACCGACTCACTGTTCCCATGGCAACACAAGCGTCATCGACAGCGGATGCCCGCCTGATTCAGGACGTCAGCCGCCAGGTTGCGCTGCGCGTCGTCGGTCAGGAGTACATGATCGACCGACTGCTCATCAGCCTCCTCACGGGTGGACACGTGCTGCTGGAAGGCGTGCCCGGCCTGGCGAAGACACTCACCGTGCGCACGCTCGCGGAGACGATCGCGACGACGTTCTCGCGCATTCAGTTCACGCCCGACCTGCTGCCCGCCGACGTACTCGGCACGCAGATCTACGACCAGAGCACCGGGCAGTTCATGGTGAAGAAGGGTCCCATCTTCGCCAACATCATCCTCGCCGACGAGATCAACCGCGCGCCGGCGAAGGTGCAGGCCGCGCTGCTCGAGGCGATGCAGGAGAAGCAGGTGACGATCGGCGGTACGACGTACAAGCTCGAGGAGCCATTCCTCGTGCTGGCGACGCAGAATCCGATCGAGCAGGAGGGAACGTATCCGCTTCCCGAAGCACAGGTCGACCGCTTCATGCTGAAGCTGCGTGTCGGCTATCCGACGCGCGATGAAGAGAAGGAGATCATGCGTCGCATGGCGAGCGGACATGCCATCGACGTGCGCCACGTGGCGACACCCGAAGCAATTCTCGAGGCACGGGGCCGCATCGCCGACCTGTACATGGACGACAGGATCGTCGACTACATCGTCGACATCGTGCTCGCGACGCGCGAGCCCGAGAAGGCGGGTCTCAAGGAGCTCGCGCCCCTGATCGAGTTCGGTGCGAGCCCGCGTGCGACGATCGCGCTGGCGCAGGCGTCGCGGGCGCACGCGTTCCTGCGTGGTCGCGCGTTCGTGACACCTGACGACATCAAGGCCATCGCGCCGGACGTACTGCGTCACCGCGTGCTGACCACCTTCGAGGCCGAGGCCGAGGAGGTGACGAGCGACGAGATCGTGTCGCGCGTGCTGGCGAAAGTCGAAAGTCCGTGAGCCGGGAGGCTCCGTGAGCACTGTCGCGCGAAGCAAGACCGCGCCGGCGAGCAAGACGGCGAGCAAGGGAGTACCGCCGGAAATTCTGCGGCAGGTCAAGCTCCTCGAGCTGCGCACGCGCGGCCTCGTGAACTCGCTGTTCACCGGTGAGTACCGCTCGGTGTTCAAGGGGCAGGGCATGGAGTTCGCCGAGGTGCGCGAGTATCAGCCGGGCGACGAAGTGCGGTCGATCGACTGGAACGTCACGGCGCGCATGGGCAAGCCGTATGTGAAGCGCTACATCGAGGAGCGCGAGCTCACGGTAATGTTGGCGGTGGATCTCTCGGGCTCCGAGCGATTCGGCACGCGGCTCCGCTTCAAGAGTGAGTTGGCGAGCGAATTGGCGGCGGTGCTCGCGATGTCGGCGATTCGCAACAACGATCGCGTCGGCGCGGTGTTGTTCACCGATCGCATCGAGCACGTGGTGCCGCCGCGCAAGGGACGACGGCATGCGCTGCGCTTGATACGCGACCTGCTGGCGTTCGAGCCGGAGGGCAAGGGCACCGATCTCGCCGCGGCGCTGGAGTACACGGGCAAGATGCTCTCGCACAAGGCGATCATCTTCGTCGTCTCCGACTTCCAGTCGGCGGATCTGGAGCAGCCGCTCAAGTTGCTCGCGCAGCGGCATGACGTCGTCGCGGTGACGGTGGATGATCCGAGCGAACAGGCATTGCCGGACATCGGGCTCGCGCGGTTCGTGGATCCAGAGACGGGGCAGGTGCTCGACGTGGATACGAGCGATCCAGGGGTGCGGCTCTCGTTCGCCGAACAGGTCACGGCGGAGTTGGGAGCGCGCAAGCATCTGCTGCGTCGGCTGTCGATCGACGAGATCGCGGTGCGCACGGATGCAGGGGTCGTCGATCCGCTCATCAAGTTCTTCCGCACGCGCGAGACGCGCTCGAGGCGCCGATGAGCGCGCCTCGGCTCCTGCTTGCAACGGTGTTTGCGTTTCTGCCGCACAGCATCAGTGCACAGCAGCGCGAGATCCCCGTGCAGGCGGGCACCACCATCGAGCGCGACACCGTCACCGTCGGCGACGTGGTGAAGCTCACCGTACGCATTCGTGCGCCGCACGGTGCGACGATCAACTTCCCAACCGCTGTCGACTCGCTCGGGCCGGTACAGTCGCTCGCGCCACCGACGGTCACCGATGGCGCCGACACTGCGTCCGCGGCCGATCGGATCGCGACTTACCGCCTCTCCGCGTGGGACATCGGGCAACAGCCGATCAAGCTCGGCGACGTGCTGGTGCAGACCGACGAAGGCGAGCGACGCGTTGCGCTCAGCCTGCCATCGCTGTTCGTGAAGAGTGTACTGCCCGCTGACACGACGCTGCGAATTCCGAAGCCCGCGCGTCCGCTCATCGAGATGCGCGCGCCGATTCCGTGGTGGTGGTGGGTGGTCGCTGCCGTCGTGGCGCTCATCATCGGACTGCTCGCATGGTGGTGGGCGCGGCGCAACCGCAGGGATGCCGTCACGGGCGATCCATACGCCGACGCGAAGACAGCGTTCGAGCGCGTCGAGAAGCTGCGGTTGATCGAAGCCGGTGAGCCAGGCCGCCATGCGGCGCTCATGACGGACGTCCTGCGTCGCTATCTCGCGGAGCGGTTCGAGAACATCTCGCTCGCACAGACGAGCCACGAGCTGCTCACTGCTGCGCGCGGCGTGCCCACGGTCTCACACGAGGCGATGCGCACGCTGTTGAGCGCCGTCGATCCGGTGAAGTTCGCTGCCGCGCCACTCGGCGCCGATCGCGCGCGCGCCATCGGCGAAGAGGCGAAGACGATCGTCCGCGAAGAGCACGATCGCGCCGCCGCAGTCGCCCTCGCCGAGACTGCCGAGAAGAAGGAGCGTGCAGCATGATCGACTTTGGCGCCCTGCAGTTCGCGTCGCCATGGTGGCTGCTGTTCCTGCTGCTGTTGCCGATGTGGTGGCTCATCGCGCGACGGCGCACGCCTGCAGCGATCGTCTTCTCGCGCGTCGGCGTGCTTGCGCGTGGACCGCGCGCCGGTCGCGGACTCGCACGCGCACTCGCCGTGCTGCGCAACCTCGCGCTCGCGAGCGGTATCGTCGCGCTGGCGCGCCCGCGCTCCGGCGCCCACGCCGAGACGTCCACGAGCGAGGGCATCAACATCGTCGTCGCGTTCGACATCTCGAGCTCGATGCTCGCGCTCGACTTCCAGCCGCAGAACCGGCTCGAGGTGGCGCGCGCGAAGATCAAGCAGTTCGTCGCCGCGCGGAGCTCCGATCGCATCGGCATCGTCGCGTTCTCCGGCGAAGCGCTGACGCAGGTGCCGCTCACCACCGACTATCCCGTGGTGCAGGCGGCGCTCGACAACCTGCAGCCGGGACAACTCGAGGACGGCACGGCCATCGGCACCGCAATCGCCACGGCGGCCAACCGGCTCAAGGATGCGCCGGGCCGCTCACGCGTGCTCATCCTTCTCACCGACGGCGTGAACAACCGCGGGTCCATCGATCCGCGCACGGCGGCAAAGGCCGCGGCGGCGTTCGGCATCAAGATCTACGGCATCGGCGTGGGCACCGAAGGCATGGCGCCAGTTCCGGTGGGCCGCGGACTGTTCGGCCTTCGCTACGAGATGCAGCGTGTCGAGATCGACGACAAACTGTTGAGCGACGTCGCGACCGCGACGGGCGGTCGCTACTTCCGCGCGCGCGATCCCGCCGCGCTGCAGGCAATCACCGAGCAGATCAATGCACTGGAGCGCACTCCGGTGCGCAGCAGAACGTACGTCCGCTACTCCGAGCTCTTTCGCTGGCCACTCGGCGCCATGCTCATCGCGCTGGCGACTGAACTGTTGCTCGTCGCGTGGAAGGGGCCGCTGCCATGATCGCGATACCGGGCATGGAATGGATCGAGCTGCCCTGGCTGCTGCCGCTGGCAATCGTGCTGCCGATCATGTTCGCGCTGCTGCTTCGCAGAGCGCGAGCGAGCCGCGAACAGCGACTGCTGCGATTTGGTTCGCTCGACGTCGTCCGTCGGCTCATTCCTGCCTCGGCGCTCACGGGCAGCGGCTGGCGTGCGGTTCGACTCGGTCTCGCCGCGGCGTTCGCTGGTCTCGCCATCGCCGGACCGCGATGGGGACAGGAGAAGACAGTCGTGCGGTCGAGCGGTGTGGATCTCGTGCTCGCTGTCGATGCATCGCTCTCGATGCTCGCGCAGGACGAAACGCCGAGTCGTCTCGAGCGCGTGAAGCAGGAGATTCGCCGGCTGCGTGCAATCAGTCCGGGCGACCGCGTCGGTCTGCTCGCGTTCGCGGGTCGATCATACGTGTTGACGCCAATCACGGTAGACGGCGGCGCGCTCGATCTGTTCCTCGACAATCTCGATCCCGGTGTCGTCGGACAGGCAGGTAGCTCGCTCGCGTCGACCATCACGCAGGGCACCAGTCTTCTCTCACTCACGAAGAGCGGCGCGGACCGCGCGCTCGTCGTCATGAGTGATGGCGAAGGATTCGAGCCGACCGATGAGCTCATCGCCGCAGCGCAGAAGGCGGCGGAGGCCAACATCAGCATCGTGACCGTCGGCTTCGGGACTCCGGCTGGTGCAACCATCCCGATTAGAGACGCCAATGGCGGCATGACGCAGAAGCGCGACGAGAACGGCCAGGTCGTGACGACACACTATCGTCCCGAGTTGCTGCAGGCGGCCGCCAAGGCCGCTAACGGGACCTTCATTCCCGCTGAGGCGACGGATAAGGCGGCGCGCATCAAGTCGGCGCTTGGCAAGCTGCGCACAGGCGCGCGCACGACGCAGACTGGAGAGTCACTCACACCGCGCTTCCAGTGGTTCCTCCTGCCTGCCATCCTGCTGCTCTGGCTCGACACGATCCTGCAGGGACGTCGCGGACGTCGGCGCCGGCAGGCCGCATCGGCCGAGACGGCCGTCGCGGCGGCGCTGGTTGCGAGCGTGATGCTCGCGGGGTGCGCACCGGCGCGCGAGTCGATCGATGGTGCGGCAGCGTACGCAGGCAAGGATTACAAGCGCGCCGCATTGCTCCTTGGCCAGGTCGTCGCAAAGGGGGACAAGACGCCCGGTGCGCTCTACAATTACGGCACGGCGCTCCTGGCGGCAGATTCCATGGCGAGCGCCGCCGAGATTCTCGAGCGCGTGGCCGAGAAGGCGGATCCCGAGGTCCAGTATCGTGGACGGTTCAACGCTGGGCTCGCGCACCTGCTGCGTGGTCGTGCAATGCAGGGCGATTCGGCGGCAACGGAGATGAAGGCAACGCTCGCCCTGTACAAGCGCGTATTGATTCAGCGGCCCAACGATCTCGACGCAAAATGGAATTACGAGCTGGCGCTGGAGAAGCAGAAGAAGGGCGGCGGAGGCGGCGGCGGGGGCGGGCCTTCCAACGCCGCGCCGTCGCCGGCACAGCAGCAGCCGAAACCGCAGCCGACGCTCGCGCAGCGTCAGGCGGAGCAACTGCTCGGCAGCGCGGAGCGCGAGGAGCGCGACGTGCAAAGCAAGAAGCAGAAGCAGAACAGGCCCGAACCGCCACCAGGCGGAAAGGACTGGTGATTCCCGCGTGATCGGGCTGCTCGTCGTCGCGCAGCTCGTGGTGGTCGCCCACGGGCCGGACACGGCAGGCACCTGCGCGCCGATGGAGATCAGCGTGGCTGCGCG
>JAQBPV010000165.1 GCA_028287345.1 Gemmatimonadota bacterium
TAGTCGACCGGTCCGCCTTCGACCTGACGACGTGGCGCGTCGAGCCAGTCGCCCCAGAAGCCCTGGCCGCCGGCGACGCGGACGATGCGGTTCTTGTCTGCTGTATTGGTCATCCGACGGAGAAGGCTGGAAGAACGAACGGGCCGAGGTGTGGGCCCGGATTGGAGAGCGACGCGCGAAGCGCGAGGGCGAGTGTGTCTCTCGTGCTCTCAGGGTATATGATCGCGTCGACGAAACCACGAGCGGCTGCGTAGCGTGCGTCGAGCTGGTGCTCATAGTCCTCGCGCATTTCCTCGACGGCCGTCTGCGTGTCGGCGTCGAGTGGTGTCTTGTCACGCGCAGCGCGGGCGAGCGCCGGACCGTGCACGGCCTGCACGGCGGCCTCACCTTCCATCACGGCCATGCGTCCGGTCGGCCACGAAAAGATGAAGTCGGGATCGAAGCCCTGCCCTGCCATGGCGTAGTAGCCCGCGCCCGAGGCGTGGTTGATCGTGAGCACGATCTTCGGTACGCGGGCAGTTGCCATCGCTTCGACGAAACGCGCGCCGGAGCGAATCACGCCTTCGTGCTCCGACTCCGGACCGACCATGAACCCCGAGACGTCCTGAATGAACAGCAGGGGAATGCCCTGCCGATCGCACCGCTCGATGAAGAACGCGACCTTCTCGGCGCTCTCCGCATAGACGATCCCGCCGAAGCGTGGCTTCTCGCCCGCACGACCCTTGATGAGACCGCGCTGGTTGGCGATGATGCCGACGCCAATGCCGTTGATGCGTGCGTCGGCGCAGATCATTTCCTTCGCGAGATCGCGCTGGAATTCGGAGAACTCGCCATCGTCGACCAGCACCTTGAGGATGCCGTGCATGTCGTACGACATGCGATGATCGGCAGGGAGTAGATCGTAGAGTGCCTCTGGCGGCGCACCACCTTCCGCAGGTGCGACGTGCGCCGCGGATCGCTCAGGAGGCAGTTGGGCCACGAGGTCTCGCAGCTTGTGGAGACACGCCTCGTCATCGTCAACCGCGTAGTGCGCCACGCCGCTGATCTGCGTATGCGTCACCGCGCCACCGAGCGTCTCGCCATCGATGGTCTGGCCGGTGGCACCCTTCACGAGGTTCGGCCCGCCGAGTCCCATGAACGATGAGCCCTTTACCATGACGATGAGGTCCGAGAGCGCGGGAAGGTACGCTCCGCCGGCGATACACTGCCCCATGACGGCAGCAAGCTGCGGAATCTGGAGATACCGCCGCATGATCGAGTTGTAATAGAAGATGCGGCTCGCGCCGTACTGGCCTGGAAACACGCCTCCCTGATACGGCAGGTTCACGCCGGCGGAATCCACCAGATAGATGATGGGGATCCGGCAGCGCATGGCGATCTCCTGCGCGCGGAGGATCTTCTTGATCGTCTCAGGCCACCAGGAACCCGCCTTGACGGTGGCGTCGTTGGCGACGACGACCACAGGCCGTCCATGGACGATGCCGACGCCGGTGATGACCCCTGCGCCAGGCGCCTGGCCGTCATACTGATCGTAGGCGACGAGAAGACCCACCTCGATGAATCGCGCGCCAGCGTCGCAGAGCTTCGCGACGCGTTCACGGGCGGTGAGCTTTCCCTGCTTGTGCTGCTTTTCGATCTTGTCGGGTCCGCCGCCAAGGCGGAGGCGTTCTTCGAGCTCCCGGAGCTCGGCGCTCAGCTCGCGGAGGCGTGAGGTCACGGGAGGCTCAGGCTTCCTGGTGCGACCGTTCGTCGAACCAGGCCTTGATGTATTCCACCAGCTCGGAGGTCGGCGTGCCCGGCCCGAAGAGCTTTCCGGTGCCGAGGGCGTGCAGCGCCTCCATGTCTTCCTTGGGAATGATACCGCCACCGGTGATGAGGATGTCGTCCCGGCCCTGCTCCTTGAGGAGGTCGAGGACGCGCGGGAAGAGCGTCATGTGCGCGCCGCTCAAGATGGAAAGGCCCACAACGTCGACGTCTTCCTGGACGGCGGCGGTGGCGATCATCTCGGGGGTCTGGTGAAGGCCCGTGTAGATGACCTCCATGCCGGCATCACGGAGTGAGGCGGCGACGACTTTCGCGCCACGATCGTGGCCGTCGAGGCCTGGCTTGGCGACAAGAACTCGAATGGGGCGCATGCGAGCAAGCTAGCGAGCGCGCGGAGTTGGCGGCAACCTGACGCGGCGCTCGTCGCGCGTGCGCTCATGGGTCCGGAGGTCTGGCGGCGCCGGGAGTTCGACAGCATCTTCGTCCCCGGTCGCGACCGGTCCTGCGCCCCTTCGAAGGAATCTCGGCCGGTCACGCGCACGTGAACCTCCCCTTGCCCACTTTCCGGCGGTCGGGGAATTTTCCAAGGGACAGCGCATGAGCAAACCGTCACTCCTCGCCGTCCTTCTTGGATTTGCTGCCAGCGCTTCCGCCTACGCGCAGGAAGCCCCTCGAACTCTCACGCTCGAGCAGGCACAGTCCATTGCGCGGGAGGGCAACGCTCCCCTCAAGGCCACTCGGCAGAAGGTCGAGGAGATGGGTAGGGCCAGCAAAGTCGTCTTCAGCAACTTCCTGCCGCGCGTCGAGACGCAGGCCTACTTCCTCGGGAACGACAACAGTCAGGGGATCTTGCTGCCCAAGGGGTCGCTGGGCGTATTCCCGGAACTCGGCGGCGCTTTTCCTCCGTCGGACCGCACGATTCCGCAAGGCGGCCAAACCATGGCGTTCGCATTTACCACGGTGGCGCAGCCGGTGACGCAGTATTACAAGATTCGGGAAGGTGTGATGGTCGCTCGCGCCGATGAAGCGGGAGCGGCTGCCGGCGTACGCAAGGTCGAGCAAGAAGTCGCCTTGGGGGTCGTTCGCGCTTACGCTGGTGTGCTGATCGCGCAGCGCAGCCGAGACGTGGTGCGAGAACGCGTGGCGACCACCGAAGAGCGGATCGCATATCAGAAAAGCGCCGTCCAATCCGGAACCGCCCTTGGAGTGACCGAAAGTGAAGCGCGCATGAAATGGCTGCAGGCGCGCCAGGAGCTCCTCGAGCGTCAGGGAGAAGCAGAGGATCGAACCTACGCGCTGATCGACGCCCTGGGTTTGCCGGCAAATACGAAGGTCACGTTGACCGCGCCTCCCCCGCTGAACACTCAACTCGAGCCAGTGGACAGTTACGTCAGGACTGCACTCGAGCGGAATCCCGAAGTGTCGGAGGCGCGCGCGCTGATCGACAAGGCGACGCACGGCATCCAGGCAGCGCGCGCGGAGTATATCCCGGAGATCGGCGTGATGGGGACACACATCTTCCAGAACTCGCTCCCGTTCTTTCCCAGGAGCACACTCGGCTTCGGAATTTCGGGGAAATGGACCATCCTCGATTTCGGTGCACGCGCCAACGCAGTTCAGGGCAGGCGCGCGCAACTCGGGCAGGCCGAACAAAATCGGGCAATGGTCGAAGGGCGGGTTCGTGGCGAGGTGGAAGCTGCCTATCGCAAAGTCCAACGCAGCCGTGAGGTCGTGATGCTCGCGCGTGAGGGACTTACACTTCGCAGCGAAGCTTCGCGTTTGCGCACGGTACAGAGCACCGTTGGCTTCGCGGTCGCGGTCCAGGAGCGCGAGGCAGCGACGGATCGGTTGGAAGCCGAACTCGATGTGATGAAGGCAGAGCTGGGCTATCGCGTCGCCTTCGCCGAGCTGCAGAAGGCCACCGGAACCCTGCAGTAGTGGCCTCCGTCCGGACCAGTGATGATCCGCAGACCTCTGGCCTACCGGGGGTGCGCCTGACGCTTCTTCGCGGGGGCGACTGACGTTCGCTCGACGCGCTCCTTGATGGCGCGGGCAAACTGGTCATACCCACGCAGGATGTCGCGCTCCAGCTTGCCGCCGATGAAGAGGATCGGCTCGATCAGACCGGTACAGGTTTCGGACTGGGCAAAGCGTGTGCGGCCGTCGGCAAGCGGCTCGATCTGAAAGACACGCTCAACGTCGAAGACGCCGCGCGGCCCGATGCGAGCGAGCCACCGTAGCTCACGATGCGGCTCGACCTTGATCAGAGTCGGTCGGAACGTGCGCTCGGAAGAACCGAGCTTCATCGTGATCGTGAGGCGGTTTCCGAGACGAAGCTCCCCAGAGGCGCGGCGAATAAACGGATTCCAGGCGTGGAAACCCGCGAAGTCCGTCAGCTGTTCCCAGATAAGCTCGGGTGTCGCGGCGATGTCGAGCGCAAAAGCGAGCCGCTTCATCCCGCCGGCACCGGATGACCCAACGCTCTCAGGGACGGCGACTGCGTCTGGCTGGAATCGGGCCCGTACTTCCGGAGGTGCTGAAGCAGCCGCGGGAAAATGTCGATGTGAACGTTCTTCCCCATGAAGGGATCCTGATGCCCATACCCGGGAAAGACGTGCAGCTCGTGCCAGTCGCATCCCATGTTCCGCAGGCGCTCGTAGCAGTGAATGTTCGAGTCCGCGAACACCCGATTGTGCTTGCCGGTCATGAAGAGCACAGGTGTCTTGATGTTGCGCGCATTCGCCAGATAGTCGTCCGGGAGCGCCGCGTGGCGCGTGTTGCTTCGGTCGTATTTCACGGCACCGCCGGCGCTGACCATTTTCCTGACGTGCCGGTAGTAGTGCATGCTCGTCGCGCCGTAGAGGTCGCGGCCGCGGCGGTGAGTCACGTCAGCGAGGTTGTCGTGCTCATAGAGCGCCGGCCAACCTGCGCCCCACATCAGGCTCAGCATATGGCAACCTGACACGTCGCACTCGCGATGGAACAACGAGACGGCCTTCGCGAACAGCTTTTGGCGTGTGAACACCGGATCATCCCCTGACCCGGGACTCAGGTACGGGAAGCTCAGCACACTCTCCACGAAGAAGGGCGCACCCTGCAGCTTGACGCGTGACCAGCCCGGAACCCGCGGCGTCAACGTGACGCTGTTGGCGATGACGCTCGTGACGTCAACGACCCCGGCGAACACGCTCATGACGAACGAGACGGCGCCGAGGCAGTGGCAGATCACGTGGATGCGCTTATCTCCGGAGACCTGCCGGATCTTCTCGATCGCGGGAGGAAAATCGTACAACGCAATGTCGTCCATCGTGTAACGATGAGGCGCAAGGTTGTAGTTGAACCGATTGCTCATGCGGAAATCGAGACACCAGACGTCACTGAACCCATTGTCGAGCAGGTAGGTGACGAGGTTGGTGTGCTCCGGCATGATGAACATGTCCATCGACGTCGTAAGCCCGTGTATGATCAGGACGACGTCATCCGACTTCCTCCCACGAGTAAAACGATGAAGCTGCAGCCCGAGCTTGTCCTCCGTCGAGAACGGGTGATACGAGACATCGGCGTCGCGGACGCCGTCGAGCGTATAGAGTGGGATCTCCCGTTCGTATGCCATCGTCGTCAGTCTCCGGCTGCGCCCGCGGTCGTGCGTTCCAGCGGCTGCGGCAGCCGAACGCGCGGGTCGCGGCCGTTGATGGAGGCCGCCTGCCCGTTCCTGGCGTAAAAGGTATTGGGATCGACTTTCGCCCAGCGCTCCGGATCGCGCGCCGTCCGGCTGTGCATGTATCGGAACCCGCCATGCTTGATCGTTACGTCATCGAAGCGCGCGGCGAGCTCCTCGAGCACCTCAGGGGTCATGCCCTTGGGAGTAATACCACAGTAGTACATGAGCTCACAGAATCGCTGGTCTTCGCGCCCCTGAGCGAGATAGGGCGACTTGATGCTCTTCACGTAGACCGAGACGAACGTCATGCAGTTGTACCGGTCCCGGAACTCCCGCATCAGCTCGAACGACTCCTTGAAGAGCTCCGCATACCGCGTGAGCGGAGCGAGCACGATGAACATCCGCGTGGGATCGCCGACCGTCGAGTCGAGGATCTTGTCGGTAAAGAATTCGATGTTCTTGATCGACGCGTAGGCTGGGCTCCAGAGCACGCCGGTGATCCCGATGTACTTCAGGAGGCGGTCCATCTTGGTAGGGAGCTTGCCAGCGATGTAGCCGATGCCGTGCAGATATCCGTACGTCGCCGAGTTGCGAACCTTTGCGTAGGCTGACGGCGCAAGCGGTTGGTAAGCCGAGAACTGTCCGATCCCCACTGCCTGGCCGTTGCTCTTCTTGAACTCGACGTAGACACCGCGCTCGTAGAGCGCCTCGCCCGGGTCGTAGATGTACTTCGAGGACCCTGTGATGAAGGTGTCGACGCTTCGATAGTGGGTCTGCTCGTTCCTGAGAATCGTCGAATATTTCGTGATGTGGATGATCTTGACCGTCAGCGCGACGATCACTCCGTGCCGGCCGAGGCCCGCCCGCAGCTTGTTGAACATCTCAGGGTTCTCGGTCGCGCTGCACCAGCCGCTGTTCCCGTCCCAATCGACGTACTGAATCCGGGATACGGTATCGATGAACATTCCGAAGCGGTGCGATGCGGGGCTGATCCCCCCAACCGACACAAAGCCGCCCACGGTGATGTGGTTGTGGTCGCCAATGATCGGAATGCCCAGACCCCGCTCGGCAAGCACGTCGTCCAATTCGGCCGACACCACGCCCGACATCACGGTCGCCGTCATCGTCTTTTCGTCGATCTCGAGGATCTTGTTGAGACGCTCGATCAGCAGGATGGTGCCGCGGTCGGCGAGCACGAGGCCGTTACTCGAGTGGCCTTTGCTGCGCACGATGATCTTTTCGCCGAGCGCGTTCGAATCCTTGATGCACCGCACCACCTCGTCGAGCGTCTCGGGGATGAGGACCTTCAAGGGGCGGATGGGGGCGACGTTCGGATCGCCCACGCGACCCCAATCGTACCCGAGGTGGTCGATGCTGTCGTGGCTGAACGCCTCATGGCTCGAGATCCTCGATTGCCACGATCCCCTCGTCGTGAAGCCCACAGCCTTCTTGTTGGCTCCCGCGGATGCGGAGTTCGGGACATTGGAACGGGAATCGGCGGGATTGCCCACTGGTCCTCCTTTGATTGGTCCTCGTGCGATGCTCGCGTTTCGCCGGCAACGCCGGACCACACGACGTTACGCGGCGACAGACGTCCCCGTAACGATGGCGGGTGCGCCACGTATATAGGTCGTCCTACCACAAGTTTCAAGAGGAATCAAAGCACCTGGCCGCCGAGCCGGCACATGCGAGACGCGCCCGACCCGAACATATTGGGTCAACTACAGGAGAACCCTTTGACTCCTTCGATGATCAGTACCGGGGTACCACCGCTGGCGGAAAACACCGCAAGTCCGGACGAATCGGCTCTCGTCGCCGAGTTTATCGCGTTTCTCAAGGACGCGAGCACGAAACGCGAGCCGAGCGGTCCGGTCCACCGCTTCAATCAAGGCCGGCACTCAGGCTGTGTTCGCGCCGAATTCACGGTGCTCGATCATCTACCCGCCGAGCTTCGCGTTGGACTGTTTGCAACGCCGGGCACCTACCAGGCGTGGATCCGATTTGCCAACGCCTCATCGCGGTCGGATCGCGAGAAGGACGTTCGGGGAATGTCCATCCAGATCTCTGCCGTGCCGGGCCAGAACTTGACGCCAGGCAGCACGACCCAGGATTTCGTCCTGAACAGTCATCCTGTCATGGTCGTTGCCAATCCCGGAGATTTTCTACAACTCCTCAAAGCGATGGAGCGCGGTGGGTTCCACCGAATACTTTATCTCCTGTCGCACCCGCGGACGGCTCGGAGAGGGCTCGCGGCTCGTGGTCATCCAACCAGTCACCTGGACATACCATACTGGAGTACCACGCCGTACCGGTTCGGTGAACGCCGCGCGGTCAAATACGCGGTGAAGCCATGCTCGTCGATCACGACCGCTGCAGCGATTCCGCTGACCGACCACTACCTCCGCGACGTGCTGCGCGCGCATCTCGAACGGTCAGAAGCCTGCTTCGACTTCATGGTGCAGTTTCAGACCGACGATCGAACGATGCCCATCGAAGACGCCACCGTGGAATGGAAGGAGCACGAGTCGCCCTTTCGTGCGGTCGCGCGCATCCGAATCCCCATGCAGAACATCGAGGAGCCCGGCCGGATGCGCCGCTGTGAGGACGTCGCGTTCAACCCCTGGAACTCGCTCCTCGAGCACGAACCCCTGGGAGGACTGAATCGCGCTCGGCGGGAGATCTATCGCGCGATGGCTGAATTTCGCCATCAGCGCGAGGCCGATTGATGCCCGCATGACTCGTCGGGGTTACATCTGTCCCTCCCGCTGGTCTCGTCCTATCTTCGTCTCCCGGTCAACCAGCGCCTTGGCCGTCTTATCCTACCATCCAAAAGGCGCAGGCTAATCAACGCGGGCAAGCCACCTCGACGAGGGAATGCTCTTGACCACTACTCTGGCCGATACGGCTCCGTTGACCGGTGCCCCACCGCTCCGCATCGAGAACCCCGCGACTGGGCAACTCTTGCAGGAAGTCCCGTGCTACGGCGCCGCCGAAGTCGAGGCGGCGGTAAAGCGCGCTCGAATAGCGCAAAAAGCGTGGGGGGCGCTTCCGTTCAACGCCCGCGCGAATGCGCTACGGCGTCTGCTGCGAGCGATGCGTGACGATCCCGTCTTCCTGCCGACGTTGGTCTCCGAGAGTGGGAAGCCCCGGTACGAGGCTGAGCTCATCGAAATGTTCTACGCGCTGGAGCTCACGCGATTCTACACGGGTAAAGTCGGGCGGCGCGCGCTGCGCGACGACATCCGTCATCCACTCATCTTCATCAACAAGCGCGCGCGGGTGGTCTACCACCCGCGTGGGGTGGTCGGTGTCATCGGACCGTGGAACTGGCCCCTGCTCAACAATTTTGCCGACTGCATCCCTGCGCTGCTCGCAGGCAACGCGGCTGTACTCAAACCCTCGGAGTGGACGCCCCTGACGTCGTTACGGATCGCGACACTGTGGCGCGATCTTGGTCTTCCCGACGGTGTGTTCCAGGTGGTCACTGGCGGCGGCGAAGCAGGACAGGCTCTGACCCAGCTTTGCGACATGATCTTCTTCACAGGCAGCGGCCGAGTGGGCACCATGGTCGCGAAGGCAGCGGGCGAGCGCCTGATTCCCGCGGTGGTGGAGCTGGGTGGCAAGTCGGTAATGATCGTACTGGCCGACGCCAACATCGAACGCGCGGCGCGCGCGGCGGTGTGGAGCGGGTTTGCGCACAGCGGTCAGGTCTGCATCCGCACGGAGCGCGTGCTCGTGGAAGAGCCAGTGGCGGACCGGTTCATCTCGCTGTGCGCGCAGGAAATCGGACGCCTGCGCCAAGGGGCGCCCAACCCGAGCGACGCGGATACCGTCGACATCGACGTGGGGGCGATGACGTTCCAGCCGCAAGTGGATGTGGCCGAGCATTTGATCGCCGATGCGCGGGCTCGCGGAGCGAAGGTGCTGACGGGCGGAGCGCGGCGTACCGACTTGCCCGGCCGTTTTTTCGCTCCGACGCTCATTGCTGACGCGACGAACGAAATGGCGGTCATGCGCGAGGAGACGTTCGGCCCCGTGCTGCCCGTGATGCGCGTTCGCGACGCCGAGGAAGCGTTGCGCATCGCGAACGATTCCCCCATGGGCCTCTCGGGCAGCGTGTGGTCCGGGAGTGAGGCACGGGCATGCGCGCTGGCCCGGCGCCTCGAGAGTGGAACGGTATGCGTCAACGACGTGCTCGTGAATTACCTGTGCGTGGAAGCGCCGCTCGGCGGTGTCAAAGCCAGTGGAATGGGGGTCCGGCATGGGCCCGAGGGGCTCCGCCAGTTCTGCCGGATGGAGACAGTCGTCGAGAACCGGCCCGGCTTCGGCTGGCTGACGCCGATTGTCGCCCGGTATCTCTGGTTCCCGTACGAAGCCCGCACCTTGCGGTTGATGCGAAAGTTCATGAAGGTTTTCTACTAGCGCGCCTCGCCGCGCGCGCCAAGGAGGCCGATGAAAGCGGTCGTCTGCAAGAATACCGAACTCACGTTCGTCGACCGCCCCGAGCCGGTGCCTGGCCGCGGTCAAGCAGTGCTCGACGTTCTGCGCTGTGGCATCTGCGGGTCCGACTTGCACGCGCTCAAGCACAGTGATCACTGGCATGAGCTGATGGACAAGTCCGGCTACCCTGGCTTCATGACGTCGAACGACGAGGTGGTGCTCGGCCACGAGTTCTGCGGCGAAGTGCTCGAGTACGGTGCGGGTTCCGCGAAAAAAATCGCACCCGGCACGCGAGTCTGCGCGGTGCCGATCAAGCGTCTCGGCGACCGCATCGATTTCGTCGGACTATCGCAGCACTCCCCTGGCGGCTTCGCGGAACGCGTTGTGGTCGAGGAGTCGGTGATGTTCCCAGTGCCGAATGGCTTGTCGACCGACCTCGCCACGCTTACCGAGCCGCTCGCAGTCGCGTGGCATGCAATTCGTCGCGGCGAGGTGAAACACAAGGATGTCGCCGTTGTCATCGGCTGCGGCCCCGTAGGTCTCGCGGTAATTTCTCTGCTCAAGGCCCTCGGCGTGAGGGCGATCGTCGCGAGCGACTTTTCTCCGGGTCGGCGCAAGCTCGCGCAAGAGTGCGGCGCCGATGTGGTCGTGGACCCAGCCACGATGTCGCCGTTTGCCACCGGTGCGAACTATGGGTTCGTGGGCGGTGTGTCGGACGCGCTCGACCTCGCGGTCAGCACGATCCAAAAACTGGAAAAGCTTCCCGTCCCATGGTGGCACAGCTGGCGCGTCCTGGAGGGGTTGGGCTTGGGGCCGAAGAAGCCGATCATCTTCGAGTGCGTTGGTCTTCCGGGGATGCTACAGCGGATTATCGAAGGGGCGCCGCTGTTCTCGCGCGTCGTGGTCGTCGGCGTGTGCATGCAGAGCGACCGGATCGAGCCGGCGCAGGCGATTAACAAGGAGATCGAGCTCCGCTTCAGCTTCGGCTACACGCCTTTGGAGTTTCGCGACACGCTCCACATGATCGCAGACGGGAAAGTCGCCTGCGCGCCAATGATCACCGGCGTCGTTGGCCTCCAAGGCGTTGAAAACGCGTTCGCCGCGCTCGGGGATCCGGAGAAGCACGCCAAGATCCAGATTGACCCTAAGAGCGGGGCGACGCAGCCGGCAATCCCCGCGACGGGTGGCGTCTAGCGCCGCCGTCCAGGCGGCGCTCGACGCTGTCTAGGCGGCGCTCGACGCCGCTGGAACCTGCTCGATCGTGGTGCCCTCGAACGGCGGGAATACGAACAGTGACATGGCGTAGCCAAACCCGGCAGACGTCGTGAGAACGCCCGTCCACAGCGTGGGACCCCAGCCGACGCCGTCGCCGAGGTACCCGAGGAAGAGCAGGAAAAGGCCCCACAATATCACCGGCATGATGGTGGCGAAGATCCGCACGCGCCCTACGCGGATCGGCCCTTCAGTGCCGACAAGGGTGGCGAGCAGCACGTCACCGATCACACCAGCGACGACCAGCGACAGGGCCAGCTTCCATTCGCGGTACTGACTCAGGAGTGGAAGCTGCCACGCCAGCCAAGCGAACATGATCGTCAAGGAGCCGAACGGAAGCTTCCAACGGCGGCGCATGACGAGCACTCCGCCGAACAGCATGAACGAGGTGAGCAAGAGCCCACCGATAGTGTGGTGGGTGGTGTAGAAGTAGTATGGGAACGCCTCGTCGCCGTAGTTCTTGAGGGCAGGCGACAGTCCTTCTATGTGGTGAGCACCGGAGCCTGGCGCATAGGCGTCCGCGCGAGTCGCGATGTCCTGCTGAAACGCCGGCGTCATCGCCGCAGCGCCATAGAAGGGCGTCGATTGGTGGATGACGAACATCGTCATGGCCACGATCGTGCTGACCGAAATCAGTGCAGGCAACAGCTTGCCAAGTGACGTCGCGGTGCCTCGGCGCTGCCAGGCGGACGCCGCGGGAATCGCTGCCAAGAGCGTACCGGCGAGGAAGAGGAGCTGATGCGGTGGGCTGTACGTCGAGTCGATCTGGTTCTCGAAGCCGAACACCGCATGCCACTTGAAGTCGGCGTTTCCGGCGAGCGCCGCCAACGGCAAGGCGACGAACGCGAGCCCGTAGCCGTACGGCACCGCCGACCAGTCCAGGTCACGCAGGCCTCCCTTCTGGTGCCTTAGCAAGACGATGGCGATCCACAACCCGAGCATCGACAGCCCCGCGTACAAAAGCAAATGGGGCAGCGCCCAGAAGTTATCCAGGCCGATCATGTTGTTGTGTCGCCAGCCATCCAAGAACAAGGCGAACAGCGTAAACCCACCGACCGCCATCGTCACGCCATCTTCGAGCACGCTCGCATGCGGCTGCTCATGACCACTCACCCGAACGAAGGGCAGGAACTTGATGCGGTTGTCGGCGCTCTTGGTCTGCATCTCGGGATTGACTACGTTGGCCACGGCAGTTCTCCTCGTTTGAGCTTCTTTCGACACAGAGCGCTCGCTGGTCGCGCGGAACGTCGCGGGCAACAGTACACCGACTCGGCCACTGGAATCAAGGAAATTCGCGAATCCGACACCGCGATTTTGCTGATCGCGAATGCGTGGTCACCCGGTCGAATCGCAGCAGATCATCTTGCCAACGTCGCGACCGAGTGTCATCCTCTGCCACCCACCTCGAGACACCGATCCCTACCCTGAGTAGCTGATTGTAGAATGAACCCGATCAAGTTTTCGCTGCGTTATCCGCAGGTGACGTACTTCTTCACCGCGGTGATCGTCGCAATGGGCGGATACGGGCTGCTCAAGATGCCCCGCCGCGAAGACCCGAAGATCCCGTTCCCAGTCGCCCTCGTCCTTGCGGCTTATCCCGGCGCGACCGCCGAACAGGTGGAGGAACAGCTCACCAAGCCGGTCGAGGAGCATCTCTTCCGCTTCAGCGAGATCGACAGAAAGAAGACGTGGTCGACCAGCCGCCCGGGCGCCATGATCGTGTGGGTGCAGGTGAACGACCAGGTCAAGAAGCCGGACATCTTCTGGTCGAAGCTTCGCCACGATCTCAACGAGCTGCACTTCACTTCCCTGCCGCAGGGCGTTCAGGGACCCATTCTGAACTCCGAGTTCGGTGACGTCTCGGCCATGCTGTTGGCGGTGCAAGGCGACAAGTACGGCTCTCGCGAGCTGAAGGACTACTTACGCACCATCGAGGACGAGCTGCGCACGCTGCCAGCGGTTTCCAAGATCAAGCGGCTGGGTGAGCAGAAGGAACAGATCTACGTCACGAGCACCTGGGAGCGTCTGTCTCAATACGGCCTCACGGCGTTCCAGATCATCGGGAGCCTCCAGCAGAAGAACGCGGTGATGGAGTCAGGCGCGTTGATGACGGAAGCCGGACGAGTTCCGCTCCGCACGAGCGGGCTTTTTCAGGCGGAAGAGCAAATCCGTCGGCAGGTCGTGGGCGTCTCGCCGCGCACTGGCCAACCGATTTACCTCGGCGATTTCGCCAACGTGGAACGGCGGTACGCCGACCCGACGAGCATCGTGCGAGTGAATGGCAAGCCTGCCATGCTGCTCTCCCTGGAGATGCAGGAAGGCAACAACATCGTCGACTTCGGGAAAGCGGTGCATGAGCGGCTGCAGCAGGTTCGACCACGCTTGCCCGCCGATCTCGCCATTACAGAAATTGTCGATCAGCCGCGCGTCGTCAAAGAGCGCATCGGGCATTTTCTGCGCGACTTCGGCTTGGCAATCGCCGTCGTGGTGGCGGTGGTCATCCTGTTGCTTCCGATACGCGTCGCCGCGATTGCCGCCGGCGCGATTCCAGTGACGCTCATGGCGACGTTCGCCGTGATGCAGCTGCTCGGGATCGAGCTGCACCAGGTGTCATTGGCGGGTTTGATCGTATGCCTCGGATTGGTCGTCGATGACGCCATCGTGATCGCGGATAATTATGTGGACCTGCTCGATCACGGGGTGCCGCCAGACGAGGCGGCGTGGAAAGCTCCGAGCCAGCTGTTTGTTCCGGTGTTGATCGCCACGCTCACGATCATCGCGGCGTTTTTGCCGATGGCCTTCCTGCCGGGCGACACGGGCAACTTCATCTTCTCGTTGCCCGTGACCATTGCAGTGGCAATGGGCTGCTCCCTGATCGTGGCCATGCTGCTCACGCCCCTGATGTGCCGAGCGTTCATCAAGAAGGGGCTGATGCCGACCGCCGAAGACACCGCGCGCCGCCGCCGCAGGTCGCCGCTGGACGTGATGCAGAGCGCGTACGATCGCACGATAACCGCGGCGATGGCGCATCGGGGTCTCACGATGACCATCGCGGTGCTATCAGTGGCGGCCGGTGGCGCGCTGTTCGGCGTCGTGCGCCAACAATTTTTCCCGAGCGCTGAACGCGATCAGTTCCCGATCAAGGTGTGGATGCCGGCGGGAACCAGCATCGACGGCACCGACGCCGTCGTTCGCAAGATCGAGGGCATTCTCGGAAAGGACAAGGACATCGTCAGCTACGCGTCCTTCGTCGGCAGCGGCGCACCGCGTTTCTACTACAACTACGATCCGCCGTACGACAACACCAATCTGGCCGAGTTCATCGTCAACACGACGTCACTGGAGGCGACGAAGCGATTGGTGCCGCGTCTCTCCAGGAGTCTCGCTGCGACCGCTCCCGAGGCCGAGATCGTCGTCAAGGAGCTGCAGCAAGGGAATGCGGTGAGAAATCCGGTGGAGGTTCGCATCTCCGGGCCGGACATCGCCCAACTGAAGCGGCTGGCGGCAGGGGTAGCGGCGATCTTCGAGGCAACGCCTGGAACCCGGACAACGCGAACGGACTTCCGCGAGGACATCCAGGACGTCCGCGTGAAAGTGAATGACGAACTGGCGAGCCGCCTGGGCCTCTCGACTGCCTTGATCTCGCAGTCGCTTGCCGGGAGTCTGCTGGGCGCACCGGTCTCCACGTTCTGGGAAGGAGACCGCGCGCTCGACATTCTCTTGCGGGTCGACGAGAGCCGCCGTCAGAGCTTCGATGACGTGCGCAACATGTATCTGACTTCTCCCGTCACCGGCGCGCGTACGCCGCTCCGTGAAGTCGTGAGCCTGGAGCCCGTCTGGGCGAGCAGCCACATCATTCGCAGAAACGGGATCCGGACCATCGCGGTCGGGACCGACACGGATAACGATGCCGAGCCAACGCTTCTTCCCTCGGATCTACTGAAGCGGGTGCAGAAAAGGGTCAACGCGCTGGCGATGCCGCCGGGGTATAGCCTGGTGTGGGGCGGTGAGATCGAAGGCCAACAGGATTCGTTCGGCCCGATGACGGTCGCCCTCGGGATCAGCATGCTCATCATCTTCATGTTGCTGCTCTTCCAGTTCCGCAGAGTGAGCAATGTGCTCGTCGTCATGGCGTCGATTCCGTTGTCGCTTTTCGGCGCGCTGCTCGGGTTGATCGTCACCGGCAATCCGTTTGGTTTCACGGCCTTTCTCGGCCTCATCAGTCTTTCCGGCGTGGTAGTGCGTAACGGCATCATCCTCCTCGAATGGATCGAAGAACGGCGTGCCCACGGCGTCGACCTGATGGACGCCGCTACGGAGGCCGGCAAGCGGAGGCTCCGGCCGATCTTCCTCACCAGCGTGGCCGCCGCAGTCGGTGTGCTGCCCATGATCCTCTCGGGCTCCGCGATGTGGGCTCCGCTGGGAGCTGTGATCTCACTCGGCATCCTGTGCTCGATGGTGTTCACGCTCGTCTTCATCCCAGTCCTTTACCTGCTCGTGCACCGGAGAGGCGCCGAAAAGGCCGCGGTCCGGCTCGAGCCGACGATGGGGTATCAACCCGCCACCCGTGAAGCCGTCCATGATCTGGCGTAGAGGAAGGGGGAACCACTCATGAAAAAAATGACGCTGTTCGCAAGGCTTCTCGTCAGCGGTTTCGGGCGCATCAACCGGTCCGTCGTATGGCATCGCATGCCCCGGAGCCTTGGCGTGTTCAATCTCATTGTTTTGCGGATGAAGCTGCGCCACAGCAACCTGTACGACACACGGACACCAGGGAAAGCGCGACTGCGGTCGCCGTCGGAGCCGCTCGATCCCTCGGTGACCAGGTTCCGCACACCCAGCGGAATGTACAACGACCTGAATGATCCCGAGATGGGGATGGCGGGTACACGCTTCGCTCGCAACGTCCCGTTGGAGCATGCGTTTCCGGAGGCGATGCCGGGTTTGATGGAACCAAGCCCGCGCGAAATCAGCCGGAAGCTGATGCGCCGCGACAAGTTTCAGCCGGCAGAGACGCTCAACTTGCTCGCCGCGGCGTGGATCCAGTTTCAGACGCATGACTGGTTCAATCACGCTCGTGACAAGAGCACGTCCCTCGAGATCCCGGTGCGCGAGGACGACACCTGGTTCGAGAAGCCGATGCGTATTCCGCGCACGATGCCGGACCACACCCGCTGCGAGGACGACAAGGATCTTCCGCCGACATTCATCAACACGGAATCTCACTGGTGGGATGCCTCCTCGATCTACGGCAGCACGCCCGAAAGGCAACGTGAGGTGCGCTCGTTTACGGACGGCAAGCTCGTACTCGAGAATGGGCGACTTCCGCTCGATCCGGCGACGGGCTTCGCCCGCACTGGCTTCGCGGAAAACTGGTGGATTGGATTGGGCATTCTGCACACGCTCTTCACCGCGGAGCACAATGCCATTTGCGCTCGTCTCAAGGAGACGCACCCCACGTGGTCAGATGATGACCTGTTCGGTACCGCCCGTTTGGTCAATTCGGCGTTGATGGCCAAGATCCACACGGTGGAGTGGACGCCGGCGATTACCGATCATCCGATCATGCACACGGCCATGCGAGGGAACTGGTGGGGTTTGGCGGAGGAGCGTGTGTACAGGCTGTTCGGTCGGATCAGCAAGGGTGACGTCATCAGCGGAATTCCTGGGTCAGAGGTCGAACATCACGGCGCGCCGTACCAGCTGACGGAGGAATTCGCGTCCGTTTATCGACTCCATCCCCTGATCCCGGATGATGTCGAGATCTACAGCTGCAGGGACGGAGTGCTGAAGGAGACGCTGCCTTTCGAGAAAGTGGCGCTGCTCAACGCCGAAAAGGTCGTGGAGCGCGGAGTGGACTCCGCGGACCTGTTCTATTCGCTTGGCGTGCAGCATCCGGGTGCCGTCTGCCTGCACAATTACCCACGCTTCCTCACGGACCTCACGCTGCCAGACGGGATGCGGCTCGATCTTGGGGCGGTGGACATCATGAGAGACCGCGAGCGGGGCGTGCCGCGCTACAACCAATTCCGCCGGCTGCTGCACCTCAAACCGGCCGAGACCTTCGAGGAGCTTGCTGCAAAGCCGGAATGGGCGGAGGAGCTTCGGGAGATGTACAAGGGCGATATCGAGCGAGTCGATCTGCAAATCGGCATGCACGCCGAAACGCCGCCGAAAGGCTTTGGATTCAGCGATACAGCATTCCGCGTGTTCATTCTGATGGCCTCGCGACGCTTGAAGAGCGACCGCTTCATCGCGACCTGCTACACGCCGGAGTATTACACGAAGGAAGGGCTCGAGTGGATCGCGGACAACAACATGAGGACGCTGCTACTGCGGCACTATCCGGAGCTAGCCCCCGCTCTGCGGGATGCGAAGAACGCGTTCGCGCCCTGGCGCCGCATTGCGGACGCACGTCATCCCGTCGCGGCGGGGCAGGCCGAACTCAAGAGCACACCGGCAACCACGGTGCCCCATTAGGGGCGAGCGAATGACAGGTTGAACGTCAACGAGTGTACATCGAGGAGATCGACCATAATGCCAGTTCGAGGCAGCTCAACATCGTCCAAGTTTCTGCGGTCCATCCTGCCGGGCGCTTTGGCGATGAGTCTAGCCGGCGCCTCCAACGCGCGGGCGCAGACGACGGCCACTCGGCAGGCGCCTCCGCGAAAAGAGAGCGCGATTGAAGTGGTGGTGCGGCGCGTCCAACAGGTGTCGCGCCCGAGTTCCATCGCCGTCAGCGGTGAGATTGAAGGATGGCGCACGGTGAACGTCGGGTTCAAGGTGGCCGGCGTTGTCGCGCGTGTCGTTGCCGAAGAAGGCGACGTGGTGAAGGCCGGTGACGTTATCGCAGAGCTCGAGGCAGATGGATACACGCTCGGCTTGCAGATGGCATCAGCGGGCGCGGATCGCGCGCGTGACGCGTTTGCCAGAGCGAAGAGAATGTCGGAGCAAGGCGGCATTCCTCCCGCGGACTTTGTCCAGGTCGAGACCGGGGTGCGCCAGGCGATCGCTCAGGAATCCCTGGCGCGCAAGCAGGTGACCGACACCCGCTTGATAGCACCGATCAGTGGCGTGGTGGCTCGGCGCGGTATTCAGCCGGCCGAGCAGGTATCTGCGGGCATGCCCGTATTCACGATCATCGCGGTGGATCCGGTGGAAGCGCGGGTTGGTGTTCCGGAGTCCGCCATTGGTCGGGTTCGAGCCGGCCAGGCGGCTGACGTTCGTATTCCGTCGTTGAACCGAGCGAGCTTCAGCGGTCGTGTGCGGGTGGTCGGTGTGGCCGCCGATCCTGTCTCGCGTACCTACAGTGTGCGAATCGCGGTGCCAAATCCCAATCGGGTCTTGCGCCCAGGCATGATTGCCGAAGTCAGCATCCTCGGAGGGAATTCAACTCGTACCTTGACGCTGCCGGGGGAGGCCATCTTGCACGACGCTGACGGTTCGGCACTCGTGTACGTGTTCGAAGCGACCGAGAACCGGGTGCGTAGCCGGCGCGTTCAGGTGGGTTCCGTGTTTGGCAAAGAAGTCGAAATCACCTCGGGGCTTGCCGGTAACGAGATGGTCGTCGTGGGGGGGCAGCACCGGCTCCGTACGGGCGCTCTTGTGAAAGCGCGAGTCGTTTCGGGAACGACGACCCCAGGCATCGGGAACTGACAGGGGGCCGCTGGGATCTCGGGAAGGCCGCAGCGCAGATCACGGCGGAGGCGGAGCTTCATCCGAATTGAACGCGGTCAGGCGTGCGAAGACGCCGCCGTAGATCTCGTTCAGCGCGCCCATGAAGAAGGCGCCGAACTTGGCGAGCGTCTTCAGCTCCTCGATTTTGTTGGAGGCGCCGATCGCTTTCATGGTGGTCAGCTGCTTCCGGAAATCGTTGATGTGGATATTCACGATTCCCTTTGCCACCACCGGCCCGCTCGCATTCCCCTCGCGCATGGTGACGTACAGCGTCGTCGTGTCTGACCAGATGTCCGGACCCGCGTCGTCGTGGATGGTCTTGAATCCCTCGACATGGAACGTCCGGCCATCGTCGGCGACGGCCGGCATGTCGTACAGCATCTTCCGCGTACCAGGCGTGTGGGCGTCGCGCACCAACAGGTTGAACCGTCCCCCGTCGACGCGGAGCGGCGTCGCCGAAAAGGCCGTGGCGGTCACGGTTCCGCGCAGCAATGCCTCGTGCGCCGGGTCCGCGATGAGCCGGTCGATGTTCGGGGCCGTCACTGTCACCGTGAACTCGAACTTCGAGCCGTCGCGCTCACCTTGATCGCGTCCGGCTTGATACTCGTCCGTGACCTTCGTGGAAACGAACCCACGCATCGTCTCCGTGAACTCGATGCCGGGTCCGCCGCCATTCGTGGCGCCGGGCTGGAAGCCCTCTCCCTCGGTTTTCGTCGTCTCCATTGTATCTGCTCCGGGGCGGTTGAGTCGGCCCAATCTTCGCATCGCGCCGGGGTTGGCGCCAGTATCGCATGTGGTCGGAACGGCCGAGAAGTACTTCCGTCGAGCGTCAGGACAGCGCAGGATTAGGCGATGCCGACGCCAGCGTTCCCCCGAGACACGTCCAGCTTCTATCTCCTGCGACACGGACAGAGCGAAGCCAACGTCCAGGGGCTCATCGCCAGCAGCCCCGCTGCCGCCTATGAAGGATTCGGGTTGACCGACGTGGGTCGATCGCAAGTGCGTACGTCACTGCTCGCCGCGCTCGACGCCGGCATCGTGCCGCGCGACTGCCATGTCGTCTCGTCACCGCTGCTCCGGGCGCGCGAATCGGCGGCGGTCGCCGCCGACGTCCTCGGCACCACGGTGCGGATCGATCCGCGGCTCGCCGAGCGAGGCTTCGGCCAGTTCGAGCTCGGGTCGGATGAGCACTATGAGCGGGTGTGGCAGAAGGATCGCGCGGACCCGGCACACGAGAGCTGGGGGGTCGAGAGCACCACGTCGATCCTGGAACGCGTCACGACGTTGTTGCGAGAGCTTCACGAGTCCGATGACACGGGGACATTTCTCCTCTGTACGCATGGCGACGTCGCGTCGGTGATGCTGTGCGCGACCCAGGGACTGTCGCTGTCGCAACATCGGGAAGTGGGGGCAATGGGTAACGGCGAGGTGCGGCGTCTCGCAACGCATGACCTCACAGGGCTATCCGGATTTCCGCGCGAGTGATACTGTTTTCGCGGGGTTGCTGACCCATCCTGCTGACGACGGTCACGGGGCGCCCCGCCACACCTTCGAACGAGCACATCGTCGCCCATGGCCGATGCCCGCACAACCGCAGCCAAGCTCACGGCTCACTTTCGAACGACGTTCGCGGACGAGTTACGCAGCGTCGTGGTGTTCGGGTCCCTGCCCCGCGGCGAGGCGATTCCCGGCGTAAGCGACCTCAATCTTCTCGTCCTGCTCGAGTCGATCACGGCGCCGACGCTGGTCCGCGCCGGGCCCGTCCTCCAGCAGTGGATCCGACAGGGGAACACGCCCCCGTATCTCTACTCGTGGGAGGAGTGGGGCGGCATGCAGGACTCGTTCGCGATCGAGATTTCGGACATGAACGACGCTCGCGAAGTGTTGTGGGGCGTCGATCCCGTGGTCGTGGACTCCCTCACGTATGCGGGACTGCGGCAGCAGACGGAGCGCGAGATTCGCGACACGTTGCTGCACCTTCGCCTGCGGTTGATGGTCGCCACCAGCGGGCCGTCGGACGTCGGCTCTCTGCTGTTGAGTGGCTTTCCATCGTTCAACGCGTACATGCGCGCGGCACTGCGACTGGCGGGACAATCACCGGGACTCGAGACGCGACCCGTCATCGAGCGCGCCGCGCAGCTCATCGGCACGGACGCCACACCGATGCTCACCGTCTATGAGGCGCGCCGGACGACACATCGTCTCGAGGCGGGACTGACCGACACCCTCGTTCAGCAGTACCTGGAATTCGCGCGCGCGCTGCTCCAGCACGTCGACGCACTTCCTGCAGATTATTCCGGACCGAACAGCGATGGCCAGCGCCGCAGCGGCCATGTGTTCCGTGCAGTGCCCGATTCAGCGGTAGGAGCCGCCCCATGAAGGAGACCCGGCAACACGAAGTGCAGACCTTCAACCACGGCGAGATCATCTTCAACGAGGGCGAATCGTCGTCGGAGATGTTCGTCGTGCGAACCGGCAAGATCGAGATCTCGAAGAGCGTCGGTGGTCACTCCATGCGGCTCGCGATCCTCGATCGCGGAAGCTTCTTCGGCGAGATGTCACTGCTCGAGGGATTGCCGCGCAGCGCTACAGCGCACGCGATCGGTGACGTCTCCCTCCTGGTGCTACGACCTGGATCGCTGCTGCTGCAGATTCGCCGCGACCCCACCTTCGCCTTCGAGCTCCTGCAGCAGTTGAGCGGACGCATTCGTGATCTCGACGAGAAGCTGGTCTTCAAGCTGGCGACGGCGGAATTCGGCAACCGGCTTGCACGCTCGGCGTTCATGATGGGCGCCGGCGCGGAGTTCAAGTCGGCGAACGGAACGGCGGACGCACCGGTCGCACCATGAAGACCGCAGTGCGCGAAAATCGGATGCTCGTTGTATCCGACATTCACATGGGAAACCGGCTGCACCGGACGCGTCGTGAATTCACGGCCTTCGTGCAGTTTGCGCTCGACCACCGCTACTCCGTTTGCATCAACGGCGACGGTATCGACATCGCGCAGCTGTCACTGTCACTGCTCGTCTCCGATCTCACGCCGTCGCTCGGGTTGTTCCTCAAGTTCTGGGAGAACGACCTCCGGATCTACTACACCGTCGGCAACCACGACATCGCGCTCGAGCACTTCCTCACCGACGTGGGCCGCATGAAGGTCGTGCCCTTCCTCTCGGTGTCGTCGGGCGACAAGCGCATTCGTATCGAGCACGGGCACATGTACGACGACATGTTCCTGCGCTTTCCGCGCATCTATTACGCGTTCACCCTGATCGGCCGTCTCGCGATTGGCATCAGCCCGAAGTTCTACCTGGCGCTTCACGCCGGCAACGACGCGTTCGTCGAGTTCTCGGAGTGGGGGCTGTCCGGCTTCGGGCTGTTCGGGAAGAAGGAGGCACCTACAGAAAACTGGATCAAGGGCGAACGTGCGTGCTTCCGGGAAGGTGCCGAAGCGTCGGGCAGTCGCGGATTCGACGCTGTCCTCTTCGGCCACACCCATTTCGAGGGTACGGCCACGCTCTCCGACGGCATCAAGTACTACAACACAGGCGGATGGTTCGGCGATCCGTACTGTGTTGCCATCGACAATGGACGCCTGTGGTACGGTTCCGTGAAGGAACTGATCAAGCAGGGCGATCCCTTCCCCATGAGCGACGACGAAATTGTCTCGTCGATCACCGGTATGTTCCCCGTGCAGCGCAACGACGGCGACCGATTGAACGTGGTCGACCGCGTGGCAGCCGGCAGCCGGTAGTCGACGGGCGACCTTCGTTTCCGGGCGCGCGGCGCGCCCTCAGACATACGCCGCAGGAGCCCCCCAGATGACGTACATCGCCACGCCCATCGACCGCATGTCCGAGGAGTACGACGTCGTCGTCGTTGGCTCCGGATATGGTGGCGCCATCAACGCGAGCCGGCTCGCGCGTGCCGGACTCAAGGTCTGCCTCCTAGAGCGCGGCGACGAGCGACAGCCCGGTGATTTTCCCGAAGGGCCGCTCGAGGCCATGCGCGAAGTCCAGATGGATTTCGCAAACCGCCGCATGGGCGCTCCGAACGCCCTCTACGACTTCCACGTCAACCAGGACATCTCGGTGCTCGTGGGCTGTGGCCTCGGCGGGACGTCCTTGATCAACGCCAACGTTGCGATCATGCCGGACGAGCGCGTGTGGCTCGATTCCAAGTGGCCGGACGCCATTCGCGCCGATCGCGAGACGCGCGTCGCCGCAGGGGTCAATCGCGCGCTCGAGATGCTCAAGCCGATGTCGTTTCCGTCCCACGTCGAGCAGCCGCACAAGCTCCAGGCAATGGCGCGTTCGGCAAAGCACATGGGCGCGCCCGTGTTCCAGCCGCCGATCACCGTCTCCTTCGCCGATGGCGTCAATCACGTGGGCATCGAACAGCACGCATGCAACAACTGCGGTAACTGCGTGGGCGGCTGCAATATCGGCGCGAAGAACACCCTGCTGATGAACTACCTCCCGGACGCGAGCAACCACGGTGCGGAGATCTTTACCGGGTGTTCGGTGCGGCGCCTCGAGCGGAAGGGCAAGCGATGGCTGGTGCGCTTCGAGGTGGGTGGCAGTGAGATGCGGAAGTTCGGCGCGTCGTCCATGTTCGTCGCCGCCGAGACCGTCATTCTCGCGGCGGGTAGCCTCGGCAGTACGGAGATCCTGCTCCGCTCGCGCGAAGCGGGCCTCCCGATGTCCGACAGGATCGGACACTCGTTCACCGGCAACGGCGACGTCCTCGGCTTCGCGTACAATGCGGACCAGCCGATCCACGGCATCGGCGTCGGGAGCCACCGGCAGGGCGGGCCGGGCCCCTGCATCACGAGCCTGATCGACCTGCGCGACACCGAGAAGCTCGAGGATGGCATGATCATCGAGGAGGGTGTCATTCCGTCGACACTCGCGCCGATGCTCGCGTCGTCGCTGTTCATGGCCGCACGCATGCTTGGCAAGCATGGCGATGCGACCATGCAGGAGTTCGCGGGGGAGAAGATGCGTGAGATGCAGGCCTTGATCCCGGGCATCAGCACCGGTGCCGTCGCGAACACGCAGACCTTTCTCGTCATGGCGCACGACGACTCGTGCGGCAAGATCGCCCTCGTAGACGATCGCGTGCGCATCCATTGGCCCGACTGCGGCAAGCAGTCGATCTTCGAGCGTATCAACGCCGAGCTCCTGCGGGCCACCGAAGCGCTGGGCGGTACGTACATCCAGAGTCCGGCGTGGACCGATCGTCTCGGCAAGAATCTCGTCACGGTGCATCCGCTCGGTGGATGCGGCATGAGTGACACGGCGGAGCACGGCGTCGTGGACGACCGCGGGCGTGTGTTCACCGGAGTTTCGGGGTCCGCGGTGCACGAGGGACTCTACGTCTCCGACGGCGCGGTGATGGCGCGCTCACTGGGCGTGAACCCCTTCCTCACGATCTCCGCGCTGGCGGAGCGTACGGCGGCGCTCATCGCCGAGGAGAAAGGGGCCACGGTGTCGTACGACTTGCCCTCGGCACCGCGGACGACGATCACGCCGCGCCGCGTGGGCATCGAGTTCACGGAGACGATGCGTGGTCACGTGGGGATCGGCCTCGACGTGAGCGCGGATTACCATGCTGCCACCAAGACCGGTGAAACCGAGGGCAGCAAGCTCGATTTCACGGCGACGATCAGCACGGACGACCTGGATGAGATGCTGCGGAATCCGCATCACCAAGCGCACCTGCATGGCACGGTCACCGCGCCGGGCCTGTCGCCGCGGCCCATTCGTGTCACGCACGGCACCTTCGAGCTGCTCACGAAGGACCCCGAGGACCCCCGCGCTCGTCGAATGACCTATCGCATGCCGATGACGACGGAGGGCGGTCATCACTTCTTCCTGCACGGCTTCAAGCACGTTCGCGACGACAAGGGCATCGACATCTGGCCGGACACGTCGACCCTGTACGTGACGATTCACCAAGGCCTCGACGACACGGGCCCGATGGTGGGCCGCGGCATCCTCAGGATCCTGCCAAGGGATTTCGCGACGCAGATGCGGACGTTCAAGATCACGGGTGCCGGCAGCCTGGTGCGCCGGCTGAAGGCGGCGACGGCCTTCGGCAGCTTTTTCGCCGGTGCCCTGTACGACACTTACGGCGGTGTGCTTGCACGGCGGAGCGTGCTCGATCCCGACGCCGCGCCGCGCACGATGCGCGAGCTCCGTGCGGAACCGCCCGAGATGCACTTCCTCAAGACGGGAGACGGCGTCTCGCTGCGCATGCTGCGCTATCAAGGCGCGGGCGCTCCGGTGCTCCTGATCCACGGGATCGGCATGTCCGGCCGCGTGTTCTCCGCGGACATGGTGGACACCAATCTCGTCGAGTATCTGCACGAGGCAGGACACGACGTGTGGGTCCTCGATCATCGTACCAGCGTCGATCTCGAGGCATCGGTGGCCGACGTCACGGCCGACCAGGTGGCGATGTTCGACCTCCCCGCGGCGGTCGCGACGGTCCGTGAAGTCACTGGAGCGACGGAGATCGATGTCGTGGCGCAAGGCTTCGGCGCGCTCACGCTGCACATGGCGCTCATCGAAGGCCTCCAGGGTGTGCGGTCGGCGGTGTGCCTCCAGTTGGGGCTCCATCTCATCACGCCGCCGATGGCACGTTTCAAGTCAGGGTTGCACCTTCCTGAGGTGCTCAAGGCGTTCGGCAAGCAATCGCTCACGGCGCGTACGGAGATGAAGGGCTGGCAGTCGCGCGTCTTCGATACTGCGCTTCGCATGCTGCCCGCGGAGGACACCTGCACGAATCCGGTGTGTCGACGCATCACGTTCATGTACGGCCCATTGTACGAGCACGAGCAGCTCAATCGTGCCGTGCACGACGGCGTGCACGAGTTGTTCGGCGTCACCAGTCTCAGTGCGTTCGACCAACTCGCGCGCATGGTCCGACAGGGTCACGCCGTGAAGACCGATGGCGGGACGTACCTGAAAAACCTGGATCGCCTCGCGATTCCGATCACGTACCTGCACGGCGAACAGAATCGCTGCTTTCTGCCCACGAGCACGTTGGCCACCCTGGACATGCTCGCGACGGCGAACGGACGCCAGCATTATAACCGTGTCGTGATCGCTGGCTACGGGGACATCGACTGCATCATCGGCAAGAATGCCTCGCGCGACGTGTTCCCATTGATTCTCGCGCACCTGCGGTCGCCGGCGGTGCAGCGGTTGGACACGAAGACCAGCACCACGGACGAAATGCGATCGCCAGCGGTGCGTTGACCGAGCCAGCGAGAGAAAACCATTTACCGCTCGGACCCGCGCCGGTATATTCGCGATTCGAGACCATTCTTCGGAGGTCGTCCATGTTGGGCAGCGCGCGTGTGGTGAACCGTCGACTGGCTGTGGCGCTGATGGCGTCACTCATCGCGGTGACACTCGGCGAGTCCGCTACGGCGCAGGGACCCACCGTTCCGCCTGGCGAGCCCGCGAGATTCCTCGCGAAGTACATTGGCTTGTCGCCCGGGGAGATCGAGCAGGCAAAGCGCGGTGAGGTGGTCACGAAGGTGCTCAACTCGGCCGACAGGGACGAGGTGGCGCTGTTCGGCATCGTCGCGGTCGACGCGTCGCGCGAGGATGTGATGAAGCGTGTGCGCGACCTGCCCAATTTCCTCAAGTCGCCGGGCCGCACTTCGTTCGGCACCTTCTCCACGCCGGCAGTGCCGGCGGATGCGAACGCATTCACCGTCGACGGCAGCGACTTCGACGCCATCAAGGGGTGCCGGCCGGGCGATTGCGACGTGAAGATGGCTACCGAGAACTTCGAGGAGTTCAAGGGCATCGACTGGAACGCACCGTCGGCGCGCCAGCAGCTCGACAATATCGTGCGCGGTAGGGCGGCCGTGTACGTCAACAACTATCGACGTGGCGGCACTGCCGCGATGGTCGCCTATGTCGACCAGAAGGAGAGCAGGAGCTCGGCGGAGATCTTCAAGGGATTGCTCGCCGAGTCGCCCTACCTGTTCGACTACGTCCCGCCCTTTCACAAGTATCTCGAGAGCTATCCGAACGGATCGCTGCCTGGCCTCACGGAAGCCATCTACTGGTCGAACGACAAGATGGATCGGATGCGCCCGATCCTCAGCCTCAATCATGTCTCGGTCTACGCGCCGCCGACCGCACCGCTGGCGCTCGTGAGCAACAAGCAGATCTACGCGAGCCATTACTTCCTCGGCGCCTTCACGCTGACGACGATCCTCGACAAGCCCGATGCGCCAAATGGGAAGGGCGTCTACTACATCGTCGTGCAGCGCATGCGATTCGACCACCTGCCGGGTGGACTGTTGAACATCCGCGGACGCGTGATCGACCGCACGCATGACGGGTTGAAGAAGGAGCTTGCGCAGCGGAAGGCGTCGTTCGAAGGCCCAGGCTGAGCCGCCGATGCAGACCAAGGCGGTAGGGCGGTTTGCGCCGACGTTTCTCAAGGCCTATCTCGACTCGCTCAACGACTACCGCCAGTACTACGACGACGTGGCGGAGCTCGGCAATCCGAACGTCGCCGAATACGGCATGTATTTCGTGCCGGGCATCAGCGGCACGCCGGGCCAGATGCGACTCGCGCTGCCGAGCGTGACGCGCGTCTTCGGCTCGCAGATCGCCATGAAGGCGTTGTTCATTCCGTCGTTCTCCGCGCGGGAACCCATCTGGGACAAGTACACGGTCGAGAACACCGACGAGAAGCTGGCGAAGCTTCGCGCCGATCTCGTCGCGCTGCTCGAGCGGTTCGATCGCATCATCGTGACGTGCTCGAGCAACGGTGTGTACGACTTCCTCGCCGTCGCGAGCACGTTTGCGCCAGGTGAGTTGGAGTCACGCGTCGAGCTGGCGTGGGTCGCGTGCGCGCCGGACAAGTATCTGCCGACCAAGTGGCAGAAGTTCTTCTATCCGCTCAGCGGAGTGGAGACGCACGGGTACGAGTGGTTCGCCTATCCGAATCACAACTGGCTGAAGCGGTTCAACCCGGAGGTCGTCGCGTCCTTCCCGTGGCGTGAAGGCCACCAGCGACGGTGGTTCGAGAAG
>JAQBPV010000177.1 GCA_028287345.1 Gemmatimonadota bacterium
AGCTGGCCGTCAAGCTCGACATGGATCCGATCGAGCTGCGCAAGCGGAACGAGCCTGTGCAGGATGAGTCGAACAAGCTGCCATTCTCGTCGCGGCATTTGCTCGAGTGCATGCAGGTGGGCGCCGAGAAATTCGGTTGGGCGCGGCGCGATCCGAAGGTCGGCTCGATGAAGCGCGACGGACTCACGATTGGTTGGGGCGTCGCGGCGTGTTCGTGGGGTGCCATGCGCTCGGACGCAAATGCGTCGGTCGAGATCGGGCGCGACGGCACAGCCACAGTGAGGACGGCAACGCAGGACGTCGGCACGGGTACCTACACGGTGCTCGCGCTCGTCGTACACGAAGCCACGGGCATTCCGCTCGAGAAGATCGACGTGCGCCTCGGCGACACGACGCTGCCACCCGGCCCGATCTCCGGCGGATCGTGGGTGACTGCGTCGGTGATCCCAGCCGTTTCGTCCGCGGCGCGCGGCGCGGTGCAGGCGTTGCTCACGATGGCGACGTCAGGACCGAATGCGGCGTTCAAGGATACCAAGCCTGGTGACTTGCAGCTCGTCGGCGGATTGGTGTCAAAGAAGAACGCTTCGGCGTCCAGCGTGTCGGTGTCCGATGTACTCACGCGCGCAAATGTTCGCGCGGCGGTGGGTAACGGACAGTCACCCAGCACCTTCGGCGGTGAAGAGAGCAGGAAGTACTCGCTGCATTCCTTCGGTGCGCAGTTCGCCGAGGTGACGTGGCATCCGGAGACGGCGCGGCTGCGCGTCTCGCGGTTCGTCAGCGTGATCGATGCGGGGCGCATGCTCAACCCCAAGCCAGCGCGCAATCAGATCGAAGGCGCCGTGGTGATGGGAATCGGCATGGCGCTGTTCGAGGAGGCGCGATACGACAAACGCTATGGTGCGCCGATCAACAGCAACCTCGCCGACTACATCATGAGCACAAACGCCGATGCGCCACCGATCGACGTGACGTTCCTCGATCATCCGGACAAGGTGTTGAACGAGCTCGGGGCGCGCGGCGTCGGCGAGATCGGGCTCGCGGGGACGGCAGCGGCAATCACGTCAGCGGTCTATCACGCAACCGGAGTGCGCGTGCGCGAGCTGCCGGTGAAGATCGAGGATCTGCTGAAGGCATGACCGGGCGGCGCGGCTCACAGCGCTGACTCCCGCAGCAGCGCTTCACAGAGCCGAAGCCGCCACGGCATACCGAGCCGACGCCAGCGCCGCACATCGACCTCGCTCACCACGAACCAGATCGCGGATGCCTCGCTCGCCGCGCGCTCGAAGTGCGCCTCGGCGACTTCCCAGCACTCACCACACGCTGCGGCGATCCCTGTGCGCGAGGTAGACCGTGGCCATGCCGCCGCGTCCGAGTTCGCGCTCGATGACATAGCGGCCGTCGAGCGAGGCCTGCAGCTGTTCGCGCAGCGAGGGGTGACCGCGCTACCCCGGGGAGTCATTCCGCTGCGAAATTCCGCTGACCGATGAGCGGGTCATTCCGGGTGCTCGCGCAGAAAGCGTTCGAAGAGGGGAGTCCCGCGAATCGGCAACAACTTTGGATCGATGGTGAATGCGCGCGCAGTGTAGCTCCCCATCGGGTTCGAAAGAGTCGCGGCGAGCCAACGCATCGCGGTGGAAGAATCTCCGAGCCGTGCGTACGCCGCCGCGACGGCGACACCGTCCACGCGACTCATATCCGCCGTCCCAGGACGCGCCGCCTCGGTGATGCCCGCAAGCGTGCGGCGAGCATCGACGTCCGCGCCACTCGCCGCCTCAGCAAAGGCGCGTCGTGAGAGAAGGTACTCCGTACCCCCTCCGAGCTTCCGGCCGGCGAGCACGGTACGAAGCGAGTCATGGCGGGCGCGGGCGCCAGCGAGATCGCCGCGGAGCAGGAAGACATCGGCTTTCGCGTCGTAGTACATCACACTGTCGAACAGTGTCGTCACGCCGAGGTCGCGCGCCGACAGCGCGAGATAGCGAGTGCCATAGGCCGCGCCGGCGTAGGGCATCATGTTCATGATCTGATTCGTCGGATGAGGCAGGCGCGCAAGTGCGCGATCCAGCACTCGCCGGAGTGAGAGGGTGTCGCCGCGATAACGTTCGATCATGGCGCGTACCATCCACCCACGCTGATCGGCGGAATCGAGCGCGATGAGCGCATCCGCGTCATGCACCGCGGCGTCCCACCGGCGCATGTCCATTGCCGTGGATCCGACCATGAGCAGGGTTGGTGCCGATCGGGGGTCGAGGCGCGCGGCGCGCCGGCCGAGCGCATAGGAGCTGTCGTAGCGCCCGCGGTACGCGAGAAGTTGGCTTGCCCCTGCGAGGAGACCAGCGTTGCTCGGCGCTCCGGCGATGATGCGGCCGATCAGTGAATCGACGCCGGCGGTGTCGCGATCGACGTAACTGCGCAGTGCGGCGAGCGTCATGAGCAACGTGGGCTGGTCCGGCGCACGCGCGAGCCCACGAGCGATCGTCTCGCGCAACCGTGAATCGGCGGCGCGGTCACCCGGCGACATGATGGCCAAAAAGTATTGCGCTTCGGCGAGTGCGCCCCACGCGTCGGCGAACGAAGAGTCGAGCATTAGCGCGTGCTCCAGCTCCTCCGCCGCGCGCCGGGGCTCCTCCGCCGACATTCCGCCGCGCATCAATCCGTCGAGAAGAGCGATTCCCCGCTGATAGGCAGCAAAGGCGCGAGCGTCGTCGGTCATGTGGCGCGCGAGGCGCGCTTGGTCGACCGGACGCAGCGCGATCTCCAGCGTCCGCGCGACGTCCGTGGCAATCGTGCCCTGCGCCGTGAAGGGATCGATCGGGGTCACCACGGAAGGCTCACCAGTCCACCGCGTCATTCCGGTGCGCGCATCGACGAGCGTGGGGGTCACCTGCGCGCGCCACGCGCCCGACGCGTCCTTCGCCCAGCGTACAATGCCTTCCAGGAGATACTGCACACCGAGCTCGGTTCCGATCTGCTTCGCCGGCTTGGTGGTCCCGCGATACTGCGCGGCGCTGCGCCGGTCGATGACGGCGAGTCCTGGCAAGGCGCCCAACTTCGCCGTCACTGCATCGGTAAGCCCGTCGGCGAACACCGCTTGGTCTGCCGGACCCTGATGCTCGAAGGGCAGCACGGCGAGCATCGTCGGCCCGGACTCGCCGCCGACTGGCGCGCGTCGTGCGCGCCACGCTGCGCCTGCGGCGAGCAGCAGGATCGCCGCGACAGCGGTGATCAGTGTGCGCCGAGTTGTCACGGGGCTGGTGCGCGCCCCGGCGCTTTCGAGCGTCGCGAGCAATTCGGCGGCGGAGGCCGGTCGTCGCGATGGGTCTTTTGCGAGGCAGCGCGCGACGAGCGCCGCGATGGGCCGTGGCACAGCGCGCGCGACGCGACCCAACGACGTCGGTACCTCGCTCATGTGCGCGGCCATGAGTGCCTGCGGCGTCACGCGGTCGGCGAAAGGATGCCGACCTGCCAGCAGCTCGTACGCCATCACGCCCCACGCATAGAGGTCAGCGCGGTGGTCCGTCGCAGGATCCGCCGCTGCCTGCTCCGGCGCCATGTACGCGGGCGTGCCCAGCGATGTGCCGATCCGCGTGAGCCCTTCATCCGTTGCGCGGGTCTTCGAGAGCTGGAGCGCTTTCGCGATGCCGAAGTCAGTGACGACCGCCGTGCCGCTCGACAGCAGCACGTTCTCCGGCTTGATGTCTCGATGCACGATCCCATGCGCGTGAGCATAGGCCAGTGCGCGTGCGACGTCGTCGAGGATCTTGCGCGCGTCCGCCAGCGGCAACGGGCCGCGCGCGAGCCGCGCTCGGAGGCTCTCGCCTTCGACGTATGGCATCGTGTACCAGGGCAGCCCATCCGCGGTCACGCCTGCCGCATGCACGGGAACGATGTGCGGCTCCTGTAGCCCCGCAGCGAGCCGGATCTCTCGCGTGAAGCGCTCCGCGCTGAGTCCTTCGGCCAGCTCTGGCGCGAGCACCTTCACCACAACATCGCGCCCGAGCGCCTCGTCACGTGCGACGAACACGCGCGACATCCCGCCGCCGCCGAGCTCGCGCTCGAGCGTGTATGCGTTCCCCAGCGATGACTGGACGCGATCGCGAACGGCGTCGCTCAAGGCTTGCCCATCTTCGCCTTCACTTCGTTGAGCCAGTTCGTGACCACCACGATCTTCGCACCCTCGCCCGTCGCTCGCAGCACGACGATACCCGTCCCCTTGGGGTTCGCGTCGTAGTCCAGGAACACGCCACCGAGCAGAGAGTCGGTGCTGATCACGCGCGGAGTGTCAGCGTTGAAGGACATGGACGCCGCCCGCACCGACGCCTTGGTCTCGTAGTAAAGTCTCTTTCCGTCGGACGACCAACTCGGGCTGAAGCCCCCGCTGGAAGAGACCTGCATGCGGCCAACTCCATCCGGGAACGTCGCCACGAACACTTCTCGGTGCGTCTGATCCCCCGCCGAGTAGGCCATCCACCGCCCGTCTGGCGAAACCTTCGGCAAGCCCGGCGCCCGCTCACCGGCGAGGATCTGTTGTGGCGGGGCGCCATCCAACGGGACCGCAAGCATCCTGTTAGCCTGCGGGCCGTCGTATCCAATGAGATACTTGCCGTCCGCTGAAAAGACGAAGGCCCCATGGATCCCGGCGCGGAGGGCGATCGCGAGTGACTCGGGCGCGGCACTTCCATCCGCCGGCATCCAAAACGGTGTTCCCCCAGGTGGCCGCATTAACACGAAGGAAACGCGCTTCCCGTCTCGCGTCATCGAGGGGCTCGCTACGCGCACCGAATGCGTCAGCCACGTCGTGACACGCGAGTCCACATCGTAAATCGCGAGGTCGGATCCGAACGAAGCCGTTGACGCCAGCAGCAATCGCCGTCCATCCGGCATCCAGTTGACGTAATTGTAGTACTGCGGCTCTGCGTCGAGGACGGATGCCTTCCCTCTTTCATCCACGAGCTGCACGATCGTCTTGGCGCGTCCGGTGAGATAGATCAGAGAGCCGGCCGCACTGAGTGCTGCCGTTACGCCGGAGCTGGGCTTCCACGACACGTTGTCCATCAGCGTAACAGGCATGCCCATCAGCTTCCGTGCGCGGAGGTCGCAGCGGACTCCCGCGATGCGCCCGTCGACACGACCATAGATGAGGATGCCGTCGACATAACCGAGGACGTTCTCTCCCTCGATGTCGAGAAGAGTCCGCTCACCACCATCGATCGAGATCAGCGCCAGTCGGTCTCCGGTTGTTCCGTTCCCCGCGCCGCGCGGTGAGACACGAAACGCGACGGTCTTTCCATCGCTCAGGATCGACGCGTTGGTCCACCAGCCATCTACGGTGGTATCGCGGACCGCGAAAATTCTTGGCGTGTTGCCGGGGGTCACTCGCCAGAGGGCGCCACGCGCCGTATAGACGAGGTCGCGATGCTGCGTCCAGGCGACGGTGCTTCCGAAGGCACTGTCCGCCAACTTCGCCGGTGCGGAGCCGACTTCCTGGCCAGCGACTGGCACTCGCCAGAGCGCCGCGTTTTTCTTGAACGCCACCGCATCGCCTTCAGGCGAAAACGCCATCTCCATCGGCAGATCGACGCCAGCGACCGCAGTCGGCTCGAGACGGTCGAGATGACGTAAAAACAGCTGCCCGTCTGCGCCAGCGGTGAACACCACTGTTTGCCCGTCGGGCGATATCGCGAACGGCCGCTCGGGGGTGAAATCGTAAATCGTCAGGCCGGCGGGCGGATCGATGAAGAATCGAGTGGGCTTGGCCAACGCCGTGGATGATGCGGTGGATGAGGGCCGCCAGCGAGCGAATGCAACACCCGCCAATCCCAGGCTCACGATGGCCGTCGCTGCAATGGTCGTCAGCAACCGTCGCCGCTCTCGGTGCGATGACGCGTGGGAGCTCAACGCATACGTGGTTGGCGCTCCACGTCCCTGGAGCGCATCAGCAAACTCCTTCGCCGTCGCGAAGCGATCGGCAGGGAGCTTCTCCAGCGCATGCCGCACCGCCGCGTCGACATGCGCCGGCACGTTACGGCGCGTCGTGACCAGTGGACGCGGTTCCTCCGTCATCAGCCGCGCGATAATCGCCTGTGCCGTCGCCCCACTATGCGGCGGCTCGCCCGCGAGCATTTCGTACGTGAGCGCCCCGAGTGAGTAGATGTCGGTGCGGCTGTCGATTGCGCGATCGCCAGTGGCCTGCTCGGGCGACATGTACTGCGGTGTGCCGAGCGATAGTCCCGTCTGCGTAACTCGAGCGCCGCCCGCGTTCGACACCGCCAATGCGATCCCGAAGTCGGCGACGAGCGGCTGCCCGTCGTGGAGCAGAACGTTCTCGGGCTTGAGATCACGATGGATGACGCCATGCCGGTGCGCGTAGTCAAGCGCACCTGCGATCGCGGCTGCAATGCGAACGGAATCCTCGATCGGCAACTGCTTCTCGCGGTCGAGCCGTGCGCGCAGCGATTCGCCCTCGACATACGGCATCACGTAAAACAGCAGCCCGTTCGCTTCGCCGGAATCGAAGAGCGGAAGCAGGTTCGGATGCTGGAGGTTCGCCGTGACGCGAATCTCGCTGAGAAAGCGCTCGGCGCCGAGTACGGCGCCGAGCTCGGGGTTCAACAGCTTGACAGCGACCGGGCGTTCGTGACGGAGGTCCCGCGCGAGGTACACCGTGGCCATGCCGCCGCGTCCGATCTCGCGATCGATCTCGTAGCGGCCGCTCAGGGCGGAGGCGAGCGCGGAACGGTCGTCCATGGTAGCTCCTACCGCGCGGGTGTCGGCGCACGGCGCGCGTACTCGGCGCGCCAGTTGGTGAGGAGCGTGAGTGTGCGCACGGGCGTGCGCGCCGCGGATTCCAGATACGCGATGCGGCCATCACGCAACACGTGGTAGCTTTGCCCGCCGAGCACCGCGAGCCGTTCGGCGCGGAAGAGCGGAACCGGTGGGTTGAATGCGGGGGGTGAGCCTTGCCGCACAGGGATTGCGTTGAACATGAGAGTCTGCGCATCGAGGACGATGATCTCGCGGCCGTCGAACGTCCACTGCGGCTCACCGAATCGTCCGTCCGCCACGCGGCTCGGCACTGCTCCATCGCGATTCTCGGCCACGTAGATCCCGCTCTGCTCGGGCGTCGGACTCGTGATCTTGAATACGTACCAGTGACCATCCGGGGAAAAACTCTGGGCCGAGGCGCCGGCCGGAATACCGGCGACGCGTCGAGGCGCCGTGTCCACGCCTGGACGCATCCGCGCCAGCACGCCCGGCGCAATTCCTTCGCTCGCGTTGCCGGCCAGTTCCTTCCCGTCCGGCGTCCAGGCCTGGGGCGTAAAGACGCCGCGATAGAGCGTGTCCGCACGCTGAGAATCAGGGTCGAGCAAGACCGACACCGTGTTCTGGACGAGGAACCCACCAGGAGTGAAGCGGATGAGCTGTACCGAGAGCCTCTTACCATCCGGCGTCCATCGCGGCTCGAACGGGACGACACCTGTGCTCGTGGGCAGCACGCGGCTCACCGCGGTCCGAACGTCGAGCAACCGGAGCTCGGCCGAGCTCGGGTCGAGGCCGGAACCGATCGCCACGCGCCGGCCATCAGGTGAAACGTCGAAGTTGAAGTATTGATCAGGAGCATGCGGCAATGTGTCGCGTCGCCCATTCCGATCTGCGAAGACGAGAACCCGTGGCGGATTCGACGTGCCGTGCGCGAGGAGCAGCAGACCCCGCGTCCCGAATCGAGTCGGGAACAGGACGCTGTCGGCAACCGCAACCGGTGCACCAGTGAGGCGACCGGAGCGAATGTCGATCGGCGCGATCACCAGCCGGCGCACCGACACCTGGTCCAGCGTCAGCCACGCGAGGTAGCCCGACGACAGCAGTTGCACATTTGCGCCCGAGGGCGCGCCGGCCGTGTCGCGCGCGGTCGCGCTGTCCAGGAGGCCGGCTCGCATGAGACGCCGTGCTTTGCGTCCGTCGACCATCCACATGCCGTCAGGCGACGACAGAAGCCAACGCCCGCCAGGGAATGCCGCGATGCTGAGCACCTGGGTCGCACTCACGCGCGGAAGTGTGTCCTTTGCGCCGCCCGCCGCGGGGATCACGGTGACGCGCGCACCCGACTCTTCACTGACCGCGATCCGACCTTCGTCGCTCCACTCCACCGCCATGACGCGGTTCGTGGGCGCGAGCGAAACCGGCGCACCCTCGGGGAGCGCCATGCGCCAGAGCTGCTGCCGCGCGACAAACGCGATCGATCGTCCATCGGGCGAAGCACCTACCGCGGTCGCGCCCTCGGTCCCGCGCAGCGGTACCGTTTCTCCCGTCGCCACTCGAACGAGCGACAGCGGCCGATTCGCGCGTCCACCGATGATGAGGAGCGAGTCGCCCGGCAAGATTGCCAGCACGCCCACGCCCGCACTGTCCCCGAGCGTGAGCTCGGCGCGCACGGCCGGTGTCGAGTCGACGCGTGTAGCGCGCGCGGTCGCCCATGCGGCGATCACGCATGCCGCAGCAGTGACGATCCACGGAATCGCACGGCGCGCGCGAATCGGGTGACGCGCGGGTGAAGCATCGGCGCGGGAGATCGGGGCACCGTTCGTCAACGCGGATGAAAACTCCGCGGCCGTGTTCCACCGATCCGCCGGCACTTTTTCCAGAGCGCGCAGAATGGCGTCGTTTACGTGCTGCGGGATGTTGCGCCGCTGCCCCGTGAGCGCCCGCGGCTCCTCGCTCATCAACCGCGCGACGATCGCTTGAACAGTGGGACCGGTGAACGGCGGCTCACCGGCAAGCATCTCGTACGTCACCGCGCCGAGCGCATAGACATCGGCGCGCAGCGTGGTCGTCTTCTCGCCCATCGCCTGCTCGGGGCTCATGTACTGCGGAGTGCCGAGCGAGAGTCCCGTCTGCGTCATGCGTTGCGTGCCCGCGGCGGTGAGCGCGAGCGCAATGCCGAAATCGGCGACGAGCGCCGAACCGTCGTGGAGGAGAATGTTCTCCGGCTTGATGTCGCGATGCACCACGCCGTGCCGATGCGCGTAATCCAGCGCGCCCGCCACTTCCACGGCGATCCGCACCGCGTCGGCGACGGGAAGCTGCTGCTCTCGATCGAGCCGCTGGCGCAGTGATTCGCCGTTCACGAACGGCATCACGTAGAACGGCCGGCCGGCCAGCGTGCCCGCGTCCGACGCGAACAAGCCTGAGTCGATGAGTCCGAGGATGTGCGGATGCTGGAGTGCAGCCGTGAGCCGGATCTCTTGAAGGAAGCGCTCCGGTCCGAGCGCCGCCGCGAGATCGGCGTGGAGGATTTTGATGGCGACGGATCGATCGTGCCTGGCGTCGCGGGCGAGGTACACCGTCGCCATTCCGCCGCGGCCGATCTCGCGCTCGATCTCGTACCGGCCCGTGAACGACGCGTGCACCTGAGCGCGGAGGAAGTCGTCGGTCACGGTCGACTGGTCGGGAGAGTGGCGCTCATGGTGGGCGCCGCCCCACATGTTCCTGTTCTTCGAGTGCCGAAGAAACCGGTTCGACGACGCGCCGTCAAGCTGCGCGAGCCGCTCGATTGATCCGTCAGCACTCCGGACTAGACCTCTAAGCCTAGAGGCGACTCTACTTCCCGCGGAGACGTTCGCGAACGTCTTGCCACCATTTCACGTCGCAACGCTGGACATGACGGGAGCCCTTCCACGTCTCGTGCGAGATGATTCGCTCTTCGCCGACGTGGCGCAGCGCGATTTCGACGTGCATCCGGCCGGCAAGCGCTTCGCGCTCCTCCATGACACCGATGAGGGCGCGAAGCTCGTCATCGCCACGCACTGGCTCGACGAAGCACTCGCGCGACTGAGAGGCCACTAACGGTGAGCCGAACTAACGCGGCGTCTGCGATGGATCCCGCGATGTGGAGCCCTTCATCACCGGGATGGATTCCGGTGTGTCGCCTTCAGCCAATTCTCCACCACCACCAACTGAACACCGGCACCCTGTGTGAGCGGCCGGAACATCAGGAAGCGCTTGTCGTCCAGCGACACATCAAAGTTCCGATACGCGTTGTGTCCTTCGTACTGCGCCGCCGGAAACAGCACCGTCGACTTGACCGCCGAAAACTCCGCCGATGTCTTCACCTCGGCCGCGATCATGTTCCCCATCTTGTCCCGATAGAAAATCTCGTTTCCGCGATGCGACCAGCGCGGCTCGTTGCCACCCGCCGACGACAGCAACGTGCGGGATGCATGCACGTCCGGGAACGGAACCACGTAAACCTCGAACTGTCCCGACTCGTTCGACGCATAGGCCATCCACTTTCCGTCGGGTGAGAAAGTCATGTTCTTCTCCGTCGACTGCGTCGCGATCAGCGGGCGCATCGTCGTATCCTGCGGCGGGTGCGAGATCATGATGTCGCCCTCGCCCGTCGCCGAGAGCGAAGTCCGGCCGATGAGCGACTTGCCGTCGGGCGACCACAACGCCTCGGAGAACGATTGTGCGGTGGTGCGCGCCGCGAGGGTCGGCGGCGCGCTGCCGTCGGCACGACGCGTCCACAGGTCGAAGGTCCTGTCCTGATTCGATTGATACGTGATCGAACGACCATCCGGCGTCCACGCGGGCGCGTTGCTGTAGATCGCCGGCGATGTCAGTTTGAGCGCCGGGCCCCGGTCGAGTTGCTTGATCACGATCTCGTTGCGCCCCTGCACGGGTCTGACGCCCACCGCCAGGCGCGTGCCGTCAGGTGAGATCGACGGCGCCATCAACGCGCCGGTCCACGCCGGATCCACCGGCTGCGCGGTACCGTCACGCGACACCCACGTCGGCTCGAGCGTGCCCAAGCCCCCGCCGACCGTGTACGCGAAAACGCCGTTGTCTGATACAGCATAGTCCACGACGTTCAGTCCGCTGACCCGCACATCCGCGACAACCTGAACAGGCTCGCCCGTGATCTTCATCGCGTCCGCGTCGAACGGGACCGCGAACACAGTTGCTCTAACGACATAGAACAGATGCCCGTCAGCGTACCGCGGCTGGGAGCCGAGGGGAATGAGCTCGCGATGTTTGCGCGTCGCGAGGTCCACTACCCCGATCGAGCCGCTAACGGCGCCTTTGCCCGAATGGACGATGAGGAATAGGACGCCTTTCCCATTCTTCAACGCGACGGGGAAGCGATGGACCGACTCACCAGCCGCGGAATCGAGCGTGGTCACCACTTCCACGCCACCTGCGCCCGGCTTCGAACTCACCCGCGACAAGCCGGTCAACACACCCCTCGTTGCAGCGTAGATGAAACCATCCGCAGCCCACGAGGCGCCGTACCGCCCATCGAGTGAATCGGTCAACGTGACGACGGTTCCTCCGCCCGTCGGGATCGCCTTGATCGCGAGGCCGGACGTGAACCCGACCGATGAGCCATCAGGTGAGAAGAACGGCGCAACCGCTCCTTCCGTTCCGGGCAGAGAAGTCGTCGCAAGGTCGTCGCGCCTGCGGAGCGACAATGGACCGCCGAGTGGCGAGGCGATGGCGAACACCGAGCCGTCGCGCGTCATCGCGACGCGGCCATAGGTCGAGGACGCGAATGTAGCGCCACTGTCGAGTGCGATCGCATAGCGAGTTACCGGTTGATCCGATGACGGCGCGTTGCTTCGCCCGCGAATCACGATGCCAAGGGACACCATCGATGCCAACGCAACCACACCGAGTGTGGCGCTCGCGATCTTCCATCGGCGCATCGTGCGATCAGGCACGTGCGCGCGCGTGGTCGCGGCGGCGCCATACGCTGGATTCGTCAGGGCATCAGCGAACTCGGTTGCCGTGCGAAAGCGATCCGCAGGGCTCTTCGCCAACGCCTTCGCCACCGCCGCTTCCACATTATTGGGCACCGACTTGCGCAACTCGTGCAACGGCGTCGGCTCGGCCGTCATCAGCTTGGCTATCACCGCCTGCGCGCTGCTTCCGGTGTGCGGTGGATCGCCGGCGATCATCTCGTACGTCATTGCGCCGAGCGCGTAGATGTCGCTCCGTGCATCGATCGCCCGGTCCCCCGACGCCTGCTCCGGACTCATGTAACTCGGCGTGCCGAGCGATAGTCCGGTTTGCGTGACGCGCGCACCGGCGGCATTGGAGACGGCGAGTGCAATGCCGAAGTCGGCGACGACCGGATGGCCAGCTTGCAGGAGAATGTTCTCCGGCTTGAGGTCGCGGTGGATGATCCCGCGCTCGTGCGCGTAGGCAAGGGCGCTCGCGACGGCGACGGCGATGCGCACCGCGTCGTCGATTGGCAATTGGTTCTCGCGCTCAATCAGCGCGCGGAGCGTCTCGCCTTCCACGAATGGCATGACATAGAACAGGAGTCCGTCTGCTTCCCCGGAATCAAAAAGGGGAAGCAGATGCGGATGCTGAAGATTCGCCGTGACGCGTATCTCGCTGAGAAAGCGCTCAGCGCCGAGGACCGCGCCGAGCTCCGGATTCAGCAGCTTTACAGCGACCGGTCGTTCGTGGCGCAGATCACGCGCGAGATAGACCGTCGCCATGCCGCCGCGGCCGATCTCGTGATCGATCTCGTAACGGCCGCTGAGAGCGGAGGCGAGCGCGGAACGTTCGTCCATGGCGATGCACGCCTCGACGGTGGTGGGAGCGACGAACATACACGGCGGAGCGCGATGCGTAAAACATGTGAAGCCGTACGCCTAACCCATTCGCGGTTCGCGCACTACCATATCCGCGCCACTTCACCCATCCGTATTGCCTCTCCGCGAGCAGCTCCAGGCATCCCTGCGCCCGGCCTACATCATCGAGCGAGAGCTCGGCGGCGGCGGCATGTCACGCGTATACCTCGCCGAGGAGACAGCGTTTGGCGGCGGGTCGTCGTGAAGCTGTTAAGTCCGGAACTGGTCGCCGGCGTTAACGTCGAGCGCTTCAAGCGCGAGATCCAGATGGCGGCCCGGCTCCAGCACCCGCACATCGTCCCGGTCATCACAGCCGGGGATAGCGAGGGGCTCCCCTGGTACACGATGCCGTTCGTGGAGGGGGAATCGCTGCGGGCGAAGCTCTCGCGACAGGGTGCGCTCGGGATTGGTGAGACGATTACGATCCTCCGCGACGTCGCGCGTGCCCTCGACTACGCGCACGACCAGGGCATCGTCCACCGCGACATCAAGCCTGACAACGTGCTCCTCTCGCGCGGTGTGGCCACCGTGGCGGACTTCGGGATTGCGAAGGCGATCTCCGCATCGAGGACGCAAGAGAGCGGTGCTTCGCTCACCCAGATCGGAGTCTCGATCGGGACGCCCATGTACATGGCGCCAGAGCAGGCGGCCGGCGACCCCGACGTGGACCACCGCGCCGACATCTACGCGTACGGCTGTGTGGCGTACGAGATGCTCGCCGGCCATGGTCCGTTTTCCGCAAAGACGCCGCAGCGGCTGATCGCCGCGCACATGACGGAGATCCCGCTCCCTGTGTCCGAACTCAGGCCGGACACGCCGAGGACCTTGGCCGATCTCGTCATGCGTTGCCTCGAGAAGGACCCGGCGGCGCGACCATCTAACGCGGCCGAACTTCTCACGGTGCTGGAAGCGGCGACGAGCGAAGGCGCACAGACTGCGGCACCTCCCCTCCTGCTGGCCGGGCGGGGGATGCTCTGGAAAGCGCTTGCGCTGTATGCCCTCGCCGTCGTCGTCGTGGCGATCATCGCCCGCGCGGCGATCGTGGCGCTCGGCCTTCCAGACTGGGTGTTCCCCGGTGCCATGTTCGCGATGGCACTCGCGCTTCCGGCGATCCTCTTCACCGGCTATGCGCAGCGCGTCACCCGTCGCGCATTCACCGAGACGCCCACGTACACGCCGGGCGGCACGCCGTCGCTCGTGCAGGGCACGATGGCGACGATCGCGTTCAAGGCGAGCCCGCATCTGTCGTGGCGTCGAACCGCGCGATGGAGCGCGCTTGCACTCGCGGCCTTCGTGCTCCTTATGGGGGCTCGAACCCATTCTGCGCCGGCACTGGCCGTATCTCCTCGTCAGCTGGGCACGTCTGCTGGAAGGTCGCGTGCGCGATGGATTCGTCGGTCAGGCGCTGCTTGCCGGTGTAGCGGCGGGCGCGCTGATGGCGAGCCGCACCGCTGGCAGG
>JAQBPV010000183.1 GCA_028287345.1 Gemmatimonadota bacterium
GCTCTTCATCGCGCTCGGCGATACGCGACTGCCGGCGCACGACGTGCACGGGCGGTCGACGATCGTGCAGCTGTCGTGGCCCGAGCTCGAGCGCCGCTTTGGCCGACAGTAGCGACACGCCTGTTCGTGTCATCTGCGGTCCGACGGCGGGAGGTAAGACGTCGACCGCCGTGGCACTCGCGCGTGTGGCCGACATCTCGATCGTGAGCGCCGATTCGCGACAGCTCTATCGCGGATTCGATGTCGGGACAGCGAAACCAACTGCGCGTGAACAGCTCGCCGCGCCGCACTTTGGCGTGGACGTGCTCGATCCAACGGAGCGTGCGTCGGCGGCGTGGTGGGCCGACAAGGCCGATGGGTGGATCGATGAGATCGTCGCGCAGGGCAGAACGCCCATCGTCGTCGGAGGCACGGGACTCTACCTCCGTGCGCTGTTCGGCACCTTGTTCGAAGAGCCGCCGATGGATGCGGGCGACCGCGCCGCGATCCAGGCGTCGCTCGCGGATCACACCACCGAGGAGCTGCGCCGGTGGGTGACGCAGCTCGATCCGGAGCGCGCCCATCTCGGTCGCACGCAGTTGCTGCGCGTCATCGAGGTTTCGCTGCTGACGGGACGCCGGGTAAGCGACTTGCACCGGGAGAACGCGAAGGCACCACGTCGGCGCGCGAGATATCTTGTCGTGGACCCGGGGCCGTCGCTGGCGTGGGACATCGAACGGCGGGTGAGCAGCATGATCGCCAGCGGTTGGCCCGAGGAAGTCGGTGGGCTTTTGCGAACCGTTCCGGAGGATGCGCCCGCCTGGAACGCCAGCGGCTACCGAACGATTCGTGAGGCGGTAGAGGGGCGACTCGGCTGGGCGGAAGCGACGCAGAAGATCGTCATCGAGACGAGACAGTACGCGAAGCGGCAGCGCACGTGGTTCAGGCATCAACTCGGCGGCGAAGACGTGACGAAGTTCAGCAGCGCAGAGCCAGATTGGGAACGGCGACTCATGGCATGGTGGAAGGGAGAGGAGACGAGCGCGTGAACATCGGCATCACCTGTTATCCGACGTACGGCGGCTCCGGCGCCGTCGCGACCGAGCTTGGCATCGCGCTCGCGCATCGCGGCCACCAGATCCACTTCATCACGTACAAGCAGCCCTTCCGGCTCACCGAGTTCCTGCCGCGCATCTACTTCCACGAAGTCGATGTGGGCCGCTATCCGCTGTTCGAGTATCCGCCCTACGACCTCGCGCTCGCGGTGCGCATGCACGAGGTGGTGTTGACGCACAAGCTCGACCTGCTCCACGTGCACTACGCGATTCCGCACGCGACGAGTGCGTGGATCGCCCGCGAGATGCTCGTCAAGTCACGCCCTGACATCAAGGTGCTCACGACACTGCACGGCACGGACATCACCATCGTGGGACAGGATCCGTCGTTCTTCCCGATCACGAAGTTCTCCATCGAGAAGTCGGACGGCCTCACCGCCGTGTCGCACTTTCTGCGCGATGAGACGCTTTCGGCGTTCGGGTGCACGGGGTGTCGCATCGAGGTGATTCCGAATTTCATCGATCCCATCGTCTACGATCGCGCACGCTACGAGCCGCAGTTCGCGGACATGGCAAAGGGGCGGAAGGTGTTGATGCACGTCTCCAACTTCCGCCCAGTGAAGCGTGTGAGGGACGTGGTCGACACCTATGCGCGCGTCGCGAAGGAGATCCCGAGCATCCTCGTGATGGTGGGCGACGGACCCGATCGTCTCGACGCCGAGCAGCAGGCGCGCGACCTCGGGATCAGTGACGACGTGTATTTCCTCGGCAAGCTCGACTCCGTGGCGCCTCTGCTGGCGAGTGCCCACCTCTTCCTGCTGCCCACCAAGAGCGAGTCGTTCGGCCTGAGTGCCCTCGAGGCACTCGCCTGTGGCGTTCCGGTGATCGGCTGTCGCACCGGCGGGCTGCCGGAGGTGGTAAGAGATGGCGAGACGGGAGCGCTTTGCGAGCCAGGGGACGTCGAGGGCATGGCGAAGGCGGCGATCGACCTGCTGCGCGATGAAGAGAAGTGGCTCGTGGTGAGCGCGCTGGCCGCTGCCGACGCCCGTGCCCGCTTCGGTCAGGACGAGGTCGTGTCACAGTACGAGTCCTTCTACACGCGCGCGCTGAACGGCAAGGTACGCTGAGCGCGACGCGCGCCTATCTTCCGCTGGCCCGAACACCTCTCTTCACGCCGCCTACCCAGCCTGCATGTCGTTTCTCCATGCGATCGTCCTCGGCCTCGTCGAAGGAATCACCGAATTCCTCCCCATCTCGTCGACGGCGCATCTCATCCTCGCGAGCCACGTTCTCAAGCTCACCGAGAGTGAGTTCCTCAAGAGCTTCGAGATCATCATCCAGCTCGGCGCCATCCTGTCGGTCGTGGTGTTGTACTGGTCGAAGTTCTGGAACTGGGACGTGCTGAAGAAGCTCGTCGTCGCCGTGATTCCCACCGGCGTCATCGGCTTGACTGTCTACAAGGCGATCAAGGGCTATCTCCTCGGCAACGTCACGGTCGTGCTGCTCGCGTTGTTGATCGGCGGCATCGCGCTGATCGTGTTCGAGCGCTTTCAACAGAGCTCCGAGAAGGAAGTGGACTTCTCGGAGATCACCTATAAGAAGGCGTTCCTCATCGGGCTGTTCCAGGCCATCGCCGTCATACCGGGCGTGTCGCGCTCCGCGGCGACGATCGTCGGTGGATCGCTCATCGGCGTCTCGAAGCGCACGATCGTCGAGTTCTCGTTCATGCTCGCCGTGCCGACGATGGTCGCCGCGAGCGGCTTGGAGCTGATCAAGGGTCGCTCGGCGCTCAGCGGCAACTACGGCATGCTCGCCGTCGGATTCGTCGTCAGCTTCATCACCGCCATCGTCGCCATCAAGTCGTTCCTCGGCTACATCAAGAAGCACGACTTCTCGGTGTTCGGCTGGTATCGCATCGTGCTCGCGGTGGTGTACTTCCTTGTCATTGGCCGGTGACGCACGTGCGGCTCGCCAGTACGACGGCGAGTCGGTCGAGGCGCTGGCTGCACGGTGGCAGCTCGCCGGCGTGCATGCGTATGACGCAGTCGGCTCGACACTCGACGTCGCGCACGCGCTCGCGCCCTCCGCGGCGTCAGGCACGCTCGTGATTGCGAACGAACAGACGGCGGGGCGGGGACGTCACGGTCGCCGATGGACGTCCGCACCGGGCGCCGGCGTCTGGCTCACGCTCATCGAGCGACCCACCGACGCGCGCGCGCTCGACGTGATCGCGCTGCGGTGCGGGCTGTACGCCGCGGAAGCGCTCGACGAGCTCGCGGGCGAGACGGTTCGAGTGAAGTGGCCGAACGACCTCTATGTCGGCGACGGCAAGCTCGCGGGCATCCTCATCGAGACGCGCTGGCGTGGGACGTCGCCCGAGTGGGTGGCCATTGGCTTCGGGCTGAACGTCGCCGCGCCAGATGTGCCGACTGGCGCCGGACTCTCGGCGGGCGTCAGCCGCATGGAGGCACTCGACGAGCTCGTGCCCGCACTCCGACGTGCGGCTGCGGCGACTCGACATCTGTCGGACGCCGAGCTCGCGCGCTGGCGAGAGCGCGATCTTGCGGTCGGACGGCGCATCGCCGAGCCGACGAATGGCGTCGTGCAGGGCATCAGCGCGAACGGCGAACTGCTCGTCTCCACCGATGGTCAGCTCACTGCACATCGTTCCGGATCACTCACCTTCGCCGAGCCGCTCTCATGCTCCTGACCTTCGACGTCGGTAATTCGGAGACGACCATCGGACTCTTCGACGGCGACGCGCTGCGAGGCCATTGGCGCATCATCACGGACGTGCCGCGCACCTCGGACGAAGTCGGCGTGCTGCTGCGCGGTCTGATCGCCGGCGCTGACGTTCCGCTGAAAGAAGTTCGCGGCGTCGCCATCGCCTCCGTGGTGCGCGGCATGGCCGCACACCTGGTCGAGGCGTGCGAGCGTTGGCTGCCAGTGGAACGCCTGGAAGTCTTCGACGCGACGTCGCCGCTGCCGATCACGCTCGCGGTGGACGAGCCGCTCACGGTCGGTGCTGACCGCATCATCAACACGCTGATCGCCAGCCGCCGCTATCAGCGCGACTGCATCGTCGTGGATCTCGGGACCGCGACGACGTTCGACTGCATTACGAAGGACTCCGTGTTCCTGGGCGGCGTGATCGCGCCGGGCGTTCGCACGTCGGCGGAGACTCTTTTCCGGCGCACCTCGAAGCTGCCGGCGACGGAGTTGGTGGCGCCGGAGCGGGTGATCGGCAAGAGAACGGAAGACTGCATTCGCGCCGGCGTGATGTTCGGCAATGCGGAGGCGATCGACGGTATCGTGCGTCGGATCGTCGCCGAATGGCCGCGGGCAGACCGGCCGATGGTGATCGCGACAGGCGGATTGGCGGAGTTGTTCGCGCCGATCTGCCGGAGCTTCGATGCGGTGGACCCGTGGCTGACGCTTCACGGTTTGGCGATGGCGTTCACGCTGGTGGGATGACGACTTAACTTGAAGCGCGCAAACGACTTACGGCTTCAGTAGCCGTCGCGAGTCGCCCCCTTGCATGCCGCCGTCTTCTCGGGTATCATCCTACTCTGTTAGCACTCCACATCGATGAGTGCTAAAGGACAGAAGGTACCCATTCCATCGATCGGAGGCATACCACCTATGGCCACCAAGAGTGCGGCCGGCGTGAAGATTTCGCCGTTGGCTGACCGGGTCGTCGTCAAGGCGTCGGAAGACACGGAGCAGATGCGCGGCGGTTTGTACATCCCCGACACGGCGAAGGAGAAGCCGCAGCAGGGTGAGATCATCGCTGCTGGTCCGGGCAAGTACGAGGACGGCAAGCTCGTTCCGATGTCCGTGAAGGTTGGGGACAAGGTGCTGTACGGCAAGTACAGCGGCACCGAGATCACGCTCGACAACGAGCAGTATCTGATCCTCCGCGAGTCCGACGTCCTCGCGATCGTCTCCTAACTCTCCCTGCGACAAAGAGGATTACCATGGCTAGCAAGGAACTGTATTTCAACACGGATGCGCGCGCTGCACTGAAGCGCGGCGTCGATCAGCTCGCCGAGGCGGTGAAGGTCACCCTCGGCCCCAAGGGCCGCAATGTCGTCATCGACAAGAAGTTCGGCGCCCCGACGGTCACGAAGGACGGTGTCACGGTTGCGAAGGAGATCGAGCTCTCTGATCCCCTCGAGAACATGGGCGCCCAGATGGTGAAGGAAGTCGCGACCAAGACGTCGGACATCGCCGGCGACGGCACCACGACGGCAACGGTCCTCGCCCAGGCGATCTTCCGTGAAGGCCTCAAGAACGTCACGGCCGGCTCCAACCCGATGGCCATCAAGCGTGGCATCGAGAAGGCAGTCGTCGCGGTCATCGAGGAGCTGAAGAAGATCAGCGTCCCGACCACCGGCAAGAAGGAAATCGCCCAGGTCGGCGCCATCTCGGCGAACAACGACAAGGAGATCGGCGACCTGATCGCCGAGGCGATGGAGAAGGTCGGTAAGGACGGCGTCATCACGGTGGAAGAGGCGAAGGGCCTCGACACCACGCTCGAGACGGTCGAAGGCATGCAGTTCGATCGCGGCTACGTTTCGCCGTACTTCGTCACCGATCCCGAGAAGATGGAAGCGGCGCTCGAGGATGCGATGATCCTGATCCACGACAAGAAGATCTCGTCGATGAAGGATCTCCTCCCGGTGCTCGAGAAGGTTGCCCAGATGGGCAAGCCCCTCCTGATCATCGCCGAGGACATCGAAGGTGAGGCGCTTGCGACGCTCGTCGTCAACAAGCTCCGCGGTACGCTTCGCGTGTCGGCCGTCAAGGCGCCTGGCTTCGGCGATCGTCGCAAGGCGATGCTCGAAGACATCGCGGTCCTCACGGGCGGCAAGGTCATCAGCGAAGAGATCGGCTTCAAGCTCGAGAACGCGACCGTGAACGAGCTGGGCAAGGCGAAGCGCGTCGTCGTCGACAAGGACAACACGACGATCATCGACGGCAACGGCTCGAACGACGCGATCCAGGGCCGCATCAAGGAGATCAAGGCGGCCATCGAGAACTCCACGTCGGATTACGACAAGGAGAAGCTGCAGGAGCGTCTGGCCAAGCTCGCCGGCGGTGTTGCGGTGATCAACGTCGGCGCTGCGACGGAAGCCGAGATGAAGGAGAAGAAGGCGCGCGTCGAGGATGCGCTGCACGCCACGCGTGCGGCCGTCGAAGAGGGCATCGTCCCCGGTGGTGGCGTCGCCCTGATTCGTGCGCAGAAGGCCCTCAAGGGCTTCAAGCTCGAGGATGCCGAGGAGCAGATCGGCGTCGACATCATCCGTCGCTCCATCGAGGAGCCGCTCCGCATGATCGTACAGAACGCTGGCGGCGAAGGCTCGATCGTGCTCGAGAAGGTTCGCTCGAGCAAGGACGACAAGTTCGGCTACAATGCGCTGACCGACACCTATGAGGATCTGGTGCAGGCTGGTGTCATCGATCCGACGAAGGTCACGCGTACGGCACTGCAGAACGCTGCTTCGATCGCGTCGCTGCTGCTGACGACGGAAGCGATCATCGTCGAGAAGAAGGAGAAGGAGGCTGGCCACGGCGCACCGGGTGGTGGCGGCGGTGGCATGGGCGGCATGTACTAAGCTGCTCGGCGTTGAAACTAAAGCGGGGGCCTTTGGCCCCCGCTTTTGTTTTCCGGCCAGTAAGGCGCCCCTCTCGCTCCGCCATCGCCGCTGTTACTTTCTGGCGTGCCGCCAAACGACCATCCCGCAAACAATCACCTTCTCGCCCTCGGCACCGCCGCCGTCCTCGCTGTATATGGCGCGGGTTTCGTGCGCACTCAAAAAGCGTCCGAGCGTTTCGAGGGAGAGACCCGCAGACGTCATCCAGTTGCGCCAATCACGGCGTTGAACAACTCGCCCGACGTCAGCGTTCCCGCACCAGCTGCACCCGTGGTGACCGAAAACGCCACGCCGGAGCTGAAGCAGACGGCGAAGGTGAAGGCCGAACAGAAGCGCGAGAAGAAGCCCGACACCACCAACGCGATCTCCGTCGCGGTGAAGCCGACGATCGGGACAGCGCCAGTCGCTGCGGACACGACAACCAAGGCACCGGTTGATTCAGCCATGGTGGCCCGTGACCTCAAGGACGGCGTCTACACGGGCTGGGGAACCTCGCGGCACGGCGACATCGAATCGCGCGTGGAGATCAAGAACGGCCGAATCATTTCCGCGTCGATCGCTCAGTGTCTCACGATGTATTCGGTCTACTGGATTGCGGCATTGCCTCCCCAGGTCGTGAAGCGGCAAAGTCCCAACGTGGACGTCATCTCCGGCGCAACGGAGAGCTCGAATGCGTTTTACGACGGCATCGTGGAAGCACTCAAGAAAGCCAAGTGAGCGAGTCGTACGTCCGCACGATCTCGGCAATGGGCACTGTCGTCACCATCCGGGTGGTCGGTCACGATGCCAATGAAGCAGAGCGCGCCGAGCGCGAGGCCGGCGTTGCGCGAGCGCTCGAGTGGTTCACGCACATCACTGCGCAATGTTCACGGTTTGATCCAGCGAGTGAGCTGTCTCGGCTGGCGACACAGGTTGGTGTCGCCGTTCCAGCGAGCACGCTGCTCTTCGAATCGCTCAAGTTTGCTCTCGCTGTCGCCACCGACACGAAGGGTGCATTCGACCCCACCGTGGGTCATCGGCTGGAAGAGCGCGGCTTTGATACTGACTATCAGACGGGCATTCGCCGTCGTTCAACGGTCGACCCAACCAGCCGTGCCTCCTATCGCGACATCGTGCTCGACGACCAGACGCAAACCATCACGCTGACAACGCCGATGGTACTGGATCTCGGCGCCGTCGTCAAAGGACTCGCTATTGATGCCGCTGCGCTCGAGCTCGCACCGTTCGAGAACTTCGCGATCGACGCCGGCGGCGATATCTATGTTGCAGGAAGTAACGCGAGTGGAGGTCCGTGGATCGTTGGTATCCGGCATCCGCGGAAGTCCGATGAGTTGATCGATTCGCTCAGTGTGTCTAATACCGCAGTCTGCACGTCCGGCGACTACGTCCGTCGAGGCGCCGAGGGCACGAACGATCACCATATCGTCAACGCTCGCACCGGCGACACCGCGCTGAGCTCTGCGAGTGCCACCGTCATTGCACCAACGGCCATCGTCGCCGATGCCCTTGCCACGGCCGCGTTCATACTTGGCCCCACGGAGGGTATCGCGTTGCTCGAGCGTCATGGCGTGGAAGGATTGATCTTTACTCCGTCGCTCGAACGTCATCGGACGGCCGTCATGGTCAGCTCGTGACGGCCGGACGCTTTTTCAGGACACCGAAAGGACTGCTCATCCTCGTGCTCGGCGTGCTCGTTGCAGCTGCGGCGGCGGGAACAGGCGTTGCGCTCGTGACGCCGGGTGTGGTCGCGGCCATAGCGACGGCAATGATGATCGACGCGCCACTGATTCGCTGGCGACGCGGACGTTGGCATGTGCCGGATGGTGCGCTGCTGAGTGGACTCATCGTCGCCATGATCCTGAGTCCGCACCAGCCGTGGTATGTGGCCGCAGTGACGTCCGCCGTCGCGATACTGAGCAAGTATCCCTTGCGCGTGCGCACAGCGAACATCTTCAATCCCGCTGCATTTGCACTGGTCGCGACGTTCTATGTCTTTCACACGGGGCAGAGCTGGTGGGGTGCGTTGCCGGAGCTCTCGCCATTCGCGCTTGCGCTGCTGATTGCGACGGGCGCGTTCATCACCCATCGCGTCAACAAGGTGCAGGTCGTCCTCGCATTCCTCGGCAGCTATTACGCGCTCATCACGCTCACGGCATTCGTCGGCAACCCGGCGCACGTTGCCGAGCTGTATCGCGCGCCGGATCTCCACGCCGCGCTGTTCTTCGCGTTCTTCATGGTCACCGATCCGCCGACGTCACCGCCAAAGCACCGTGACCAGTTGATCTACGGCGCAATCGTTGGCGTCACGAGCTACGCGGCGTACGCGCTGCTCGGCGCCGTGTACTTCCTGCTGGCCGGACTGCTCGTTGCGAACGTCTGGGAAGCGTGGCGCCGCAACGCGACTGCACGGCGCCCGGCACGGTCAGCAACCAGCGAACCCGTTCTGCCGCGAAGTGGCGAGTTCTCGCAGAGTCTGGACCGTCTGTCTCGAGGCAGAAGTCGCTCACCTATTGAGCGAGGCCATCAGCGTTGAGCTCTCTGGCATTTCAGAGCCAAGGCCGGCCTGAGCGCAACGAAGAAGTAGTTAGAGAGCCAACGCGTACTGCGCCTCTCCCGCACCACGGCCAGCACGAGGCAGCAACGGTCCGACAACGCCGTGCTGCAGCCCGATACTCGTTGCGCCTCTAAAGCGCGTGCGACTCAGCGCCTCGGTCATGGTCCGATGCGCAATTCCGTGGTCGTTGCAGTTCTCGCTTAGATGAGCGAGCACCACATGCGCCAGATCACGATGCACTACGTCACGCGCCAGACGTGCCGCATCGCGATTGGATAAATGCCCCACGCGCGACGCAATGCGCGATCGCACGACAGGCGGATACGGCCCCGCCCACAACATGCCTACATCATGATTCGACTCGAGCACGAGGATGTCCGCATTCGCGCACAGCGCACGCACGCTGTCGCTGACGTGCCCCAGGTCCGTACACACGACGGTATTGGCGCCAGTCGACGTGGACGTCACCCGCACACCGATCGGACTCGCGGCGTCGTGCGGAACGGCGTACGTCGTCAGCGTCGTGCGTGAGAGCACCACGGTTCCTCCGATCGGCACGCGCGTGCAGTTCGCCTCCTCGAGCTCAGGGCAGTTGGCCACCGTGCCCTCACTCGCGAACAGCGACCAACCCCACTTCTTCGCACCGGCGGCCGCGCCGCGCACGTGATCGTAGTGCTCGTGCGTCACGATGCACGCCTCGATCGACGCGGGCGCGATGCCGATCGTCTTCAGGCGGCCCGCGAGCGTGCGCGTTCCAAAGCCGCAGTCCACCAGAATGCGGCTCTCTCCTGCTTCGATGAGCACGGCGTTCCCCTCGCTCCCGCTGCCGAGCACCCAGACTCTCATTCGGTCACCGACCAGCGCGCAGCAAAGGACTTCGACAGCTGCGCGCGCGACGAGTCGCTCAGCGTGATGTGACGGCGCGCCATCATCCGACCGGCGACGTCGAGGAACTTGTCGAGCCGATAGTCCATGAATGCGCCGGCCTCGCCCCACGAAAATGGCGCGACGGCCTTCGGCGGCATCACCGCACCATAGACATTCGAGCCGGCGCCGAGCACGGAGCCGGTCGTGAGCTTGAGCCCGATGCCCGTCTTCGCATGATCGCCGAATAGGGTGCCGAGGAACTGCAATCCGGTCTCGCGGATGCCGTCGGGAGTCCAGAGCTGCACGGTGCCGTAGGTGTTCTTCAGGTTGCTCGTGATGGTGCCGGCGCCGAGGTTGACCCACCGCCCCAGTATCGAGTGGCCGACGAAGCCGTCGTGCCCCTTGTTCGCATGCCCGATGAATATGGTGTTGCTCACTTCGCCGTGCACCTTGCACACGTCGCCGATGGACGACGCGGCGACCTTGTCGGTGGTCACCGTGCAGTCCTTGCCGACGTAGAGCGGCCCGACGAGCCGAGTGAAGGCCTGGATGTGCGCGCCGGCGCGAATCAGCACAGGGCCCGCGCTGACGTCGAAGCAGACGGCGTGCTCGACGTCGGCGCCCGTCTCGATGAACACCTGCCCGCTGCCGACGCGAATAGCACCCGCCGGTAGCTCGCTCGACAAGCCTGCTCCAAGCACCGGCAGATCCGCTTCGAGCATCGGCACGAGGTGCGCGACGTAGTCCCACACCTCGTTCATCCACCATCCCGCGGCCGGCGTCACCTCGTGCCTCGTGCCCGACTGATAGGCATACGAGCCAATGTTGGCCGTGCCGTCTTTCAACTCGTCGACAGACACATCGCGCGCGAGACGCACGGCCGCGAGCTTGTCGCCCGACATCACCTCGTCCGGCTGTCCGAGCGCATCGAGGGCAGGGCAGAAGCGCGCGTTCGCGAGCCAGCTCCCCTTCGGCAACAGGCCAGATGCCATCACGGCCGGCGCGTCCGGCTCGTCGAAGCCGGTGAGATGTGGCGACGTCACGTAGCCGGCCACACGCTCACCCAGCGCGCGCTCCCATCGCTCGCGCACGAGCAGTGCACCGGCGCGCATCTCACCCGCGGGACGCGTCAGCGCGAACGGCTCGAAGGTTCGCGCACACTGGTCGTCGTAGAGATAGACGGCGCTCACGAAATCTCGCGCAGCTCAGGAGGCAGTGATTCGAACAACGTCTTCAGGTCGGCCGCCTTGTCGATCGTCGTGACGAGCGTGAGCCCGTCGCGTGAGACGACCACGAGGTCAGACACGCCATAGAGTACCACTGCGGTGTCGTCGGCATGCACGACGTTTCCATGCGCGTCGAGCGCGTGCACTCGGCCGCGCAACGCATTGTCGTTTGCATCGCACGTGCGCACGCGACGCAGTGCAGCCCACGTGCCAACGTCGTCCCAGCCGAAGTCACCGGCCATGACGAGCACCTTCGCACTGCGTTCGAGCACGCCGACGTCCACCGAGATCGGCGTCTTCACGGCGTTGAAGAATCCGTCGAGACTTTCCGCGTGCTGCACGAGATGCGGCGCCACCTCGGGCGTCAGCGCTTTTACCTCCGCGAGGAAGTCCGCCGCGCGCCACACGAAGATCCCGGAGTTCCACAGATAGCCGTCGCGCATCATCGCCTCGGCGCGCGCGCGATCGGGCTTCTCGATGAACCGCGCGACGCGACGCGCACCCTCACTCACTTCACCCGCGGGCTGGATGTATCCGAAGCCGGGATCTGGTCGCACAGGAACCACGCCCACGGTGACGAGCGCGTGATGCTGCTCCGCGGTGTCGGCCGCGCGCGACAATGCGGCGCGGAAACCGTCCGGATCACCCACGGCCCAGTCGGCGTGGATGCTGATCATCACCGCATCGGTGCCACCGCGGCGCA
>JAQBPV010000188.1 GCA_028287345.1 Gemmatimonadota bacterium
TCTATCGCATGTACACGGGAGCGGGGATCTTCGGCGGGATGGTTACGTATGCTGTCGGAGGCACACAGTACCTTGCGACGACGACGGGTGGTGGCTCGATGATGTTCGGTCGCGGTGGATCGCCGACTATCGTAGTCTTCTCGCTGCCCGATCTACGCTCGCCCTGAGCATCGCGTTCGCAAACGGGAGCAGTTTCCGACTCGATGCGACGCCGAAGGGCGACGAAGTTGCGCTGGCCCGGCATACTGCACCGTACTTTTAATGTCGTCGTGCGCTTGCGATTCTTACGGCGGTATGCTGACGCGCCGGCTGGGGTTTCGGAAGCTCGCTGCGCTCGCATTTCGTTTGATTCGCCCGCTGGTTAGCTGAGGCGTTAGCTTTGCAACGAAGATTCCATCGGACGAGCACTTACAGGTCGAGGGCTCCTGTGTCGGGATCGTGCGGCTGGTTTCCGCTAGCACATGATGAGATCGTCGCGTGGGTCGAAACTCACGCCGATGAGCTGCCGCGCTCACTCGCCGAGCTATCGGCGTTTCCGATCGCGTTTCGTCGGGTCATCGTCACTCGCGTGTCTGCCGAGCGGCGTACTCTGTTCTGGCTGGAACACCTGCGCACGTTTCTCACTCCTGAGGCAACGCTGACTCAAGAGCAGCGGAGCTTTGTCGAAGAAGCCATTGGGCGTTTGCCCGACATCTTCGCGAGCCCACTCGCCGACGCACAGGCCATGATGCGTCCCCTCGAAGACCGTATGCGTCTCCTCTTCGCGCGAGAGCAAGCGGCTGCGATGTTCGGAACGGTCGGGCCGCTCGAGCCGCCTGAAGGGCTCCCCTTGCCGCCCGGCACTCGACTCACGCCCGTCGAGTAAGGTGCGCCCGAACAGCGGGGATGACGTGTAGCACAATTTTCCAAGTAGACCGCAACGTCACGTTCGATGCCGCCGGACGGGTGTCGAGCGTGACGGGCGATGAGGTGCCGAGCTGTGTCGTGAGCTAGTGTCGGAGACTCTACTGCGCCAAGCTGCTCCCTGCGGTGCGATCACGCTCCTACGCGCAGTAAGACCGAAATACTACCTTTGCTTCCATGCTCACGATTACAACGGGCGATCGCCCGATGACGGTCATCAATGTCTTCACCGTTGCTCCGACGCAGCAAGCGCGCCTCGTCGAGCTCCTGACCCAGGCCACCGAGTCAAGCATCCGGCATGTTCCAGGCTTCGTGAGTGCCGCACTCCACCGTAGCCTGGACGGCACCAAGGTCACGATGTATGCCCAATGGGCGACGCCAGAACACTACGATCGAATGCGCGCGAGGCCGGATGCGTCGCCATTTCTCGTTGAAGCCTTGGCCATTGCGCGGTTTGATCCTGGCTTCTACGAGGTCGTCGGTCTATTCGCCCCTGACGCATCTCGACCCGCGGTCTAACGAACACTAAAGCCGCCGAGGGAGCGAATCATTCGCCCTCTCGACCTTCACGCTCACGAGTCCCTCGCGCTGCTTCTGGTCGAACGCCGCCAGATAGCTCGGCGCATGGGCGACGAGGAGAGCACCCGCGTCGATCACCAGATTGAAGAAGTAGATCGGCGTCACCATCAATCCGCCGAGGATGAGCATCATCGACGCGAGGTCCCGGTCGACTGTCCTGAACAGTCGAAAGAGCGCCATCGTCACGAACAACGTGAGCACACCGGCTACCACGTCAGCCAGGATCGCCGCGCGAAAGAGTGCCTCATGGCTCGCAATGTTCGCCGCCGTCGCCTGCGCATTGCCGCTCACGAGAACGGCATTCGGGATGTAGATGAGCCGAACCGGCGCGATGACGCCGAGCAGGATGTAGAGGATGCCCGCGATCCGGGCGTCTCTTCTCATGTGCCGAACCCACGTTCGTTGCGCAGGCGACGAACCTCGGACACCCAAAGGATGACGGAAAACATTCCGTTGACGCCGAGCGCGATCAGGCACCAGACGAAGAAGAGCGCCGCGTCGTGCTTGCTCCAGGTATGGCCGAGCGTGAAGTGCAGCGCGGGCATTCCCGCCGCGAACAGCGCAACCAACAGCATGATGATCCGGCCCGAACGACGCTCGGCGAGGAGTGTAGGGCCCGAGAGCAGGACGACGAGAATGAGGATCGCGGTTAGGTTGCCGGCGCCTGCCTCGACTGTGCCCGGCTTCGCGTGGATGGCGTCCTGCGCGAGATGAAACGATAGAAGAAGGACCGAGAGCAGCGACGTGCCCACGAGCATGTTTTTATGTGTCATGACCGGCGAAGGTAGTGCGCGTGCGGTGTCCGTTCGCGTAGCTCGCTGCACATGGCCGCGGTTGGCCACACAGGACGCGCGAGTTATCGCCACGCGATAGATTCGCGACGTGAAACGCATACGCACCGCTCTTCTCTCACTTGCCGGATGGACGATTCCAGGGCTGCTCAGCGGAGCGGCTACGGTCCTGGTGTTTCCCTTGTCTCCGGAAGTGCACGCGTACATTGGGCGATTCGCCGCGGCGTTCATCGCCTCGTGGTGGATCTGGGCCGGCATTACGCCAGTCGTGCGCGCCGCGATGCACCGCGTGCCGTTCGAGCGACCGTTGGCGCGGCCCTTGGCAATGCACGCACTGTTCGCGCTTACGGCGGCACTCCTCTTTGCCATGTGGTTCACGTGGGTGTTGTGGCTTTCACGACCGCCGACGCTTCCACCGGAGGCGTACTTCGCGGAACTGAAGCGGTTCATCGGGGGACATATGCTGGTCGGCGTCGCAGCGTATGCGTCCATCGCGGCAGTGATTACGGCAATCGACGAACGCGCCGCGCGCCGCAATCGCGAGCTCGACACCGCGCGACTCGAGGCGGATTTGGCGCAAGCGCAGCTGCGGATGCTGCAGATGCAGCTTCAGCCGCATTTCCTCTTCAACGTTTTGCATGGCATCGCCATGCTCACGGACTCGGATCCGGCGACCGCGGAGACCATGGCGGTGAAGCTCGCCGAGCTTCTTCGCTCCACGCTTCGACTGCGCGATGTTCCTGAAGTGTCGCTGCGAGCGGAACTCGAGCTGCTGCGCGCGTACCTCGAGATCGAGGAGCTGCGCTTCGGCGACCGGCTCGTGGTGACATTCGCAGTGCCCGACGACCTGCTCGATGCGCCTGTGCCAAGCTTTCTTTTGCAGCCAATCGTGGAAAATGCCGTGCGTCACGGCGTTGCTCCGCGTGTGGAGACGGGTCACATCGCCATCGGGGCGGTGCGGGAGGCGGGCGCACTGTTGCTTTCAGTGGAAGACGACGGGCTCGGGTTCAACGCGGATCCATTCACCATTGCCGGCGTGGGCTTGGGCGCTACGCGCGATCGCCTGGCACTTCGATACGGCGCGGCCGCATCCATTCGGTGCGAGTCGCGGGGTGCAGGCGCGCGTGGGGCACGTGTAGCGATCAGAATCCCTCTCGAGGGGGCACGTTCGCTCTGATGCATACCGAGCTTCGCGTGTTGATCGCGGACGACGAGCCCGCGGCGTTGAACGGGTTGGCTCGCCGGCTGGCGGCGATGCCGGGTGTGCGCGTGGTGGCAACGTGCGTCAACGGAATCGAAGCGCTGGCGCGCATTCGCGAGACGAAGCCGGATGCCGCCTTTCTCGACGTCGCGATGCCGGGCCTTTCCGGACTCGACGTCGTTCGCGCGCTGTCTCCATCGGAGCGCCCGCACATCGTGTTCGTCACCGCGTACGAGCGGTTCGCGATCCAGGCGTTCGATCTGTACGCGGTGGACTACCTGTTGAAGCCGTTCGCGCGTGAACGTCTCGCAGCAGCAGTGGCGCGATTACACGAGCGACGTCAGGAGCAAGCGCCGGCGAACCATGGCCTGGACGATTTCCTCAGTGCGAGCGACCGTCTCGTGGTGAGGGATGGTGAAACACTGCTCGTGATCCCGGCGCACGAGATCGACTGGTGCGCGGCGGAAGACAACTACGTGCGCATTCATGCGGGGGCCAAGCGTCACCTTGTGCGCATGACCATGCGGCGGTTGGAAGAACAACTGCCACGCGCGACATTCGCGCGAATCCACCGCTCAGCGATCGTGAACGTCGAACGCGTACGCGAGTGCGCGCCACTTGGCGGCGGAGAATATCGCGTCACGCTCGTGAGCGGCGCGCGATTAGTGGTGAGCCGAACCTACCGTGCCGCG
>JAQBPV010000196.1 GCA_028287345.1 Gemmatimonadota bacterium
CTGTAGCCGGCGATGATCATCTTCGGCTTGTGATCGCGCGCCTGCTTCCGCATGGCGTCGTAGTCGATGTAGCCGCGATCATCGAGGCCATACGAGATGGCCTTGTAGAGCAGACCCGAGAAGTTCACCGGCGAGCCGTGCGTGAGATGCCCGCCCTGCGAGAGGTCCATGCCGAGAAAGGTGTCGCCTGGCTTGAGGAACGCGAGGAAGACGGCGGCGTTCGCCTGCGCGCCCGAATGCGGCTGCACGTTCGCGTGATCCGCGCCGAACAGCTGCTTCGCGCGGTCGATCGCCAGCTGCTCGACCTTGTCCACTACTTCGCAGCCACCGTAGTAGCGCTTACCTGGCAGCCCCTCGGCGTACTTGTTCGTGAGCGGAGAGCCCATTGCCTCCATCACGGCGGGCGACACGAAGTTCTCGCTGGCGATCAGCTCGAGACCGTCGTTCTGGCGCGTGATCTCTTCGCCGATCAGCTCGGCGATCTCGGCGTCGGCCTGTCGCAACGCTTCACCCGGGGGACACCGGTTCCAATCGGTCCAGGACGACATCAGGAATTCTCCGTGGTGGGATGCTCGTCGAGCTCGATCTTCGCCACGCGACGTGCGTGACGCCCGCCGGCGAACGGCGTGTCGAGCCATGCCTTCAGAATATCGCGTCCTTCCTGCTCGCCGACGAATCGGGCGGGCAGCACGAGGACGTTGGCGTCATTGTGCTCGCGCGCGAGCGCTGCGATCTCGGGCGTCCACGCGACTGCTGCGCGCACGTGCGGATGTCGGTTCGCGGCGTACGACATGCCGAGTCCCGTTCCGCACAGCAGGATGCCGCGATCATTCTCGCCGTTCGAAACTCGCTCGGCGAGTGGATGCGCGTAGTCCGCGTAGTCGATGGACGCATCGGTATTGGGCCCGAGGTCTTCAACGTCGTAGCCGAGCGTCTTGAGCTCGGCCTCGAGCTTTTCCTTCAGCTCAAAGCCGGCGTGATCGCTCGCGATGAGAATTGTCTCGTGGGACACTGTCTCTTTGGGTGAGAAAACCGCGGATTGACCGCAGAGGACGCAGAGTAGCAGAGGAACGGATCAACCGCATGACTTGAATCATGCGACTTTGTGGAATTTGCTCCATCGAATGTCCGAGAGGTCTCGCGCCTCTCAGAGGTCTCACGCCAAGCGGCCGTTGATCCCCTGCGCGATGACAATTTCTCGGCGCCGCGATGCAATTCGTCTTTCAATTCACATAATTCAAGTCAGGTCGTTGCTGTTTTTCCGGGGTCTCCGCGACCGCCTACTTGTTCGGCCACGCCGGCCACGTGCGCACCATGCCAGCCACTGCCTTGATGCGCTGCTCGGCGAGACGATCGGCAGCGACGTACGTCGGAACGTTGTCCTTCTTCGCGATTGCAAAGACCTTGAGGATCGTGTCGTAAATCTCATCCGCCTTGCGGAACGCACGCGCCGAGCTCCAACCGGCGAGCTCCGAATACACATTGATGACACCGCCGGCGTTCGCGACGTAGTCCGGTGCGTAGAGAATCCCCTTCTCTTCCAGCGCGACACCGTGGCGCTCCTCGAGCAGCACGTTGTTCGCGGCGCCGGCGACGATCTCGCACTTGAGCTGCGGCATGGTCTTGTCGTTGATGATGCCACCGAGAGCGCACGGCGCGAAGATGTCTGCCTGCGCGGCGTAGATCTCGTCCGGCGCAACCGAGCGCGCACCGAACTCCGACACGACCTGCTTCACACGCTCGGCATCGATGTCCGTGACGATGAGCTTGGCGCCCGCCTCGTGCAACTCCTTCATCAGGTAGTAGCCCACGTGACCTGCACCCTGGACGGTGATGGTCCTCATGCTGAGATCATCCGAACCCCAACGCTCCTTGGCCGACGCCTGGATCGCGCGGAACACGCCATGCGCCGTCACGGGCGACGGATCGCCAGAACGGCCGGCGAGTCCGGAGACATTCTTCGTCTCCATGTGCACGAAGTCCATGTCGGCGGTGCTGGTACCGACGTCTTCCGCGGTGATGTACCGGCCGCCGAGCGACTCGACGAATCGGCCATGTGCGCGGAAGATCATCTCGCGGTCGTTCGTCTTGTTGTTGCCGATGATGACGGACTTGCCGCCGCCGAGGTTGAGACCGGCGACAGCGTTCTTGTACGTCATGCCGCGGGCGAGTCTCAGCGCGTCGACGATGGCCTCTTCGTCGCTGGCGTACTGCCAGAAGCGCGTACCCCCGAGGGCGGGGCCGAGCGTCGTGCTGTGAATCGCGATGATGCCGCGGTAGCCAGCGGATGAATCGTTGCAGATCACGAGCTGCTCATGACCCATGCTCGCGATCGTGTCGAAGAGGTTCATTGGTTCGGTAGTTTGGTTAATGACGTCGGGCATACAGCTCTCTGGCGATGACAATGCGCTGCACTTCGGAAGTCCCTTCGTAGATCTCGGTGATCTTTGCATCGCGGAACAACTTCTCCACGGGATAGTCTTTCACGTACCCGTACCCTCCAAAGATCTGGATGGCCTCGGTGGTCACATACATGGCCGTCTCGCTCGCGAGCAGCTTGCACATCGAGCCATGCATCGTCGTCGACTCGCCGCGGTCCTTCGCAGCGGCCGTCATGTGCAACAGCGCGCGCGCCGAGGTGATGCGCGAGCCCATGTCAGCCAGCTTGAATTGAATGGCCTGAAACTCACGGATGGGCTGACCGAACTGTTTCCGCTCGGCCGCATAGTCGAGCGACGCATCCAGCGCCGCCTGGGCGATGCCGAGTGCCTGCGCGGCGATGCCGAGTCGGCCGTTGTCGAGCGACTTCATCGCGTAGATGAAGCCCTGCCCTTCCGCACCGAGGAGGTTCGCACCCGGCACGCGCAGTCCGTCGAAGTTGAGCATCACCGTCGGCGACGCGCGCAGGCCCATCTTGTCTTCTTTCTTGCCGACGTGGAAGCCCGTCAAATCCGGCGTGACGATGAACGCCGAGATGCCCTTCGAACCGCGACGCGCATCGGATGAATCCGTGCGCGCCATGACCATGATGACGTCGGCGAAGCTGCCCGAGGTCACCCAGCTCTTCGTGCCGGTGAGGAGCCAGTCGTCGCCATCGCGGACGGCCTGGCAGCGCAGCGACGATGCATCCGAACCGGCCTCCGGTTCGCTCAACGCGAATGCGCCGATCAACTCACCGCGCGCCATCGGCTTGAGGTAGCGCTCCTTCTGCTCATCGCTGCCGAAGTTGAGCAGCATCTGCGTCGGCAACGAATTGTGGACGCTCATCAGCACGGCGGTCGACGCATCGGCGTTCGCGATCGCTTCGAGCGCGAGCAGGTACGACGTCGTGTCGAGTCCAAGTCCGTCGTACTCCTCGGGAATGAGCATGCCGAGGAATCCGAGTTGGCCCATCCGGTGCGCGACGGCGACGGGAAAGCACGCATCGCGGTCCCACTGTGCGGCGTACGGTGCGATCTCTCCCGCGGCAAAATCGCGAGCGAGATGCAGGATCTCCTGCTGCACTTCGGTCAGTGGTGTCAGCAAAGTTCAGTAAGTGGGATACCGCACTGCGGTAAGAATGTCCTTCTGTTCCAGCCTAATAAGTATAGAAGCCCCGGCCCGATTTCCGGCCCAGCCAGCCAGCCGCCACATACTTTCGCAGCAGCGGACAGGGCCGATACTTCGAGTCGCCCAGTCCGTCGTGCAGTACCTCGAGGATAGCGAGACAGGTATCGAGCCCGATGAGGTCCGCCAACGCGAGTGGCCCCATCGGATGATTCATTCCGAGCTTCATCACCGTATCGATTGCCTCCGGTGTACCGACGCCGTCCATCACGCAGAAGACAGCCTCGTTGATCATCGGCATCAGGATCCGGTTTGCCACGAAGCCGGGAAAGTCGTTCACCTCGACCGGTGTCTTGTCGAGCAGTTGGCACCACGTCACCACACGGGCCGTCGTCGCATCCGACGTCGCCAACCCGCGGATAATCTCGACGAGCTGCATCACCGGCACGGGATTCATGAAGTGCATCCCGATCACCGACTCGGCCCGCTTCGTCTTCGCCGCGATTTCCGTGATGGAGATGGAGCTCGTGTTCGTCGCGAGAACAGCGCCGACATCGGCGAGGCGGTCGATGTCTTGAAAGATGCGGAACTTGAGGTCCCGATTCTCCGTCGCCGCTTCGATCACGAGGTCCGCGCCCTTCACATCCTCCATCGACGTCGATGTCTTGAGTCTGCCGAGGATCTCGACCTTGTCCTTCTCCTCCATCAACGCCTTCTTGATCTGGCGCTCCAGATTCTTCACGATCGTCGCGCGACCCTTCTCCAGCGCGGCGTCGGCGACGTCGATCATCGTCACCTCGAAGCCAGCATGGGCGAAGACGTGCGCGATCCCGTTGCCCATCTGCCCCGCGCCGATCACGGCAATGCGTTCGGTCATGCTGCTATGCGTCCTCGCGGCGGCGCCGCGCGTAGAAGTACGTCATTCCGCCAATCAAGCCGAGTGCGGCGACGAGCCCGCCCTCGGGTCCCCAATCTCCACCACTGAGCCACGCCGGCCCTGACAACACCGCCCTGTAGCGCGGCGCCTCGAAGTCGATCCCGCTGACGCTCGCATGCAGCGCCACGGCCATCATGAAATTCCAGGCGAGATGCGCCATCCACGCCGCCCATAGACTCTTCAGCGCGAGACGCACGGTCGCGAGGAACACGCCAGCAAGGATCACGACGAACAGCGATGTCGCGGTCGCCGATGGATTCGCGAGATGCAGCAACCCGAACGCGATGCTCGTCCCCAACACGGCAGCCCGCGTCCCCACGCTCTCGCGAATGACGGTGAGAAGATACCCTCGCGTGATCAGCTCCTCGCCAAGCGATGCCGGAAGCAGCACCAGCGTGGTGCGGACCGCCGCTCCCATCCACGACGCATTGTCCGAGGAGGGGACAAAATGCAGCCATCCTATCGTGAGCAGCACGATGCACGCGAGCGTGATCGGCACCGCGCCCGCCAACCATCCGGCGAGCAACACCCTTCCACGAGCGGCCGAGACCGAGAGATCGATCGCGCTCCACGGACGCCGGTCGATCGACCGCAGCATGATCACCGACGCCGCGAAGGCGCCGACGAGCGCCGCGTAGCCGTCGGTGCGAATGGGATGTCCCGACCTGAGGCTCAGCCAATTCAGTGGCGGCTGGAGAAGGGAGACTGCCGCCACGCTGCACGTGTAGACCAGAAGTACGAATGCGAGTACCCGCCCGATCGTCGCCAGGATGTTGCGCGAGCCGTCGGCTGCGGCGTCCTCCGTCAGATGCCGCGGCGCCTGCCCGAAAGTGCGCCGGCCACGAGCGCCTTCACGGCGTCAGCGGCGACGAACGGTGCGACGCCCATCAAAGCGGCACGACCAAGGTTGCCAGTGAGCACCGCCAGCTGCGCGAGTCCGCCGAGATAGAGCACGAGAATACCCGCCATCGCGGCGAGTGAGCGCGTGACGTAGCTCGGCTTGCCCGCACCGAAGCGACCCGCAACTGCGGCCGCGACCGGATACGCGAGGATGTAGCCCCCCGTGGGGCCGAGCAGTCGCGCGAGTCCCGGCGCGCCCATCGGCGCGAAGACGGGAAGTCCGGCGAGACCCGCCACGAGATAGATGACCATCGCTGCGCCGCCGTCGACTGGCCCGAGCAGCAGGCCGGCGAGCACCACGACGAGTGGCTGCAGCGTGATCGGCACCGGCGTGCCCGGGACGGGCAACGCGAACTGCGACGCGAGCGCGAGCGCGCCGGCGGCGAGGATGATGCCCAGCGCACGAGTGCGCGGTGTACGAGCGGCAACTGCAATCGTCGTCATTTACCGGCTCCGGGAAACTGAGAGTGCAACTGCGTCGCCGCCACCGAGGCAAAGCGTCGCGAGACCGCTGTCGAGATTCCTGTCCTTCAGCGCATAAAGTAGCGTCGTGAGCACGCGCGCACCGCTCGCACCGATCGGATGCCCGAGCGCGATGGCGCCGCCGTTCACGTTCACACGATTCCAATCCCAGCCGAGCCCCGCGCCGTCGGCGAGCGCCTGCGACGCGAACGCCTCGTTCGCCTCGATGAGATCGTAGTCGTTGATCTTCGTTCCCGCCTTCTTCATCAGGTTGTTCACCGCCGTGATCGGGGCGAAGAACAATTCCTTTGGATCGACGGCGCCCGTTGCGTACGACTTGATCCACGCGAGGATCGGCAGGCCGTGCGCTTCTGCATACGCCTGCGAGACGACGACCACGGCCGCACCACCATCGTTGAGCGAGCTTGCGTTGCCCGCCGTGACGGACGCGTCGTCGCCCTTGTCGAAGGCGGGGCGCAACTTCGCCAGCGTTTCCGCCGTGGTGTCGGAGCGCGGGCCCTCATCTGCGGAGACGACTGTATCGCCCTTCTTCCCCTTGATTGTGACCGGAGCGATTTCGTCCTTGAACTTGCCGGCGTTCTGCGCGTCCACGGCCTTCCGGTGCGATGACACGGCGAACGCATCCTGCTGCTGCCGCGACACACCGGCCTTCTTCGCCGTGTATTCGGCGTGGCCACCCATGTGGACGTCACACGAGGCGCACCAGAGACCGTCCTTGATCACGCCGTCGACCATCGTCTGGTCGCCCAGCTTGATGCCGTTGCGCATGCCGTAGACATAGTGCGGCGCGTTCGACATCGACTCCTGTCCGCCGGCGACGATGACTTCGGCGTCGCCCGCCTTGATCGACTGGGCGGCGAGCATCACGGCCTTGAGGCCGGAGCCGCAGACCTTGTTGATCGTCATCGCGCTGACGGAGGAGGGGATGCCGGCCTTGAGCATCGCCTGGCGCGCGGGCGCCTGACCGACGCCGCCCTGCACCACGTTCCCCATGATGACTTCATTGATGTCGTCGAGGGAAACTCCGGACCGCTCGACGGCCGCCTTGATCGCGATGGCGCCGAGCTCCGGCGCCGAGAGTGCGGAGAGACCGCCGAGGAACTTCCCGATCGGCGTCCGCGCGGCGGCGACGATGACGGGGACGCGTGATGTATCCGGCATGGTTGAGAACGCTCGAGTCAGGCCCCCGCGCGAGACGCTGCGGGGGAGACGCGAAAGCTATCGGGGGCGCAGAGTGCCGACAACGGTGTTGCTATGGCACCAGCCCCGTCGCGCCAATTTGGTCGAGGACGAAGGCATATCTGAACGCGTTGTCCTTGAGCGCATCGTACCGCCCCGACGACCCGCCGTGCCCGGCACCCATGTTCGTCCGCATGACCAACAGATTCGAATCGGTCTTCGTCGCACGGAGTTTCGCCACCCACTTCGCCGGCTCCCAATAGCCGACGCGCGGATCATTCAGCCCAGTCGTGACGAGAATCGACGGATACGCCTTCGCAGCCACGTTGTCGTACGGCGAATACGACTTCATGTACGCGTACGCCGCCGGCTCCTTCGGGTTGCCCCACTGCAGCCACTCGCCCGTCGTCAACGGAATTGAAGCGTCGAGCATCGTGTTGATGACGTCGACGAAGGGAACGTCGGCAACGACGGCCTTGAACAGGTCGGGCCGCATGTTCGTCACCGCGCCCATGAGCAGGCCGCCCGCGCTTCCACCGCGAATCGCCAACCGCTCCTTCGACGTATACCGCTCGCGCTCCAGATACTCCGCCGCCGCGATGAAGTCGGTGAAGGTGTTCTTCTTCTTCATCATCTTCCCATCGTCGTACCACTTCCGGCCCATCTCCTGGCCGCCGCGAATGTGCGCGATGGCGTAGACGACCCCACGGTCGAGCAGCGAGAGATTGTTCGTCGAGAAGTTCGGATCGGTGCTGTAGCCGTACGAGCCATACGCGTACAGCAGCATCGGCCGCTTGCCATCGCGCACGAGCGGCTTCTTGTACACGATCGACAGCGGCACCATTGCACCGTCCTCCGCGCGTGCCCACGCACGCTCGGTGGCGTATTTGCTCTTGTCGTACCCGCCGACGACTTCCTCCTGCTTCCTGAGCGTGCTGCGCCGCTGGCGCATGTCGTAGTCGTACACGGAGCTCGGCGTCACAAGCGACGTATACCGATACCGCACAACGGACGTCGAGTACTCGCGGTTGCCGCCCAGGCCCGCTGAGTAGACCGACTCGGGCATCGTGACGTAGTGCGAGCTGTTGGTCGTCGCGTCGAGGATGCGCAGCCGCTCGAGTGCATTGCTCCGCTCCACGAGGACGTAGTGATCCTTGAACGGTATGAACGACTCGATCTGCACGTCGGCGCGCGGAGCGATCCAGTCCTTCCAATGCGCGCGATCCGGTGCGGACACCGGCGCAGTAACGAGCTTGAAGTTGGTGGCTCCATCCGCGTTCGTGCGGATGATGAATCGGCCGTCGTGATGCTCGACGTCGTACTCGAGGTCCGGCGTGCGCGGAACGATCACGCGCCATTCGCCGTCCGGTTTCGCGGCGTCGAGAAACTTCACCTCGGCCGACGTGAAGCTGCCGTGCTTGATGAACAGGTATCGTCCGCTGCGCGACTTGGCCACTTCGATGTTGAACAGGTCGTCCGGCTCACGTGCGACGATGACGTCTTTCGCGGGGTCGTCGCCGAGATGGTGACGGAAGATGCGATCGGGGCGCTGTGCGGAGTCGAAGCGCGTGTAGAACAGCGTCTTGTTGTCGTTGGCCCACTCGACACCGTAGGTCGTCTCGAGCAGCGAGTCCGCGAGCCACTTGCCCGTCGTGAGATCCTTCACGCGGAGCACGAAGTGCTCAGAGCCGTTGCGATCCTCGAGGACCGCGAGCAGCCGATGATCGGGACTGATCTCCATCGCGCCCGTCGCGTAATAATTGCCCGTTCCCGCGCGCTCATTGCGGTCGAGCAGGATCTCCTCGTTCGCATTGGGCGTGTTCCGCTTGCGCGCGAAGATCGGATACTGCTTTCCTTCGACGGTGCGCGAATAGTAGAGATACGGGCCGTACGGCTCAGGCACCTGGAGGTCAGTCTGCTTGATGCGGCCGAGGAATTCGGCGTAGAGCTTCTGGCGCAGCGGTTCGAGTGCGGCGGTCTTCACTTCCGTGTAGGCGTTTTCCGCCTCGAGGTAGCTGATGACCTCCGGCCGCTTGCGTGCGTCGTCGCGCAGCCATGCGTAGTCGTCGATGCGGATGTCGCCGTGAAGCGTATCGGCCTTCGGTACGCGCGTCGCCACCGGAGGTGACAGCGTGCGGCCGGCCTGCGTGGCGGATTGCGCGCCGACGCAGACGAACGGGGCGGCGAACAGGGCGAATGCAGCGAGCGTACGGCGCATAGTGTCTCCGGGTGACGTACGGCTATCGTGCACCCGAAAGGCGCCGCTGTCCAGCTATCCCGAACGAACCAAGAAAAACACCAACAACAACCGCATGACTTGAATCATGGAATTTTTTGGAATTGCTCCATCGGATGTCTGAGAGGTCTCGCGCCTGTCGATCTCCTGCACGATGACAATTCCTCGGCGCGGTGATGCAATTCGTCTTTCAATTCACATGATTCAAGTCAGGTAGTTGCTGTTTTTTCTCGGGTGCCATTTCCGTGAGATCCGTCAAGAATCCGTGCCCATCCGCGTGAGCTTTGGCAGTTCCGCGTCTACGGTTTCGCGATGCCCGACGCTTGACTGAACGTCAGCTCCTCGATCGCCGACACCTCGCAGCCCATCAGCATCAGCGGCTTGAACTTCCAGTTCTGGATCATCT
>JAQBPV010000259.1 GCA_028287345.1 Gemmatimonadota bacterium
CCCACGTGGACCATCATGTCGTTGGCGTGGCGGTCATGCGACCACCTCGCGGACGAATTCAGGAACAAGGCGCTATGAGCAACGACAAGTCTCCCTGGACGCTCACCCGTCGCGAGATGCTCGGCGCGACGGCTTCCGCGCTGGTGCTTCCCCTGTTGTCGCCACGGCTGCTTTCGGCGCTATCGCCGTTCACGCTGGCGGCGCGCTTCTTCACGCCGGCGGAGTTCGCGATGCTGGACGAGCTGAGCGAGATGATCATTCCCACCGACGACCACTCGCCGGGCGCACGTGCGGCGCGCGTCGCGGGCGAGATCGATCGCCGCCTGTCGGAAACGGTGGAGACAGAGTGGCAGACGAGATGGCGCAGCGGTTTGCAGAGCGTGGACGCACTTTCCGTCGAGCTGAATGGCAAGGGCTTCATGCAGTCCACGTCGGAGCAGCGGATGGCGGTGCTCACGCAGATGGCTGCTGGCGAGGGCGATCCCAAGACGCCAGCACAGCGATTCTTCGGTCAGCTGAAGGGAGCGACCGGACAGGCGTACTACACGTCGAAGATCGGCATTCACGTCGATCAGCAGTACAAGGGAAACGTGTATCAGCCGGGTGAGTACGCTGGATTCGACGCGAAATAGTTGGTTGCCCGAATGCACGCTGGGGAGCCCGACTTCAGGCTCCCCAGCGCTGAATTGCATCGACTGCTTCGTCTCCAGTCTGGTCAGTTCGTGCGACGACGCCTCGCGAGGCCGCCGATCACCACGAGTCCAAGTCCGAACAGCCCGATCGTCGCCGGCTCGGGAGTGGCCGTGTCGATCGTGACCGCACCAGACCATGACGCAACGCTGAATGCGTCATCCTGCGTGTACGTCAACAGCCCTTCGAGGTTGTCGTAAAACGCCGTCGCGAAGGTGTTCGATGTCGAGCCCTGGTCGCACACCGTCGTAACGGTGAATGGGACACCGGTGGCATTGCATGACGCAGTGCCGAGGTCAACACCGAGGTTCGTCGGTGAAAATCCAACCGTTCCGTATCCGGAAATGAACGTCGGATAAATCCCACTCGTGGTAACAGTGGTATTGCCTCTCGCACCATTGGTGACACTGACCCCGCCCGTGCTGGTCGCGACACTGTAGAATCCGGGGGTGATCGGCGTGCCGAACAAAAATGCATAGGTGATCGGTCCTGCCGTGCCGTTGATCGTCGTCGCACCAAACGTGATGAACGGATCCGAGTCGAAATTGCCGTTCAACTGAACGACGCCCCGTCCCACCTCCACCTTGGGTGTGTTCAGTGACCACGAGCCATCTCCCTGGCTCACGAGATAGCTGCTGAGGTCTCTGCACGCGTTGTTCGCGAACGCCCAGACAAATGGTGAGCTGGCCGTCGGCGCGATTGTCCCACACGTTGGCAGGCCGCCTTGCGCGACTGCCGTGGCCGGGGCGAGTATCACAGCCACGGCCAACAACATAGTTCGTCTCTTCATGGCACCTCGGTGAGTCTGACGGGGGGCAGCCACAAGCACACGGACTCATTCGAGGCCGGTATAGTGGACAGACTCGGGCGCACATCGACGTCGCAACTGTACGCCCACGTGCGGCCATTATCTATTGGCATTGGCGATCGCGCCAGTCGCGCACTGCCGTATTCATTTGAGGACTCACCCAAGCCGTGATTAGAGAGGTTTAGCCATGCGCTTTAGCGCTGCCGTCGTGCTTTATGCCGCGTTCCCATTGTTCGCGAGCGCACAAACTGTCGAGTATCGCTCGCGCGCCGGCATCGAATTTCGCGGCGTCCCCGACACCGGCGCGGTTGCTCGCGCGCAGGAGGCGCTTGCTGCCGATCCGAAGAGTGTCGACAAGATCATCCAACTCGGACTCGCGCAGAGCGGCGTGCGCCAATACCACGACGCCATCGCGACGTTTACGCGCGGTATGAAGATCGACGCGAACAATCCGCTGCTCTATCGCTGGCGCGGACATCGGTACATCTCGATCGGTGCGTTCGATAAAGCGCTCGCGGATCTCACGCGCGGCAACAAGCTCGACTCCACGAACTACGACATCCTGTATCACCTCGGCGTCGCGCACTTCGAGCGCGGCGAGTTCAGCCAGGCGGCGAAAGCGTTCGCGCAGGCACAGCGACGCGCACCGAATGACAACGAGCTCGCGGGATCTACGGACTGGTTGTGGATGTCGCTGGCGCGAGCGAAGCGCACCGCGGACGCGCAGAAGGCGCTCGCGCCGATCACCGATTCGCTGAAGATCACATCCGCAACGGCGTATGCGCAGCGGCTCAAGCTCTATCGCGGCGTCATTGGCCCGGATCAAGTGCTCGGACCGGCGGACACTGCAGCCGTGCAGGTGGCGACGATGAGCTTCGGCGTCGGCAACTGGTATCTCGCCAAGGGCGACACGGCGAACGCACGCAAGTGGTTCAAGCGCGCAGTCGACTCGGGCGGATGGCCGGGCTTCGCGTTCTTCGCCGCCGAGACGGAACTGCGTCGTCTGCGTTAGGGCCGCTAAGGCTTCCGCAGCGCCGATACCGCTGCGCCGTCCTTGCGCGGATCCGACGCACCGGAATTCACCTTCGTCGAGTAGTCGCGCATTACCGCTTGCCCGGCACCCATGCGCGTGGACGAGTAGTCGCCGCGCATGACGATCGAGTGGCCCTGGGCAGCAAGGGCAGCTCGAGTCGACTCGCTGATGCGCGACTCGAAGTTCACGTCGCAACCGCCGAACGTCTCCTTCGAGAACCTGGGTGCGTCCAGCGCGCCCTGCGGGTTGAGGCCGAAGTCGACGACGTTCGACACGAACTGCGCATGTGCCTGCGCCTGGTTCCATCCGCCCATGATACCGAACGCGATGCGGACGTCGCCCTTCTCCATGAAGGCAGGAATGATGGTGTGCAGGGGACGCTTGCGGCCGGCGAGCACGTTCGGGCTCGTCTTGTCGAGCGTGAAGCCACCGCCACGATTGTGCAGCACGAAGCCAGCGCCGCCCACCGCGATTCCTGATCCGAAGCCGACGGTGGAGTAGTTGCTCTGAATGAGCGACACCATGTTCCCTTCGCTGTCCACCACGCTCAAGTACGTCGTTCCGTTGTCCGTCACGGATGGAGCGCCGGCAGCCACCGTGCAGTTGGCGCGCTCGAGACTGATCAGCTGTGCGCGTCCTTTGCCGAATGCCTTCGACTTGAGGCCGTTCACCGGCACGGTTGTGAACCGCGGATCGGCGTCGTAGCGCTGCATGTCCGCATAGGCGAGCTTCTTCGCCTCGATCATGACGTGCAGCGCCTTCACCGAGTTCTGCCCCATCGTTCCGAGGGGAAAGTTCTCCATGATGTTGAGCATCTCCAGCGCAGCGATGCCCTGTCCATTCGGTGGCAGCTCGTAGACCGTCCAACCGTGATACGTCGTCGAGATGGGATCGACCCATTCGCTCTGGAACTCGAAAAGGTCGGGCCCGTCCATCGTTCCGCCGTGACTGGCCGACGTCGCCAGGATCTTCCGTGCGATGTCTCCCTTGTAGAAGGCGCTGCGACCGAACTGCGCGAGCTGACGGTACGACCACGCGAGCTCCGGATTGCGAAAGACCTCGCCCGCCAACGGAAGCCGGCCGTTGGGCAGGAAGGTCTTCGCCGTTGGGCCATCGGCGCGGAGCGCAGCCTCGCTGTCACGCCAGTAGGCGCTGACGACCTCGCCGACAGGAAAGCCCGAGTCCGCGTAGGTGATGGCAGGCGCGAGAACTTCGCGAAAGCCCATGCGTCCGAACCGCTTGAGCAACTTGTCCCACCCGTCCACCGCGCCGGGTACGGTCACTGTGTGGATGTCCTTCATCGGCATCGTCGTCATGCCTTTCGCGATCAGATAGTCCGCGGACAGTCCCTTCGGCGCCCAGCCTGACGCGTTGAGCCCGTACAGCTTCCCGGTCTTCGCTTCATAGACGATCGCGAACAGGTCGCCGCCAATGCCGTCGTTCATCGGTGCGACGAGCCCCATCATCGCGTTCGTCGCGATTGCCGCGTCGATGGCATTGCCTCCCTGCTCGAGGATCCGCGCACCGACCTGCGACGCGAGAACGCTTTCACTCGCCACCACGCCGGTCTGCGACACGACCATCGAGCGGGACTGCGAGCGATCTTGCGCTTCAGCGATGGAGCCAGCGACGAGCATTGCGAGGACAACCTGTTTCAACATCGAGCCTCTCCGATTGTATGTCCGAAAACGGCGAGCCAGATTCTGGCATCGACGGTAGGTTCTCATCATGCGACTGGACCAGGACATCTGCACGCGCGCCCTCGAGGCGCGCGACGCCAGATTCGACGGCGTTTTTTTCGTCGGTATCACGTCGACGGGGATCTACTGCCGACCAATCTGTCCTGCGCGTGCCACGCTGCGGAAGAACCGCCGCTTCTTCTCCAACGCCGCCGCGGCCGAACGAGCCGGCTTTCGTCCCTGTCTCCGCTGTCGCCCGGAACTTGCGCCCGGTTTCGCGCGCATCGACGCCGTGCCGAGGCTCGCGCAGTCCGCCGCGCGACGCATCGCCTCGGGTGAGATGAATGGACATGGCGTCGACGGGCTCGCCCTGTCGCTCGGCGTCAGCGCCCGACAGCTGAGACGTGCGTTGCAACAGGAACTCGGCGTCACACCCATCGAGCTGGCGCAGACGCATCGCCTGCTGCTCGCCAAGCAGCTGCTGACCGACACGCCGCTGCCCATCTCGCAGGTGGCGTATGCGAGCGGGTTCCAGAGCCTTCGGCGCTTCAATGCGCTGTTCCTCGAGCGCTACCGGCTCAATCCGCAGACCATGCGTCGCCGTGTCGGCGCGCGCAGCAGCGATAGCGCGCTCCAGGTTGTCGACGGCGTGCGACTCGCACTCTCCTACCGGCCGCCACTGGCGTGGGATGCGCTGCTCGCGTTCCTCGCCGCACGAGGCGCGCCGGCCGTCGAATGCATCCAGGACGGACGCTACGCGCGTACGCTCAACGTCGGAGGTCACGCGGGCGTCATCCGCGTGTCGCGTCCGCGCGTACGAGCGGAGCACGAAGGGGAGGGAAGTGCGGCGGCGCTCCCAGTACTCCATCTCGACGTCAGCGCGACGTTGCTTCCGGTCTTGCTCGCGGTGTCCGCTCGCGTGCGACGTCTCTTCGATCTCGACGCCGAGCCGGAAAAGATCGCGTCGCATCTTGCGTCATCGGGCTTCGGCCCCATTCGCGGCGAAGCGCGGGGACTTCGCGTTCCCGGCACCGCCGACAGCTTCGAGCTCGCCATTCGCGCGATACTCGGCCAACAGGTTAGCGTGAAAGGCGCGTCGACGCTGATGTCTCGCCTTACCGAGACGTTCGGCACGCCAATGCAAACGGACCATCCGCAGTTGACGCGACTGGCGGCAACAGCAGAGCGTATCGCGCAGGCGACACCAGCCGCCATCGCGAAGATTGGACTACCGCTCGCACGTGCGACGACAATTCACCTATTGGCGACGCGCGTTGCGGAGGACTCGCTCGTCATCGAGCCCGAGGCCGACGTTCGCGCGCTCACCCGCCAGTTGCTCGACCTCCCTGGCATTGGACCGTGGACTGCCGAGTACATCGTCATGCGCGCCGTACATTGGCCCGACGCGTTTCCTGCGTCCGATCTCGTACTGCGCCGGTCGGCAGGGAATCTGTCATCGGCGAAGCTGCTGCGCGCCGCGGAGGAGTGGCGTCCGTGGCGCGCCTACGCCGCCATGCATCTGTGGAGCAGGTCCTGACTCAGCGTCGAACGTTGACTTCCACGACGCCACCGGGATGGAAGCGACCGAAGCGCGAATGCCCTTCGCTGCTCCCGAGGATCTGTATCGAGCGCACGGCATACAGCGGTATCGTGCTGAGAAACTCGAGCCCGCCCTGAAACTGACCATCCACGTAGAGCGCCGGCGCGCCTCGATAGGGATCACCTGTCGCTAACGCCGCACGCTGAGTGAACAGCGACGGGCGTAGGGTGCGCAGGGCATCCTGCGTGGTGGTGAACGTGGTGCCTTGCAGTTGCCGCGCAGTGATGACAGCGCGCACTGTCTCCGTTCCGTAAAGTCCCGGATCGCGGTCTTCCGCCGGCAGCGTCGCGCAGGCATGGAGGAGTGCGAGCGCCGAGAGCGCGGCGAATGCGCGAATGCCCCGAGTCGTGCCCATACGGACCTCCGGTTTTAGTGGAGGTTGGACAGCGCGATTCGAGAAAAGGTTAGCCGTCCTTTCCGACTCGTCGATCGAGTGCAGCGGCGAATGCTCCCGCTGACGCAAAGCGATCCTTTGGATCACATGCCAATGCACAGCGCGTCGCCTTTTCGATCTGCACCGTGACGTCGTCGCGCGCCGCGCTGATGAACTCCGGGACGCTCGTGAACTTGCGCGCATTATCCACGACACCGCGGACGCCCATGAAGGGCGGAACGCCGGCGAGCATCTCGTACACGAGGCATCCGAGACCATAGACGTCGCTGCGTGCGTCGAGATCGCGGTCCGCTGCGAGTTGCTCCGGGCTCATGTATGCGGGCGTACCGATAGCGACGCCCGTGTCGGTGAGCGCCTGCTCGCCGGCGAGCTGGATGGCGCGCGCGATTCCGAAATCGGCGACGAGTGCGTGCTCGTCGAGGAGTAGGATGTTCTCTGGCTTGATGTCGCGGTGGAGGATGTTGCGCGCGTGCGCGTAGTCGAGCGCGTCGGCGACCTCGCGTGCGATGCGCGTCGCGTCGCCGACCGCGAGGCGCTTGTCCGGCGCGAGCTGCATGCGCCGGCGAAGCGTCTCGCCGTCGACATAGGAGGTGACGTAATACGGAATGCCGAGTGCGTCGCCCGAGTCGAAGAGTGGGAGGATGTGCGGGTGCTGGAGATGCGCGAGATACTTGATTTCGCGGACGAACCGTTCGCCGGCGGCGGGATCGTCGAGGTGGACGCGAAGTGCCTTGATGGCAACCTTGCGGTCGTGCTTCACGTCATACGCCAGGTAGACGCTCGCCATGGCTCCGTGCCCGAGCACGCGCTCGGGGACGTAGCGCCCGATGAGGGCGACACGGAGTTGCTCGAAGACGAGATCTTTCAACGCGGACGTGGGCCGGAGTATGTCTTCAATGTGTGGGTCGTGGCTTTAGGCGGCCAGTGAGGCGGCAGGTGCCCGTCTGGTCGGCCCACCCGCGGCGGAGCGATGAGTGCGCAGGCCGCGTCCTGCGGAAAGTCACTACTGTCCCAATCGCGGCACCAGGCCGAACCAGAACCGCGTCCCCACCCCAACCTCGCTATCCACACCAATCGTCCCACCGTGCGCCTCGACGATCCCCCGCGCGATCGTCAACCCCAGTCCAATCCCGCGACGATCCGTCTTCCGTCCTTGCCAGAACTGCCCGAACACCTGTTCGAGCTGTTCTGGCGGAATACCGGCGCCCGTATCCGTCACACTGAACCACACGCGCGCATCCGCCAACTCCGCGCGCAACGTGATCGTCCCACCGGCCGGCGTAAACTTGATGGCGTTCCCGATCAGGTTCGAAAACACCTGACCGATGCGCTCCGCGTCAGCGCTCACGTGGGGCAAAGGCTCGGTCGCATCAGCCACGAGCGAGATCGACGCCTCGTTCGCCAACGGCTGCATCAGCTCCACAGCATTGGCGATCAACTGCACCGGATCGACATCACCAACCTCGACAGTCATGCGGCCCGTATCGAGGCGGGCGACATTCAACAGATCGTGAATCAGGCGGTTCATTCGCGCACCCGTGCGCTTCACGACAGCGGCCTGCTTTGCGCGCGACTCCTCCGTCATCGACGGCTCGCCGAGAAGATCGGCGGCCATGAGAATAGTGCTGAGTGGGTTGCGCAGGTCATGCGCGACGATGCGCAGCACCTCCTCGCGCGCCGCACTCGCCGCCTGTGCCTCCACGGCACGCGCATCGGCGCGATTGGCACGCCGCACCATCGTCGTACGTCCGACTTCCGTCGCGATCACGCTGCGTATCGCCTCCGTGGCGCGGCCTGACAGGACGCTCATCGCCATCAGCCCCGCCACGATCCCGATCGCCGGCAGGGGAGGCAAGTGCGCAATGAACGCGACCGCGAGAAACGCGAGGATCGCCAAGGTCGAGCTGAGTCGCGTTGCAAGGCGCGTCAGCCGAAGGGCGCCGGTGAAGACGAGAAACCCGCACAGCAGCGAGACGTTCGCCGTGCGTGCCGCTTGCGTTCCGGCTCCGGCGCCGGCAGCCAGCGTCGCGCCGATGATGATCGCGATCGCATCCGCAGTCGGCGCCGCGCGACGCAGCCACATTCGATACCACCCTCGCCGCAATGCCAGATAGAGCAGGGCGGTGACGAGCGCCCACGCTTCGGCCGCAAGCAGCGTAACAAGTGATATCTGTACCCCCGTCACCGCCGGCGACGCCACCGTGAGTGCGAGGTAGACGAGCGACAGCGTAAGGCGCAGTGCCGCGATGCGACGCTCGTTCGCTCGCGCCTCGTCGAGCAGCAGCCGACCGACCTCGGGCTCGAAGTCCTCCGTCGATTCGCGATCCGGCAACTCACGCCCGAGCTTTGCCGTCAGCGACGTGCGAAGCGCATCGAGCGAATCGAACCCGAGAAACCTCATCGTGCCGACGCTGCAACGCAGCGCGCCGCGGCGTGGCTCACATCACACGTCGCAGATCTCGAACGCCTTCCGCAGCGACGTCAACGGGTCGTTCTTCGGCACGAACTCCTGCGCGACGAAGCCCGTGAAGCCGAGGTCCGCGATCGCCTGCATCACGCGCCGATAGTTCAGCTCCTGGGTGTCGTCGATTTCGTTGCGGCCCGGCACGCCGCCCGTATGAAAGTGCGCGATGTGCGCGAAGTTGTCGCGCACCGTCCTGACCACGTCGCCTTCCATGATCTGCATGTGGTAGATGTCGTAAAGGAGCTTCAACCGCGGTGAGTTGACTCCCTTCACGACCTCAGCGCCCCATGCGGTGTGATCGGCCTGATAGTCCTTGTGGTCGACCTTGCTGTTCAACAGCTCCAGACACAGCGTCACACCGTGCTGCTCCGCGAGCGGTGTGAGTCGCTTCAGGCCGGCGATTGAATTGGTGACGCCTTCGCCATCGGACATGCCGCCCCGGTTGCCGCTGAAGCACACGATGTTAGCTACTCCGGCCGCTGCCGCCAGCGGAATCATGCGCTCTCCGTCGGCCACGAGCTTGTCGTGCTGGTCGGGCCGGTTGAAGCCGACGGGAATCCTGCCGAAGCCATTCGCCATGGCGCAGACAAGGCCATGACTAGCCGGCACCCGCCAGTCCTTCTCGTCGAGTAGATCGATCGCGCGATAGCCGATGCCCCTGGCCGCCTCGCACAGGTCGTCGAGGGGAATCTTGCCATAGCACCAGCGGGACACCGAATGCTTCAGCCGTCCCGCCGATGAACGCCCACTCCGAGCGAGTACTTCGCCCGGAGTGAGAGTCGTAGCGGCGGCAAGCGCGCCGATCGTTCCGAGTGCCTTACGACGAGTCATGTCCGCCATCTCGCGTCTCCGCGTTGGTGGCAGCTACCGTACGTCCGCGACGGACGCTCGTCAATGTCGGCCCAGCTTACCTGTCCTTGATCTCTCCCAGCGCCTCGGCAGCGGCGCGACGTACCTGTGGGTCCTTGTCGTTGAGTGCCTTCGTCAATCCCGAGATGGCGGACGGAGAGCCGATATTGCCCAGCGCCTCGATGGCGTTCTTGCGAATGTCGGCATCGGGGTCGGAGAGCAGGCCAATCAGTGCCGACGTCGTCGACGGATCGGCGATGGAGCAGAGCGCGCTGGCGGCGAGATGTCGCAGCTCTGCATCGCTCGACGAAAGCGCACGCACCAGACCGGGCGGCGCGACATGCGACTCATCCAGATCGGACAGCGCCGACGCCGCCGCCCGGCGAACCTGAATGTCCGCGTCCTCGAGCGCATTGCCCAACGGCGTCAGCGAACTGGCTGAGCTGATCTCGCCGAGCGCATTAGCGGCAGCCGCGCGTACGCGTGCGTCGCTGTCGCTGGCCAACGCGCGCTCGAGTGGCACACGCGTCTCCTCACTCTTCAACTCTCCGAGCACGTCGGCCGCCATCGCACGGATATTCGGGTCGGCATCGCGCAGGGCGGGGAGCACCGTCGGCACGGCACGCGCATCGTCGAGTTGACCGAGGGCCCAGATCGCCGCGAGGCGCACGCGTGACTCGTCGCCCTTCGCGGCGCTCAACAGCACGGGAATGGACTCATGATCCTGCAGTTCGCCGAGCGCCCAGGCCGACATCGCGGCGACAGCAGCATTGCGATCGCCGACGGCCTTCTCGAGCGCGAGACGCACGTCGTGATGATTGCCCTCGCCCGCCGCGAGTGCTGCGGCCTCACGCACCGTTGGCGATGCGTCACTCAACAGCGACGTCAGCCTCGCCGCACTGATCACGCTGCGTCCGAGCAACTTGCTCGCGACTCGACGAACGCACGCGTTGGGTGCACTGAGCTCGGCGACCAGCCGTTCGACGGCGCGCGGATCCGTAATGTGTCCGCCGATCGAATCTTTCGCCGCCCGCTGTGCTGGCGTCATCGCCGCAAGACGGCCGATGCCCCCGCGTTCGCCACCGTTCCAGAAGTTGCCGATCTGATCGCCGATCATCTCGCAGACGATCGGATCGGTCTTGCCCAGCGCGTCGAGCATGATCGCGACGCGCCCCGAGTCCGGGCCGGGGTGACGATGTTCCCAATCAGGGTGCGACGACCACGTCGACGACGCGGGACTCAACTTCACCGCGGCCCCGATCGCACCTGCACCGAGCACCGCCGACACGAACAACGCGGGAAGTGGTCGCATGGCTACTGTCTCCTGTCGCCGAGCGCTTCAGCCGCGGCACGGCGGACCTTGGGGTCCTTCGACGTCAGCGCCGCGCGCAGCGCATCGTTGGCCGCCGAGTCGGCGATGTTGCTGAGTGCACTGACGGCATGTTCGCGTACGTCGCCGTTGCTGTCTTCGAGCATCCGGCGCAGCATGGGAATGGCTCCGATCACCGACCGCTCTCCCGCAAGCTCGGCCGCCTTGCCGCGCACATCGGCAGATGGATCGCGCATGAGAGTGAGCAGGGTGGGTTCGGCGATCGGTGCCTTCAACTCTTCCATCGCGTTCAATGCCTGCGAGCGGACGTCCGCGTTCGTATCGGTGAGCGCTGGCAGAATCGCCGCCGCGGCCGACTGATCGTGCAACTCGGCGAGTGCCTCGATCGCTGCCTGGCGCACGTCCGCATTTGGATCGCGCACGAGCTTCGCCAGGGCAGGGCTCGCGGAGCGATCCTTCAACTGGCCGACGATGTGTGCCGCCTTGTGACGAATCTCGGCGTCGCTGTCGTTGAGCAGCTGCACGATCGCGGCGGAAGGCACGCCCTCCTCATAGTTTGAGAGCGCCTGCAACACGTTCTGCTTCACTTCCGTGTTCGAATCACTCAGTGCGGCGCTCAGCGCAGTGATGGCTCGCGGATCGTGGAATTCTCCCAGGGCGTCCGCGGCCGCGGAGCGGACTCGCGGGTCAGCGTCCCTGAGGGCACCAATAAGTCCGGGAACAGCGCGCGGATCTTCCAACTTGCCGAGCGAGTGAGCGGCGGCGGCGCGCACTTCTGCGTTCTCGTCCTTCAGTCGCGCAATCAACGCGATGACGACTACACTATCGGCAGACGTCAACTGCTTCGCGTGCTTCCCGGCCGGGCGATACACCATCGAGGCGTCTTCCGAGGCGTCGGTCGACTGAGCTTCCGCCACGACTTGATGGAGCGTATCGGTGTTCGTCGGAGTAGCCTTCGCGCGCACTGAGCTCGCACGTGCCGACTTGCCGGTGACGCTCGGCGCAATCGCGATCGTCGCGAGAATCACGACGACTGCACCGAAGGCAAGAGCGCGCCGCGACCGCACGGCAGGCATCCCTTCTTCCAGGAGCTTCGCTACGCGAGACACGAGCAACGAACGTTCTTCAGCCATTCCGGCGACGGGCACACCGAGCGGCGACGCCTGAATCCATTCCGCCACCTGCGCGAGGCAGCGCGCGAGCGCGACGCCCGAGCCCGTGCGACGCACGGCCCACTCGTCACAGAGATACTCTGCCGACGTCGCGATCTGGCGACGTGCGACGCGATTGAGCGGCTGAATCCACAGGATGCGCTCGATGAGTGTCGCCACGGCGAGCCAGATGGGATCACGCCGTGCGAGATGCGCCAGCTCGTGCGCCAGCATACTGCGCTGCTGCTCGAGGTCGAGATCGGTGAGCGCCGTTTCCGGCACGCAGATCTCGCGAATGCCAAGCGCGATGGGACTCGAGATGCGGATGGTCGACGTCAGTCGCGGCACGCTGCGCAGTCCGGCGTCGCGCGAAAGGTTGCCCAGCGCGTCGAGGACACGACCGTCCTGCACCGCGCGCCGGTCACCGATGCGTCCCACGAGAATGAGGCGTCGCGCCGCGTAGCTGAGGCCGAGCACGAGGGCGATGAACGCCCACGCGATGACGGCCATGGTCGTCGGCGTTACCGGCGTGCCCTCTGCCACAGTGTTCGATGCGGCCGGGATCGGCGTTGGCGCAGTGGGCGTCGCCTCGTCCTTCGCGATGCCCACGGGATCACGGTTTTCGCTGCGGGCGGCGGGGGCGGTGTAGCTCACTTCCGACTCGGACGGACGCAGCGACACGGTTCCCTTCGGCTGCACGTCGAAGCGCAGCTGCGCGGTGGCCGTGAGGATGCCGCCGAGCATCGCTGTCTTCCAGATGAGGTCAGACGCCGCGGGAGAGAACTTCCGTGCGCGCACGAGCAGCCACGCGAGCGCGAGCAGCGCTGTGCTGTGAATGGCGTAGGTCAGCAGCCAGGCGAGCACCGTGGACGAAATCGTGTCGATCATTGGGCATCTCCCTTCGACGGTTCCGTGCTCTCGATCATCTCTCTTACACGGGCGAGATCGCCGGGGCTCATGTCGCGCGCCGACAGCAGGTGGCTCACGAGCGCGGTGACGTCGCCGGCGAAGAGTCGCTCGGTGAGCTCACTCACCATGGAGTGCTGTACGTCCGCTTCGGTGAGAAGTGTCTTGTAGACGAATTGGCGGTCTCGGGTACGTCGCGTGAGGATGCCGCGGCGCTGCAGTCGGGCGACGATCGTCGCCACAGTAGTCTGCGCGAGCTTCCGCTCGGCGTACAACGCCTCCCAGATCTCGGCGACTGACGCCTCACCGCGATCCCACAACAAGCGGAGCACGGCGATCTGAAGTTCGGTCAGCTGCTGGCGTTCGGTCATCGGCTCTCCGTTGGATTCTACAGGTGTAGAGTTACACTTGTAGAGTCATCTGTCAAGAGCGGACTTTCGGCTGCGCCGCGTCCCCGCGCTAGTCGGTTTCCCGCGCGCGGGCGATGCGACGCTGCGTTTCGTATGCAACGATCACCGGCACGTAGAACAAGACGTCGGCGGCGAGCTTCCCGACGACCACTCCCCACGGTCTGCCGAGAAAGTGCATACCGAATCCGATCGCGGCGGGTCGAATGAGCAGGCTGTCGAGCAATTCTGCGGGACCGAACTCGAACATCAGGTCGCCGGCAGTCCGCACGACATTGATCAGATCATATGACTCGCCTCGCGCGTGTGCGACGCGCGCGTCGCGGGTGAACTCGCGCGCGAGGATCAATCCGTAAAAGCCGACATTCTCGCCGAGCACGGCGCCATAGGCGGCCGCGACGTCGTTTCCCGTCAGCGCAAAGACGACACTCGACCCGACGAGTGCGGTGACCAAGCCCGCCACTTCTGCGAACCCATAGCGTCGCATCCACGAAACGACACGCTCTCGCACAGCCCCCCATTCACGTCGACGTCCAAGTCCTGCCCGGCGGCGTCAGCGCCCACCGCTATGGCAACCCGATCGCGTCCAGCAATTCCGTAAATCGAGTCTCCGTGCGCAGTGTGTCGAACACGGGACGCACGCCGATCCATACGAGATCCGTCGCCCGCAGTGCGCGCGCAGCGTCGAGTGCGTCGAGCGCCTCGGACCTGTTACCCATCGCCGCCTGGACCTGCGCGAACAGCACGGGTGACACGTAGCCTGCCTTCCCACGCTCGGCAAGCCGGTCGAGCACGCGCTGCGCTCCGTGCATGTCGTTCGCGCGCGAGTACGACACACCCATCGCGGCGAGGAACTCCGGGCTCTCGCTGGCCAGGTCGAGGGCCTTGTGCAGATGCTGGGCGCTCTCGAAGAACTTGCCCTGTTCCGCCTGCACCTGGCCGAGGAACGCGTGTGCCGGTGCGAAGTCCGCATCGCGCACCAGCAACGCCTCGAACGTCTCGGCAGCCGTGTCGTAGTCGCGAGCGAAGAAGCTCGTGAGGCCGATGCTCACCGCGATCGCCGGAGAGAGCGGATCGAGCTCCTTCGCGCGCATCAGCTCGCGCTGCGCGAGCGGAAACTGCCCACGCGGCACCAGCGAGTGCATCGCATACCACTGATGCGCGATGGGATACTGCGGGCTGGCGTCGATCGCACGGCGGAAGTCGGCCGTCGCTCCCTTCCAGTCCCAGTCCCAGAAGGCACGAACGCACGCGAGTGCCGACAGCGCCTCGCCCAACTCGGGCTGAAGTGCGAGTGCGCGCTTCGCCGCTTCCCGCGCCGCGCGCATTGCCGGTTCGGGAGGCTCTCCACCATACAGCGCGAGGGTGACGTGCGTTTCGGCCAATGCAGCGAGCGCGGCGACGAACGATTGGTCGATCGTCAGCGCTTCCTCGAGCGCTCGCACGCTTCTCTGCATTCCGGTCACCGTGCGCCGGTTCCAGTGATAGCGCGCCTCGAGATAGCGCTCGTAAGCGCCGAGGTCGTGCGGCGTCTCCGCGGAGGGTTTGGCGAAGAGCTCGAGCCGCAGCGCGTCGACGATGGCGCGCGTGATCTCGTCCTGGATCTCGAACACGTCCGTGAGCTTGCGGTCGTACCGCTCCGACCACATCTCGAAGCCGGAGCGAGCGTCGACGAGATGTGCGAGGATGCGAATCCGTTCACCACCGCGGCGCACGGAGCCCTGCAGCACCGTGTCGACATTCAGTTCGCCATCCTTGCGCAGCGATTCCAGTGAGCGGTTGCGCAGCGCGAACGACGTCATGCGGCCAAGCACACGCAGGCCCTTCGTTGCGCCGAGTGCGTGAATGAGCTCCTCGGTGAGTCCCTCCGAGAAGTATTCGTCCTGCGCATCGCCACCTGTGTTGACGAAGGGAAGCACGGCGATCGAGCGAGCAGGCGGTGGACTCGAGCGCACGGATACCGCGTGCTCACCCGATGCCGACGACAGCGCCTTGATGAAGTCGTCGACGCTGGCGAAGCGATCGTCCGGGTCGCGGGAGAGCGCGCGCAGCAACGTATGCTCGACGTGGGCCGCAAGAGGGAGCGGTACGCGCGGCGGCGGCGCGTTGCGGGTCGTCTTCTGGAGCAGTAGCGCGGTAGCAGGACCGCTGAACGGTGGCGACCCCGTGAGCATCTCATAGAACATGCAGGCGAGTGCATAGAGATCGGTGCGGCCGTCGACGTTGGGCTCACCGAACGCCTGTTCGGGGCTCATGTACTCGGGGGTGCCGAGCCCAAACCCAGGTTGGGTCATCCCCTCGGAGTTGTCGTTCGCCACGAGCGCGCGCGCGATGCCGAAGTCTGCGACCAGCGCATGACCGGCCGAGAAGAGGATGTTCTCGGGTTTGATGTCGCGGTGCATGACGCCGCTCTTGTGCGCCCACGCCAACGCGTCGCCCACTTCACACGTGATGCGCAACGCTTCCTCGATGGGTAGCGTGTGGCGCTCAGCGAGGTGAGAACGAAGCGATCCCCCTTCGATGAACGGCATGACGTAGTAGAGCGAGCCAGCCGCTTCGCCCGAGTCGAACACCGGAAGGATGTTGGGATGCTGCAGCCGTGCCGCGATGTCGATCTCGCGCTTGAACCGCTCGGGTCCGAGCGATGCGCTCAGGTACGGTCGCAGAACCTTGAGGGCAACATTGCGATTGTGCCGTACGTCGCGGGCGCGATACACGAACGCCATTCCTCCGCTTCCGGCATTCGCCTCGAGGACATACCGGTCCGCGATGGCGTCTCGCAATTCCGTGGGCAATTCTTCCAACAACGACACTCCGGGGAGGGACGTTCGAAGATACGCCGCAGCATGCGATATGCTAGATTCCGCGATTCCGTCGTCCGGAGCATGTGCATGACTGCAGGGAGCATCGTCTTTCTCTTCGTCCTCGTCGCGGCCATGGGCTTCTTTGCCCTCAATGTGCAGCGGCTCGCGAGCTACCTTCAGCTCGGCTATGCGGAAAACCGGCTCGACCATGCGCTGACGCGCATCAAGAACGTCTTCGTCATCGGTATCGCGCAAAAGAAGATCTTCCGCGACCCGGTGGCAGGCCCCATGCACGCCCTCATCTTCTGGGGTTTCATGGTGCTCACGGCGGGAACGGTGGAGATCCTCATCGAGGGCGTCTGGCCGGCGTTCTCGTTCGCGATGTTCCTGCCGAAGCTGCTGTACAACGCGTACGCCACGTCGCAGGACATCTTCGCAGTACTCGTCATCGCCGCGGTGGGCTTCGCGCTGTATCGACGCATCGTCGTACACCCCAGGCGCCTCGAGGGAGACAACCTCGAGCACACCGACGCCATCATCATCCTGAGCATGATCGGTGGCTTGATGATCACGCTGCTGCTGAGCAACGGCTTCCTGCTCGCCGCAAATCATCAGGCTTTCGGTTCAGAGAAGGTCATCTCCAAGCCACTCGGTGTGTGGATCAACCACATGATGGCGCCGCGGGCCGCCATGACGCGCTACCATCTGTTCTGGTGGGCGCACGCGTTGCTGATCCTCACCTTCCTGAACTACCTGCCATACTCGAAGCACCTGCACGTCGCGTCGTCGCTCATCAACGTCTACTTCTCCAACACGAGTGGCCCGGGCACCAAGGGCGCGATGCGCTACATGGACCTCGAGGCCGAGGTCGAGACGTTCGGCGCGAGCGACGTCGATCAACTTTCGTGGAAGAACCTGCTCGACGGCTACTCCTGTACGGAATGCGGCCGGTGTACCGCCGCATGTCCGGCCAATATCACGGGCAAGCCGCTCAGTCCCCGCAAGATCATCGTCAACACGCGGCAGCGGCTGATGGAGAAGGCTCCCATCGTCACGGGCGACCGGATGGACTTCCTGCGCTCCCACCTGCTGCACGGTGAGGGACAGGACGCCGGCGCAACCACCACGGAAGAGGTGTTGGAGCACAGGCTGCTCGACACCTACATCACCGAAGAAGAGCTCTGGGCTTGCACGAGCTGTCGCGCGTGCGTCACGGAGTGCCCAGTGTCGATCGACCAGCTCGACATCATCAACCAGATGCGGCAGAACCTCGTGCTCACCGAGTCGCGCTTCCCGGAGGAGTTGCAGCCGGTGTTCGAGTCGCTCGAGCGCAATGGATCGCCATGGGCGTTCAACGCCGGCGACCGCGCGGATTGGGCCGAGGGTCTCGACATCCCGACGATGGCGCAGATGGCCGAGCGCGGCGAGAAGCCCGACATCCTGTTCTGGGTCGGCTGCATGGGCTCGTTCGACGACCGCGCGAAGAAGATCACCGTCGCCTTCGCGCGCATCATGCAGGCGTCAGGAATCAGCTTTGCGATCCTCGGCCAGGAGGAGACCTGTCACGGCGATCCCGCGCGCCGCATGGGCAACGAGTATCTCTACCAGATGCTGGCGAAGAACACGATCGAGACACTCGATCGCTACGAGGTGACGACGATCGTCACGCATTGCCCCCACTGCTTCCACCAGATGGGCAATGAGTTCCCGCAGTTCGGCGGTAACTACGAGGTCATTCATCACTCGACGTACATCGAGCGATTGATGCAGGACGACCGGGTGCCGCTGTTGAAGTCCGGAGAGGGACAGAAGCTCACCGTCGCCTATCACGACAGCTGCTACCTCGGCCGCTACAACGACGTGTACGAGGCGCCGCGTGAGGCGATGCGCCGCGCGCTGCCGGTGATCAACCTCGTTGAGCCGCCCCGTAACAAGGACCGCGGACTGTGCTGCGGAGCAGGGGGCGGGCGCATGTTCATGGAGGAGCGCACGGGCAAGCGCATCAACATGGAGCGCACGGAAGAACTGCTGGCGACCGGCGCCGATGCCATCGCGG
>JAQBPV010000270.1 GCA_028287345.1 Gemmatimonadota bacterium
TGACCGGCGCGAGCGGACGCTGCTCGCGCGTACGGATGGTGGCTGGGCGCATGGAACCTCGGGTGCGGCGATGGTTTCGCGTTGCGAGCCTCTGTCGGCTCAAACAGGAACGCGAGAAAGCACCGCGAATCGGCTCATCATCTTGCCGCGCGGGGTCGGCGGCGTCATTCTGCCGACCAGAACCTCAACGGAGTTCCGGCAATGGACGATCAGATTCGTCGCGAGCTGCGCCTGCTCAAGGGCTATGCAGTCGTCGTCACAATGATTCTCGGCACGCTATCCATCGCCGCGTTCAAGCAGTCGGCGCGAAACGAGAAATTCACGGAGATCGACGTCGAGCGCATCAACATCGTCGAACCGGACGGCAAGCTGCGGATGGTGATTTCCAACCGACCGCGCTCGATCGGGCCGATCTACAAGGGAAAGCCGTTCGGTTACGAGGGCGGCGGGCGTCCCGGCATCATCTTCTTCAATGACGAGGGGACGGAGAACGGCGGACTGACATTCGCTGGAAAGCGCGAAGCCAACGGCACGTACACCGCGAACACTGGTCTGTCGTTCGACCAGTTCAATCAGGACCAGATCCTGTACTTTCAATACAGCGACCAGAACGGATCGCGCCGTGCGGACTTCACCATCGCCGATCGCGCGCCGGTCGACATCTACGACATGGTCGCGGAGCGCGACTCGCTGCGGAAGATCCCTGACAGCACGGCCCGCGCAGCGGCGTTGAAGAAGTGGGCGGAGCCGCGCAACGGCCAGCCGCTCTTCGCGCCTCGGGTGTACATCGGACGCGATCGCGCGCGGAGCGCCGTGATCAACCTCTCCGATCCCAGCGGCAAGACACGTCTCCGCATGGTTGTCGACTCACTCGGCGCGGCGAGCCTGCAATTCCTCGATGCGACAGGGAGGGTGACCTCCACGCTGCCGGAGAGGAAGTAGCCCCTCGCCCGGGATTTGTAACCCGCCGGCGGGGCTCCTCGTCCCATAAACAAGACGGCGGCCTCAACCGCTACCGTTTCCCGCCTACCTGACCCCCGAGATGAAAGCCTCCTCGAATCCGACGTATAGCCGGAGCGCCATCGCACGCCTCAGTGCCGCGCACGTGAACGACGGCACCGTGCTCACGCTTCCCGGCATCGCGCGAAAGTCGCTGGTTCTGCTGCTGCTCGTCATCGTAAGTGCCGCGTACACGTGGCGCACCGCGGCCATTCAGGGACCCGACGCCGTCCTCGGCGCAGCGCTGATCGGCCTCCTGGGCGGATTCGTGCTTGCTCTCATCACGATGTTCTCTCCCACGTCGGCGCCGATCACCGCGCCTATCTACGCGGTTCTCGAGGGCGTCGGCATTGGTGCGATCTCGTATTTGACCAACGCTCGCTACCACGGCGTGCCGCTTCAGGCAGCGGTCGCGACGTTCGGCGTCACTGCAGTGTGCTTCGGACTTTTCGCCACCAACCGCATCGAGGTCTCGGAGACGTTCGCCGAGAAGGTCGCGATCGGCATGATGGGTCTGTTCGTCGTCTATCTTCTGCGTCTGGTGCTGAACTTCGCCGGCGTTCCGATGGGCTCCTTGCTCGATGCGGGCTGGCTCGGTTTCGGCATCAACGTGTTGGCAATCGGTCTCGCCATCTCGTGCCTGTTCGTCGATTTCGCAGAGATCGAGAGCGCACGGCGGGAGAAGTTGAGTGCGCGGACGGAATGGTATTTTGCCTTCTCCGTACTCGTCACGCTCATCTGGTTGTACATCGAGATTCTGCGGATGCTGCGCCGCTTTCGTCGGTAGGCGTCATCTCGGTCACAACACAACTACAACTGCAACCGCACCTGCTCGACGCGGATAATCGCGGATTGTGAACGCTGCGGATTTTCACGGATCAAACAGAAAAGGGTTCATCCGGGAATTCCGGGGAATGCTGCGCGACTCTTGAGGAAGCAGTGGGCGTGATGGCGAGCGTTTCCCTGCAATCCCGGCGCCCCCCGAAAAACAGCAACGACATGGCTTGAATCATGTGAATTGAACGACGAATTGCATCACTGCGCCGAGATCGTGTCATGGTCAAAGGGGATCGAACGTCCTCTTGGCGTGAGAGACCTGAGAGGCGCGAGACCTCTCAAACATTCGATGGAGCAAATTCCACACAATGCGCATGATTCAAGTCATGCGGTTGCTGTTGGTGTTCTTGGTTCATCGGGATTTCAGGGGAGTGCTGCGCCGGTCTCGAGGGAGAAGTAGCCGTCATCGCGAGCGTTTCCCTAAATTCCCGGAAGACCCCCTGCACATTGCTGTTCCGAAGTATCTGTGTGAATCCGAGGCAGTTTCAGATCCGCGTTCATCCGCGTGAGCTGTTCTGTTGATCTTCCGCTGTTGATCTTCCACTGTTGATCGAGCGCGGCTGCCTAGGCGCGCAGTCCAGCGCTGATCAGGCCGATGACGGCCCGCGCCGCGCGCACTTCATCCGCCGCGTCGCGTGTCGCCGCGTCGAGCACGTGATGCGGATGATGAAAGCGCGCCGTCGCATCGAGGACGGCGCGCGCTGCTACGCCGGCGTCGGTAGGCGTGAACTCACCAGACACCATACCCGACTCGATGATGTCGCAGAGCTGGTTCTGCAGCGTCGTGACGTGCGCGTCGATGACGCCGCGAGCGGCCGTCGCGACAGCGTGATACGTCGCGAACATCTCGGGGTCATCGAGCACCTTGCGACGCTTCATCTCCATCAGCGCCAGCACCCATGCCTCGAGCCGCTCCGATGCCGTGCCTGGTCCAGACGCAATGTCGGCCAACGGCGTCGACACGCGATGCAGCCACCGCTCGGCGATGGCGTCATGCAGCGCCGCTTTGCTCGCGAAGTGACGATAGACGTTCGCGTGGCTCATCTGCATCGCGCGCGACACGTCGACCACCGAGGTCTTCGATGGACCATGGCGGCGCAGGAGCGCTTCCGCCGTCTGGAGGATGCGCTCCCGCATCGGGAGGGTCGCGCTATCGTCTGGTAGAGTTCGCACGCTGCATCATCGCACGGCGACTCGCTCGCTGTCCAGCATTCCCATCTGAGCGGCCATGTAGCGGTCACCGGCGACGGCACCCTTCGGCACAGCCGCTTCGATACGCGCGAGGTCGTCCGACGTCAGCTGCACGTCGAATGCGCCGAGCGCTTCGGTAAGCCGCTCGCGGCGCCGGGCGCCGATGAGCGGAACGATATTTCCGCCGCGCGACAACACCCACGCGATCGCAAGCTGAGGCACCGTGATCGACTTGTCCCGCGCGATCTCGCGCAGTGCTTCGACGAGGCCGAGGTTGTGGCGCAGGTTGTCGCCGGAGAAGCGCGGCAGGTGCCCACGGAAGCCGCCCGACTTCGCCGACTCTTCGGCGCGCTCGCTCAGGAGCCCGCGCGAGAGGACACCGTAGGCCGTCATGCCGACGCCGAGCTCATTCAGGGCTGGGAGAATGGTGTCTTCGACACCGCGGCTGACGAGCGAGTATTCGATCTGGAGATCGACGACCGGATGCACGGCGTTCGCGCGACGCACCGTGTCGGCCGACGCTTCCGAAAGTCCGACATGCCGCACGTAGCCGGCGGCGATCAACTCGGCGATGGCGCCAACAGTCTCCTCGATTGGCACGTTCGGATCGACGCGCGCCGGGCGGTAGATATCGACGTAGTCGGTGCCGAGCCGCTTGAGTGTGTAGGCGAGGGCGGTCTTGACGGCCTTTGGGCTGGCATCGTAGCCGAGCCAGTTGCCATCTGGGCCGCGCTGGGCGCCGAATTTGACGCTCAGCTGAACGCGGTCGCGCGAGACGTCGCGCAGTGCTTCGCCGATGAGCATCTCGTTATGGCCCATGCCGTAGAAGTCGCCGGTGTCGAGCAGGGTGATGCCGGCGTCGAGCGCAGCATGGATGGTGGCGATGCTCTCCGAGCGGTCCGACGGACCGTACATGTCGGACATGCCCATGCAGCCCAGACCGAAGACCGAAACGACGGGGCCAGTGGTGCCTAGTTGGGTGGTCTGCATGGGATTCTCTCAGCTTGGGGTGAGTGGAGAGGATATGATGACAAGTGACAAATATCAATATCTGTCATTCACGGACCGCCTCAGCACAGTGCTGCGTTGGCCGTCGGGCGTGAGCCAATTCGCGCTTGCATTATCATACGTATACGTAGTATAGTAGTGCGTATACGTAGCATATACCCACGCTGGAGGATCCCATGCAAGCCTCTCCACTCTCCGCCACCTCCACCAACCTCGGGTTCGTCCTGCTCTTCGTAGCGGACCCCGCCACCAGCGTAGACTTCTACAGCCGAGTCTTCGCCGTTGAACCCGTCGAGCAGTCGCCCACCTTCGCCATGTTTGCCTTGCCCTCGGGCCTCAATCTCGGACTCTGGAAGCGGGCGACCGCCGAGCCGGCGATCAGCGCGCAACCAGGTGCGTCGGAGCTCTCGCTCGTGGAGCCGGAGATCGATCGCTTTCACGCCGATTGGTCCGCGCACGGAATCCCGATTCTTCAACCGCCAACGGACATGGACTTTGGCCGAACGTTCGTCGCACTCGATCCCGATGGCCACCGGCTTCGTGTCTTCTGGCCCGCAGCCAATCCGGATCAGCATGACTAGCGATCGCGTTGCCGCTTCCGCCGGATCGCGGCACGCAGAGGCCGAGGCAAGCCCCGGCTTCGTGCTGTGGCAGGTCACAGTGGTATGGCAGCGGCTCGTGCGCAGCGCGCTCGAAGCAGTCGGGCTGACGCACGCGCAGTTCGTCATGCTCGCGAGCGCCACGTGGCTCGAGGCACAGCACAGGGCCGGCAACGGTGAGATCGTCACACAGTCACTCGTGGCGGCGCATGCGCGAACGGACGCCGTCATGACTTCCGAAGTGCTTCGCACGCTGGAACGGAAAGAGCTCGTCCGTCGGGTGCCGCACCCGACGGACGCACGCGCGAAGGAGATCTCAGTGACGCCCGAAGGAAAGCGTCTCGCGAAGCGAGCGATCAAACTCGTCGAAGCGGTAGACGACGAATTCTTCTCTGCGAACGGGCCTGAACTCAGTGCGCTGAAGTCGCTGCTCTGTCCAGGCTACTTCCGATAGTCGAGCGCCGGCTTCTGCATGCCGAGCCGCGTGAAATACTTGAAGTTCGGCCCGCGCTGGCGATCGAACTCTGCCTTCGCCGCAGTGATCGTCGCCGGTGCCGTGAACAGCTCTGCCGCCGTCAATGCCATCGTCTTCGCAGCGACGACCATTCCCTTCGCGCCGATCGACATCCCGCCCGCGGCCACCGCCTGCCACGAATGCGCCGGCGTCCCGGGCACCCACGTCGCCGCGTTGAGCTGCACTGTCGGCACGCGCCAGCTCACGTCGCCCACATCGGTCGACCCACCGCCGACAGGACTCGTGAGATCGAGCGGATACACCTTCGCCGTCGTCTCCAACGGCACCGTCGACTTGAACAACGTCTTCTGCAGCTTCTCGGCGAACGCCTTCTCTTCGGCGTTGTAGGTGAAGCCGCCCACGCGCTCGAGTGCCCGCTGCTGCACCTTCGCGAGCGTCTCGTTGATGAGCAGTTCGTACACCGAGCTGATGATCGTGAGATCGTACGTCGTGCCGGTGCCCAGGGCCGCACCCTTCGCGTTGTTGATGACGCGCGCCCAGATATCGTCCACGACCTTCATGTCAGGATGCCGCACCGTGTAGTACACCTCGGCGAGATCCGGCACGACGTTCGGCGCGCGCCCGCCATTCGTGATCACGTAGTGAATGCGTGACTCCTGCGGGATGTGCTCACGCAGGAAGTTGGACATCACGTCCATGATCTCCACTGCATCCAGCGCCGAGCGACCTTGTTCGGGCGCGGCCGCGGCGTGTGCGCTGACGCCGTGAAAGCGGAACTTGCCCGAGATGTTCGCGAGCGAGCTCGTTCCCGTGATCTCGTTGCGGTCGCCGGGATGCCACGTGACGGCGGCGTCGACGTCGTCGAACAGACCGTCGCGCACCATGTAGACCTTGCCGGAGCCACCCTCTTCCGCCGGCGTTCCATAGAAGCGCAGCGTACCGGTGATCTTGTTGGCGATCATCCACTCTTTTACCGCGATTGCCGACGCAGCCGCCGCGGTACCGAACAGATGATGTCCGCAGCCATGGCCTGCGCCGCCGACGACGAGCGCCTTCTGCTCTGGCGTGGCGTCCTGCGAAAGGCCCGGCAGCGCATCGAACTCGCCGATGATGGCGATGACGGGCTTGCCGCTTCCATACTCGGCGGTGAATGCGGTCGGCATACCGGCGATGCCCGGATTCATCCTGAAGCCGGCCTTCTCCAATTCGGACTGGAGCAGGGCGCTGCTCTTCGTCTCCAGATAGCCAAGCTCGGCGAATCCCCAGATCTGTTTTGCGACGTCGGCATAGTGCGCCGAGCGTGCGTCGATCGACGTGAGGATGACGTCGGTCTTGGCCTTTTGTGCTCCCAGTGGAGCGGCGACGATCAACGTCGCGAGAATCAATCTGCGCATTTGGGTCGTTGAATACTGAAGGATGAAACTACTTCGGAGCGAGTTTTTTCCACTGCGCCATCACGATCGCGTACTGCGCACGCGCTTTGTTCGCAGCATCGATCTGCCGCGCTGTCGGCGTGACGTCCGCTCCTTGCATCGCCATCGCTGCGGCAAGCATCGCATTGCTCACGCTTTCAAGCGTCGGGGGACCAGCCGGAGCTGCGCCGCCGAATCCACCACCGCCACCGCCGCGGCCACCACGACCGCCGCGCACCGGTGCGGGAGCGAGCGAATCGATCTGCGCCTTGAGCGCTGGGTTGCCGGAAAGACCGTCGCTGAGGGCACGCGCCTTCACCTGCGCAGCGTGCGCAGTAACAGCGCCATCGTACATCTCCTTCGACAGCGATACGAGCTGCGCCAAGCCCGCCGCTGGCGTCTTCACGCGCGGATCGAGCTTGAGGTCGAGCGGCTGCGTGCTCGTCTTGCCGTCGACGTTCAGTCGCACCGTGTATGCACCAGGCGGCGCCCACGGCGAGTTGATCGCGGGATACGTGCGATGCGGTACCGCTCCCTGCGCGGGCTCGCCCGGCGGAACGCCTTCCACCACGATGGGATCGTAGTGCATGTCCCACGAGAAGCGATGCATGCCCGCCTGATTCGACAGTACCTGCGTCGGTGCTGCCCAGTACAGCGGGAACGCACAGTGCGGCGCGTTCGGCGCCTGCTGGCACACCTTGTTGTACGCTACGGGATCCACGCCAGCATCCGGCGACGGCGCCTTGTCGTTGCTCGTGTACGACCGAACGACCTTCCCGCCCTTGTCGAGAATCTCGAGCCTCACAGTCCCCGCCGCGGCCGGCAAGTAGTAATCGATGATGCTTCCCGGCATCGGATTCTCCGCCGCCGCAACTTCGGGTGGCCATGGGGTCGGCTCGTTCGTCGCGAAGCGAACGCGCACCGCCGTCGCCGGCTTCACGAGATAGGCCGAGCGCGACGAGGACGCCGAGCGGAGCGCTGCTTCCTGGCGCAGCGGCGTCACATTGTCGAGGATCCAGAACCCTCGACCGTGCGTACCGGCGATGAGGTCGGAGCAGAGGCAGCTGCTGTCGTCCTTTACCTGAAGATCGCGCACCGAGATGGCCGGCATGTTGAGCCGCAGCGAACGCCAGTGATCGCCGTCGTCGAACGAGACCCACACCTGTGTGTCGGATGCGCCGTAGAGCAGCCCGCGCTGACGAGGATCCTCTCGAATGGAGTTCACCACCACGCCTGGTGCGACGCCGGTGTTGATCTCCGTCCAGGTCTTGCCGCCGTCGTGCGTGCGCCAGAAGTGCGGATTGAAGTCATCCACGCGCATCGTGTTCGCCGCGGCGTAGGCAGTGCCCACGTCGAAGTGGCCGGCGTCGATGTTGAAGATGCGCGTCCATGGCTTGATCTGCGGCGGCGTGACGTTCGTCCATTTCTTTCCGCCATCGATCGTCACCTGGATGTTGCCGTCATCGGTACCCGCCCACAGCACGTTGATGCTCTTCGGGCTCGGTGAGAACGCGGTGATGGTCCCGAGTGGTGCTGGCGTCACGGTGTTCGCGTACTTGCCAGCGTTGGCGGGAACGGGCCATGTCTGCCGTGCGAGATCGGGACTCACACGTGTCCAGCTGTGCGCGCGGTCGGATGTCTTCCACACGGCGTTCGACACGTAGTACATCGTGTTCGGATCGACCGGCGACCAGTCGATCGGCATCGTCCGCACGTTGCGGTTGTAGCTCTCGCCGTTCGGTCCCTTCACCGACATGTCCGGTCCAACCGCGGTCGTCTGCCGAGTCCGGCGATTGAACAGCGACACGTTGTTGCGCGCGCTGCCGTACACCATGTCCGGATCCTTGGGGTCGGACGCGGCGATGCCGTACTCCTGGATGTTCACCGGCGCCCAGTCGCGAAAGGTGATCTCACCATCCGCCGAGCTGCTGTTGACGCACGCCGAGCCGGAGTCCTGCTGGCCGCCGCACACGCGATACGGGAACGCGTTGTCCGTGCTGACGTGATACATCGCCGCCGTGGACTGCGTATACCAGTTGCTCCACGACTCGCCTCGATTGCCGGAGACGACGCCACCCTGGTCGGCGACGGCGAGGATGATGTTCGAGTCGTTCGGGTTGATCCACACACGCTGATAGTCGTCACCACCAGGTGCGCCGCGCACTGCCGTCCACGTGACGCCGCCGTCCTCCGTCCGCCACATCACGGTGGAGACGCTGTACACGACCTTCTCGTTCTTCGGATCGACGGTGATCGTCGGCAAGTCACCGCCGCCGATACGCGCGAGCGGACGATTGTCCATCACACGCGGCATTGGCAGCGGTGAGCTCGGATCATTCAGTGCGAGGAACCAGTGTTCGCCGCCGTCAGTCGTCTTGTAGAGATTCACCGAACCGGTGACGCTATTCTGCTGCGTCGCACCCGCCACAGACGCATACAGCACTCGCGGATTGCTCGACGCGATGGCGATGTTCGCCTGAATGACGGAAGGCAATCCCTCGGTCAGCGGCTTCCACGACGTGCCGCCGTCAGTGGACTTGAAGATGCCGTTGCCCCCTGCACCAAAGCCCTGACCTTCAATGAAGCTCTGCTGCTGCTGCCACATCGCGGCGTATACGATGTTCGGGTTGCTCGGATCGATGCGTACGTCGTTGCCGCTCGTGTACTCGTCCTTGTAGAGGACTTTCTCGAAAGTCCGTCCACCATCCGTCGATCGAAAGATTCCACGCTCGGCACTGGGTCCATATGGATGTCCGAGCACTGCGACGAACAGCCTGTTCGGATCACGCGGATCGACGTCGATGTAGGCGATCATCTGGCTTTCGCGCAGGCCGAGATGCGTCCACGTCTTGCCGGCGTCGGTCGACTTGTACATCCCGTCACCCGTCGCGAGGTCGGGACGAATGATTCCCGCTCCCGAGCCGACGTAAATGACGTTCGGATCGCTGGGCGCCACGGCAATCGCGCCAATGGATCCGGTGGGCTGATCGTCGAACAGCGGAAGCCACGTGGAGCCGTAGTCCGTGGAGCGCCACACGCCTCCGTTGTCGAAACCGATGTAGAACACGTTCGGCTGGCTGGGCACGCCTGCCACGGTGCGGCCACGTCCGGCGCGCACCGGCCCGATGGACCGCCATCGCATGCCGGTGGAAGGATCGATTGTCTGCGCCGTTGCCAGCGCGGAGGTGGCGGTCGCGAAAAGCGCGACGAGGAAAGTCAAACGAGAGACGCGAGCACGCACGGAATTCGCCTCGAAAAGTGGAGTCATCAGAACCCGAAACCTGCCGACGCGCAGTAGCCCCCGCCAGAGCGAATCAGAGTGGCTATTCATTCGGACGATTCGTAGACTATTCCCATGTCTTCGAGCGTCCGTGCCGCCGGACTTGTGCTGATGTTGATCGCGCTCCTCGCTCGTCAGGCCAGCGCGCAACGCATCACGGGCGTCGTCCGCGACACCGCGAGTCAGGCGAGCCTCTCCGGCGCAGTCGTCAGCACGCTCGATGCGCAGAGCCAGACGCTCGCGCGCACCATCACCGACGCGTCTGGCCGCTACTCACTCGAGCTTTCCGGCAACGCGACGCAGCTACGCATCGTTCGCATCGGCTTCCAGCCTCGCCTCCTCGCCGTGCCCACCGCTCGCAGTGCGGTGCAAACGCGCGATGCCACGATGACGAAGGTCGCGACGCTGCTCTCCACCGTCGTGGTGCGCGACGACCGGATGTGCTCCAGCGACCAGAATCGCCCGGCTGCTCTCTCACTCTGGGAGCAGGCGCGCACGGGGTTGCTCGCGTCCATCGTGGCGCGAGAAGCCAAGCCGGCGGAGGCAACGCTCATCAGCTACGAGCGCTGGGTGGATCTGGGCCGCAGCCGCGTCGTCAAGCAGACCGCCCGGAAAGTGAGCGGTCGCACCACTCGGCCATTCGTCACGCGCACACCACCCAACGTCCTCGTCCAGCGCGGATACCTCCAGGAACAGAACCGCGAATACACTTTCGAAGCTCCCGACGCCGACGTCCTCCTCGACGAGAGTTTCGCCGAAACGCACTGCTTCAACGTGCGCAACGGAGACTCGGCACACGCCGGCGCCATCGGCGTTGCGTTCGAGCCGAGGCGTGATCGGGACAAGATCGTCGACGTGAGGGGGACGCTCTGGCTCGAGCTCGGCGTTCCCGCGCTGCGCAGCATCGAGTTCTCCTTCACAGGCGGAAATGCGGAAACAATCCTCGGCGACGCGGCCGGCGCGATTCACTTCCGCACGATGAGCAATGGCGTCGTGTTCGTGGACGAATGGCATGTGCGCACGCCGGCGATGGTGCAGATTCGCGATCCTGGCCGGGAAGCGCGCGTTGGCAACCTCACCGGAAAGTCCTCCGACGTCGTCAACACCCGGCCTGGCCGACAGGCGAGCGACAACGGTGGAATCGTCAGCCGGGCCGTGTGGCCCGACGGCGAGAAATGGGAATCGCCACTCAAGCCACTCGCGGGAACTGTCGTTGTGCGAGGCACGCTTGCTCCGCTCGAGGGCGCGCTCGTCGCCATCGAGGCTACCGGCGACAGCGTGCTCACTGACGCGGCGGGACGTTGGGCGATCTTCCCCGTGTTTCCCGGACGCTACGAAGTCACGGTGGCCGACACTTCGTTCTCGGCATTCGTCTCGCCGCGCATCACGAGAGCCGAAGTCGACATCACACCCACCGTGCAGAACGATTTGCGGCTCGGACTGCCGGGCAGAATCGAAGCGATGCGCGCGCTGTGCGGTCCGCAGGCGCCGCCGAACACGTCGATCCTCCTCGGACGGGTCGTCGATAGCGCGGGTGTCGCACGGGTGCCGAACGGCATGCGCGTCTCGGGCTCGTGGCTGGGAAGCGTGACGATCATGAACACCGGCGTTCGCTGGCGCAACGACGGCGAGTCGATCGAAATCGACGACAAGGGACGTTTCTCACTCTGTGGCGTACCGCGGGAGAAGGCGTTCCAGCTCGTACTCTACCGAATCAACACTCGCGTGTCGGATACGCTCGTCACGGTTGGAGCGAAGTCCGAGGTCGAGCAGATCAACTGGCGCGTCAACCTCGGCGCATTGGGAACGATCGCCGCGCAGCAGCCGGCCCGGCTTCAGGGCCGCGTGACGCAGCAAGGCGACTTGTCACCGCTCGGTGACGTCGATCTCTGGTTGCCATCACTCGATCGACGCACGCGCACTGACGGATCGGGGGCGTTCAGCTTCGACAGCATTCCGCCCGGCTATCAGATTCTTTCGGTGCGACAGCCCGGCTATGCCACCAGGATCGACACGGTTCGATTCGCGTCCGGCCGAACGACGACGCGCGAGTACGCGCTCAAGGTGACGCAGCTCGACACGATGCGCACCGTCGGGGCCGCGGTGAACTACAAGTCGCCCGGTCTGCGCGACTTCGAAAGCCGTCGCGCCACACGGGGAGCCGGGTTCTTCATCGCCGAAAGCGAATTGCGATCGCACGAGAACGAGCAGTTGGTGAACACGATCATCAGCCGCGTTCCGGGGTTGCGGCCGCTCGCCTCGGACAACGGCGGCACATACCTGGCCTCGTCGATCAAGCAGTGCCGGAGCCGCTCATTCAGTGCGAGCGACCGGTGTGCGCCGTGCTATGTCACGACGTACATCGACGGTGTGCTCAATTACAACGCAGACGTCAATGACGAGCGCACGGAGCCTTCCGACTTGAGCCGCCTCTCGATCAAGGATCTGGCGGGAGTGGAGTTCTATCCGCGCGAAGGCACCGCCCCGCCACCGTACACGGCGGCGCGGTTGGGCTGCGGAACGCTGCTGCTCTGGATGCGAGAACGCTGACGCCCGCTATCAGCGTGCGAACTTGCCGTCGAGGTCGATCCCCGGTATCGCGCTCGCCAGGCCGTTGAACGTTCCCAGCTCGGCAATCTCCTTCGCGGATTCCAGAAACCCCGTCCACGCCGAGCGGGCAAGCGCACCGCCGACGCTGATGCGACGCACGCCGATGTCCGCCATCTCGGCGACGGTCGTGAAATTCCCGCTCACGAGCGCGTTCACCGGCTTCGGCGAAACGGCATCGACGATCGTCTTGATGTCGGCGACGTTGCGAATGCCCGGCGCGAACAGGCAGTCAGCGCCCGCCGCGGCGTAGGCGGTAAGCCGACGGATCGTCTCGGAGAGATCCGGACGTCCGGCGACGAAACCCTCCGATCGTGCCGTCAGCACGATGGCGCTGCCGGTTTCGTCGATCGCGCGGCGGGCCGCCTCGATCCGCTCGACCGCAAGTCGAAGTCGAACAGTGGCTTCGACGGGTCGTCGGTCGAGTCCTCGATCGACAACCCTGCGATCCCCGTAGCCGTCGCCAGCGTGACACTGATGGCGACGCCTTCCGGCGCGATCGCAAAGCCATCCTCGAAGTCGGCATTGAACGGAACGTCGACAGCTCCGCTCATGTCGCGCAGATGCGCGAGTACGTGCTCGCGGCCCACGTGCGTGTCGCGCATGCCCTGCGTCCATGCGAAGCCGGCGCTCGTCGTCGCCAGCGCGAGGAACCCCAACTGCTCCAGGAGTCGCGCACTGCCGACGTCCCACGGATTGGGCATGACGAAACAGCCGGACTCGTGGAGCTTTCGGAAGGCGCGGATTCGATCGATTGTCGGCATGGCCGAGAGGTTAATGCCTCCTGAGGCCACGCGGAATGACCACCGTGCGCGCGGGCCTTGACCTTCGCGCGAAGGAAGGCCAAATCTGATGCCCGCCGGCCCCGACCGAAGCTCGCTCCGGTCGCCGTCCGAGACACCCCTCTCGAGAGGAGGAACTCATGTCTTCGACCCGCCGCACGACCCGCCTGCTCGGCGTTGCCTTCATGTGTGCCGCGCTCGCCATGCCCGCTGTCGGGCAGAACGTCAGACAGCAATCCAGCCAGCTCACGCGAAACGACGTGGCCGAGCAACTCGGCGCGAAGGTGACGTCGGGTCAAAATGAGGAGTTGGGAATCGGAAGCAGCCTCACGTGCACGCTCGTCGATCCGGCCAAGCTCGCGAAGCTTGGCATCTCGGGAATGCACGAAGGCGCACGCGTCTCCGTGATGCGCGTGGCGCCGGACAAGCTGCGCATCGAGGTCGACGAACTGGAGCCGACGCCGCTGACGAAGAAGGGCACGCTCAAGATCGACGAGAAGGGACGCCTCGCACCGTCGGCGTCGTAGGGATATCCTTCGGCGACTCCAGCCCTTCTTATAGATGCGCATCTGCCGCTCACGATTTGCCACAGCGTTCCTCGTCGTCTCCGCCTTCCTGCCCGCACTCGTGCGGGCCCAAGGCGCCGCGCCAACGCTCGTGCTCGTGAACGGACACATCGTGACGGTCGATTCGGCGAAGCCCGAAGTGCAGGCCGTCGCCATCAAGGGTGATCGCATCATCGCCGTCGGGACGACTCGTGACATCCGAAAGCTCGTGCGGTCGCAGACGCAAGTCATCGACCTCGAGGGCAAGCTCGCCGTGCCCGGCTTCATCGATGGGCACGGCCACTACATGGGGCTTGGGCAGTCGAAACTGCAGCTCGACCTTACCAAAGCGCACACTTGGGACGACATCGTCGCAATGGTGGCGCAGGCGGCGACGACAGCAAAGCCTGGCGATTGGATCGTCGGACGCGGATGGCATCAGGCGAAGTGGGATCGTCCTCCCGTGCCGGCCGTCGAAGGGAATCCCGTGCACGCGTCGCTGTCCGCCGTGTCGCCCAACAATCCGGTCGTGCTCACGCACGCGAGCGGGCATGCGTCGTTCGTGAATGGCAAGGCGCTCGAGTTGGCCGGTGTGACGAAGGACACGCAGAATCCCGCCGGCGGAGAGATCGTCCGCGACGTCGATGGCAACGCCACCGGCATGCTGCGCGAGTCGGCGCAACGGCTCACGGGTCCTGCGCGCGCTAACAGCGAAGCGGGCCGCTCGGCCGCCGAGCGTGATGCGCTGTCGCGGCGCGTTGTGGCGTTGGCGGGTGCGGACGCGTTGTCGAAGGGCATCACGTCGTTCCACGACGCCGGCTCCAACTTCGCGACGATCGATCTGTTCAAGACCCTCGCCAACGAGGGTACGCTGCCCGTGCGCCTGTACGTGATGGTGCGTGGCGAGTCGAATGAGCGGATGGACAGCCTGCTCGACAAGTACAAGATGCAGGGCTACGCCAAGGGCTATCTCACCGTTCGCTCCATCAAGCGGCAGATCGACGGCGCGCTCGGCTCCAATGGCGCGTGGCTACTTGAACCGTACCTCGATCTTCCGCGGAGCACCGGCCTCGCCCTCGAAGAGCCGGAGAGTCTGCAGCATGCGGCTGAAGTGGCGATAAAGCACGGTTATCAGGTGAACACGCATGCCATTGGCGACCGCGCCAACCGCGAGACGCTCGACATCTACGAGCGCGTGTTCAAGGCGAATCCGGGCAAGACAGGTTTGCGCTGGCGTATCGAGCATGCGCAGCACATCCAGGCGAACGACGTGCCGCGGTTCAGCCAGCTCGGTGTGATCGCGTCGATGCAGGGAATACACACCATCTCCGATGCACCGTGGATTCCGTCGAAGCTCGGTGTCGCGCGCACGAATGCCGAGTCGTATCTGTTCAGGTCTCTGTGGGATTCGGGCGCGATCGTCACCAACGGAACTGACACGCCGGTCGAGGATGTGGATCCGATCCCATCCTTTTATGGAATGGTCGCACGCGTGACGAAGGACGGTTCCGTGTTCACGCCCGAGCAGCGGTTGACGCGTGCCGAGGCGTTGAAGGCGTACACGCTGAACAATGCGTACGCGAGCTTCCTCGAAGGTCAACTCGGCTCGATCAGTGTCGGCAAGCTTGCCGACATCACGGTGTTGTCGAAGGACATCATGACAATACCCGAGCGTGAAATTCCGACGGCCACGGCGCTGTACACGATCGTCGGCGGCAAGGTGAAGTATCAGGCCTCGGCCGATGTGCCGCGCTGAGACTCGTTGCAGAGCGGCCTCCGCCATACGAACGAATCCGCAGGCCCTCGGGTTGCTCTGACTCGGAGCAGCATTGGTTTGAGGTTTCATTCGACGCAACGGGGCAGTGCTATGACGGAGCTTACGGCGGCAGACAGCAGTACATTCGCCATCGGTGGCGATCTCATCGTGAACCGACTCGGCTACGGCGCGATGCGCATCACTGGCAAGGGCATCTGGGGTGAGCCTGCCGATCGCGACGAGGCGCTACGCGTCCTGCGTCGCCTTCCGGAGCTCGGCGTGAACTTCATCGATACTGCCGATTCCTATGGTCCGTACGTCAGCGAGGATCTCATTCGCGAGGCGCTGCATCCATACGACGGCCTCGTGATCGCCACGAAGGGCGGTCTCACGCGCCACGGTCCCGATATCTGGTTGCCACTGGGCCGCCACGAGTATCTCCGGCAGTGTGTGCTGATGAGCATTCGCCGGCTCGGCGTCGAGCGCATCGATCACTGGCAGTTGCATCGCATCGATCCGAATACGGATCGCGACGAGCAGTTCAGTGTCATCGCCGACATGCAGAAGGAAGGGCTCATTCGCCACGTCGGATTGAGCGAGGTGAGCGTCGAGGAGATCGAGGCGGCGAAGAAGTTCTTCCCCGTGGTAAGCGTGCAGAACATGTACAACCTGGTCACGCGCCAGAGCGAGCAGGTGCTCGACTACTGCGAGCGCGAGAACATTGCGTTCATTCCGTGGTTCCCGCTCGCGGCGGGCAGTCTCGCGCGCGAGGGCACGGTGCTCGACGAAGTGGCGAAGCGCGTGGGGGCGAGCCCGGCGCAGGTGGCGCTCGCATGGGTGTTGAAGCGGAGCCCTGTGATGCTGCCGATTCCCGGCACGAGCAGGGTGAAGCATCTGGAGGAAAACGTCGCCGCGGCAGCTATCGAGCTGACGGACGATGATTTCGCGCGCCTGGATGTCGCGGGCCGCGAGGAGTCACGCCGTGCCTAGGTAGTACGCCCACACAGACGAAGCGCACGCGGATTTACGCGGACAACTGCCGGATATTCACGGATACCCAGACTGGTTTCTGCGGTATCAGTGTCAATCCGGCAGTTTTTCCGTGTGAATCCGTGAGAGCTGTTGCAATGCCGAAGTTCCGCCCGCAATCAGCGCCATCCGTCCAATCCAAAAAGCCACTATTGCTAATTTTCTAGCATATGCTATAATCCTAGCACTTCCTCTCCCTCCGAGCGCCGCACGTGCCCAATTCCAACGCAAGCACCGACCGAGATCTCTCCCGCCGCGAACGACAGATCATGGACATCCTCCATCGATCCAGCCGAGCGACCGCTGCGGAAGTCCTCGAAAGTCTGCCCGACGCGCCGTCGTACTCGGCCGTCCGCGCCCTGCTCAAGATCCTCGAGACGAAGGGCCACGTGAAGCACGAAGAAGAGGGCCGAACCTATGTGTACCTGCCAATCGTGCGCCGGACCGACGCACGCCAATCGGCACTCTCACATCTATTGAAGACCTTCTTCGACAACTCGGCCGAACAGGCCGTCGCTGCGCTGCTCGCCATCAAGGGCGAGAAGATGTCCGACGCCGAGTTGAATCGCATGAGTAAGCTGATCGAAGAAGCGAAGAGGGAGGGCCGCTGAAATGTCTCCCTCGAGCTGGCTCGATCAGCTGAATGACGTCGCGCCGATCTTCGTCGATGCGGCACTCCGCGGTGCAGTCGTACTCCTTCTCGCACTTGTCCTGACGTACACGCTTCGCCGCCGCTCAGCTGCGGCACGACACCTGGTCTGGGTCGGCGCGATCGTCGTGCAACTGCTGCTCCCACTGTTCGCCATCTGGGGACCGCGCTGGGAGGTCGCCGTCTCGAGTCGTTTGGCGAGCGTGTTGCCAGTCGACCTGCCGACGACCGGCGTCAACGCACGGGCGAATAGCGATGGCGGCTCGACGACACCCGCACCGACTGGCGGCGTCAGCGCGCCGTCGATCGCAGGCGCATCCGGTGCACGGCATGTGACGAGTGTGAGCTCGGTTACTCCGAGTCAAACAGTTACGCAGGAAGCGTCTGATCGCGCGCCGATTTCGGGCCGTCTGGTGTTGCTCGTACTCTGGATTCTCGGCGCAGTCGTCGTGCTCGTACGTCTCGCCGTCGGCACGTCGATGGTGGCCACGCTCGCGCGCAAAGGTGCGCGCGTCGACGACGGAAGCTGGCTGTCCCTGGCTCAAAAGCTGAGCAGCACGCTACAGATCGATCGTCCGCTCACGCTGCTGCGCGGCGACAAGCTCGGTGTCCCAGTCACGTGGGGAATCGTCTATCCCGTCGTGCTATTGCCCGACGATGCCGACAGCTGGACCGAAGAGCGCCGACGCTTCGTGCTCGTTCACGAGATGGCGCACGTGAAGCGGCTCGACGCGCTCACGCAGCTCGCCGGCCAGCTTGCGCTCGCCCTGTTCTGGTTCGATCCCCTCGTGTGGATCGCCAACCGTCGCATGCAGCTCGAGCGCGAGCACGCGTGCGACGACTACGTCCTTCGTCACGGCACCGCGCCCTCCACGTACGCCGAAGAGCTTCTCTCGATGGTTCGCTCGCTCGGCACACCCGACCATCGCAGCGCGCAGCCGGCCTTCGCCGCGCTCGCCATGGCGCGACGCTCGGAGTTCGAGGGGCGCATGCTGTCCATCCTCGACCCGGTACTCGACCGTCACCCGCTCAGCAAAGGACGGACGCTCATGAGCGCCTTCGCTGCCCTGCTGCTCGTCGTTCCGCTCGCTGCGCTGCACCCATACAAGAGCGCCAACGCCTCGACCACCGCGAAGACTACTCCGCGCACCATGACGGTGGCTGTCGACGCCGGCACGAAGAAGAGTGCCACGGACTACTTCCCCGAGTCGTTCAAGATCAGCATCCTGCCCGCGCAGGAGACAGACACCGCCGCGCTTGCGCCACGCGTACTGACGAAGCCGCTCGGCACACTCGCCGCGGGTGCAGGGGTTCTTGGCACAAAGCTCCCGGCCGCGGGCTCAGAGCTCGTGACGGTGAGCGGAAAGCAGCCTACCTGCGACACCTTCCACTTCACCGGCAGCGGCTCGGGCACGACGACGCACATTCACTCCGACGATGACGGCGACGGTTCCGCGGTCATCGACCTCACGACATATAACGGCGAGCGCTGCTCGAGCGCGACAATCGTGGGCCGTATCAAGTACACGCCGAACGAAGACGATATCGCCGACATGGCGTTCGGGTCGCACGCGATGTTCCGGCAGCGGACAGCCACCGACGATCGCGAGCTCACTGTGTCGCGCGGGCCGGACGGTACGCTGCAGCGGGCGTATCGCTACAACGGCCGCAGCGCCGACTATGACGACAACGCGCGCCGCTGGTTCGCTACCTATCTGCCATCAGTGCTGATGGAGGCGGGGATCAATGTCAAGCCGCGTGTCGCCCAATGGCGTGCGCAGGGCGGCGTGGACAACGTCCTCAGTCGCATCGCCACGATGACGAGCTCGGGGGCCAAGCGTTCGCACTACGAGGCGCTGCTCGACGGCGACAAGCTCACACCCGACGAGTTGGAGAGGGTGATGCGAAGCGCGAGTGAGAACCTGCGCGGAAGCTCGGGCGACATGCGCGCCATCCTCACGCGTGCTGCGCCCACCGCGCGACTCAGCCGGCAGGGCGTCACTGCCTTCGAGCGTGCGCTCGTCGCGATGGGGTCGAGCGGTGACAAGGCGGCCGTGCTCCAGATCTATGGTGACACCGATGACCGCGACATGCTGCTCGCAGTGATGCGGGCGTCGGAAGGCGTCTCCAGCAGCGGAGACAAGACGCGGCTCTATCAGGTTATCGCACCGCATTACCTCGCCAAGGGCGACCGCGCACTGGTGTCATCGTGGTTCGGTCACGTGGAGCAAATCCCATCCTCTGGCGACTTGCGCAATGCGCTGATGATCGCGATGCCGTTTGCCCCCGGCTCGACCGACGTCGCACGCTCCATCATCGAGGCCGCACGTTCGGTTTCGTCGTCGGGTGATCGGTCCAGGATCCTGATCTCGATGGTCAGTTCAGGTGCGCTCACCACGAAGGAACTGCGCGACGCGTTCTTCAGCGCGGCGGCGGAGATACCATCGGAAGGAGATCGCGGCCGGGTGCTTTCAGCCGCCGTGTCGATGCTCAAGCAGTAAAGCTCTTGAAGAAGCCATTCACTCGAGACGCAGATCATGAATGCTAAAAAAATAGCAGCGGTGCTCTCGCTTTCCGTCGCTACTGCCGCCAGCGCACAAGCGCCACGCAGCGTCCTCACGCAGACGCCGATCACCGTCGTGCCGCCCACCGCAGTGCGCGCCGCGCGACCACCGGTGATCGACGGCAACGACACCGACGCCATGTGGCAGAGCGTGCCGCGCATCACGGGCTTCCGACTCTTCGATCCCACCGAAGACGCGGATCTGCCGTTCGCTACCGAGGCGAGGATCAGCTACGACGACGCGAACCTCTACGTCTTCATCCGCGCCTTCGACCCGCAGCCCGACAGCATCCTCGCGCTCCTCAGCCGACGCGACGTCAAGACAGCATCCGATCAACTCAAGATCATGATCGACTCGTATCACGATCGCCGCACGGGCTACGAGTTCGCCGTCAATCCGGCTGGCGTGAAACGCGACATCTACACGTTCGACGACAGCCAGGAAGACCTCTCGTGGGACGCGGTGTGGGACGTGGCCACGCGCATCGACTCGCTTGGATGGACCGCCGAGTTCCGCATTCCACTCAGCCAGCTGCGCTATGCGTCGGCGGCCGAGCATCAATTCGGCATCATGATCGTTCGCGACATCGCGCGACGCAACGAGCGCGTGAGCTGGCCGCTGCTGCGTCGATCGAAGCCCGGCATCGCGTCGCAATTCGCCGACGTCGGCGGTTTCGTCGGCCTGTCCTCGCCACGACGGATCGAGATCTCACCGTACGCCCTCACGCGCAACCAGAGTGCACTGCGCGCAGCTGGCTACACGCGCACCGAGCAAGCGACGATGGGTGCCGACATCAAGTACGGCATCACATCCAACCTCACGCTCGACGCAACGGTGAATCCTGACTTCGGGCAGGTCGAAGCAGATCCGGCGACGTTGAACCTCACGGCCTTCGAGACATTCCTGGCCGAGCAGCGGCCATTCTTCCTCGAGGGCACGGGCATCTTTCAGTTCGGCGACGATCCCACATCGATCTTCTACTCGCGTCGCATCGGTCGTGCACCGCAGCTCTCCGGCCTCGTCACCGACGAAAACGCCGACGTCCCCGGCGCATCGCGCATCCTCGGCGCCGGCAAGCTCACCGGACGTCTCTCCGATGGCACATCGCTCGGCGTACTCGGTGCGTTCACGGAACGCACGAACGTCGGCAGCACGACGATCGAGCCGGCGACCAGCTATGGCATGGCACGAGCGACGCGCGACTTCCGCGAGGGCGAGAGCGCGCTCGGCGTCGTGGCGACGACGGTGCATCGCTCGCTCGATCCGAGCATCGATTCCTATCTGCGACGCGATGCGTTCACCGCGGGCATCGACGGACGGCATCGCTTCGCCAACGGGATGATCAGCCTGCGCGGCTCGCTCGCGACGAGCACGGTACGCGGCACGACGAGCGCGATTACGCGCACGCAGCGTTCGAGTACGCACACGTACCAGCGACCGGACGACGGCATCGCTGTCGATACGTCTCGCACGTCGTTGAGCGGAAGCTCGCTCTTTCTCGCGGCGAACAAGGTTTCCGGCCTGTTGCGCGGCGGGTTGAACTATACGTATCTCACTCCAGGCTACGAGACGAACGATCTCGGCTTCCTGTCGCGCGCGGACCTTCAGACGCTGCAGGCCAACGCGCAGCTCGTGCCGAGCAAGCCGTGGCGCGGGTTGCGGAACCCCTCGGCGGCTCTCTTCATCACGGAACAGCGGACTGCAGCCGGTCTGCGCAACGGCTCCACATGGGAGGCCTTCCTGAGCGCGTACACCGCGAGCGGCGCGCGAATGTCGATCGACTCGTGGGTGGACAATCCGCTGGCGACATACTGCGACCGCTGCGCGCGCGGCGGACCGGCGCTGCGCTATTCGCCGGCCTACAACACCCTCGTCAATCTCAACGCGAATCCGCGGCTGCGTATCTCGCCGAGCTTCGCGGCGATCTACACCATTGCCGACGAAGGCAACTCTTCACTCTGGCGCGTGCGGCCGTACGTCACGTTCCGTCCGTCCACGCGCGTGAGCGCCGAGTTGGGCACGCGGTTCCAGCGCAATCACGACAATACGCAATACCTGGCGACGCTCGGCACCGTCGGCGCGGACAGCACGCACTACCTGTTCGGACATCTCGATCAGGATCTCCTGAGCTTCACGAGTCGTCTCGATGTGACACTGCGCCCCACGATCTCGATGCAGCTCTATGCGGAGCCCTTTGTGACGGCGGGTCGCTATACGAGCGTGCGCGAGATCAGTGCAGCGAGAGCGGCGTCCTATGATGCGAGGTTCCGCGCGTTTACGGGAAGTGCCCCCGACGGCGACTTCAATGAGAAGTCGTTCAACGCGAGCGCGGTGTTGCGTTGGGAGTATCGTCCGGCGTCGACGCTGTTCCTGGTGTGGACACAATCGCGCGATCAGGGTGACCGCGACTTCGGCAACTTCACCGCGGTGCGCGACTACAGGAACCTGTTCGCCGCGCGGCCCGACAACGTGTTCCTCATCAAGGCGTCTTACTGGGTGGGCCGATAGGTACAGGCCAGAGCGCGCTGTTTGCATTACCGCGGCGAGGGGGCTTTTTTACGGTTCGTAGCCGACGCCGGCGAACGAGCCCACCCTCGCTCCCTGTCGAATGTCGCTTAGATCGATTGCGGTTATCGTTTTGATGTTTGCCGCTACCCTGACCGGCGCTTGCGCGTCCTCTGGTGCCAAGGGAACCTCCGCCGAAGGCGGCTGCGCATTGCGTCCGCAGGATTCCACGTTCGCCATGCACATGCCGCTCTATCGCGACTGTGCGGTGGAGAGGAAGGTCCAGAAAATCACGCCGAACATCGCTCCGGATTGGCAGCCGAACACGAGTGGTCGGGGTAGCGGCTGCTATTCGGCCGAGGTCGAGTTCGTCGTCACGGCTGACGGCAAGCCGGACGCGACGACCGCGCGCGTGGTTCGCACCAACACTCCCGCGTTAGCGGAGGCTGTGTTGGCCGTCATTCCGCGCTTCAAGTATGAGCCGGCCAAACGCGATGGAGTTGCCGTTGCCCAGATCACAACCGAGAAGTTCGAGTTGATGACAAGGGTGGTTTCCGTTCCTGCGGGCACACGTCCCAGCCCCAGCAACATGGGCCGGCCGGGCCTCGGCTGTTGAACGGACCAAGGGCGGTAGACCAAGTCCCTCGGTTACGGTCGGCACGACACCTAGCTACCCAGTCACCAGCACGAACGCGAGCCCGTCGTAGCCCTTGCTGCCGACAGTCTGGATGGTCGTCGCGGTTACGCGCGGCTCACGCGCGAGTATCTCGTTGAACCGGCGAACACCCTGGACATCCGCGTCGGGGCTATCGGCATCCACCACCGCTCCATCGCGGATGACGTTGTCGACGATGATGAGCGTACCGATGCGGGACAGGCGGAGCGCCCACTCGAAGTACTCGGGAATGCTCTTCTTGTCTGCGTCGATGAAGACGAGGTCGAATGGCGCGTCGCCGCTGTGCTCGAGCTGCGGTAGCGTGTCGATCGCCTTGCCGACGTGGATCTCGACGGTGTCGCTGAGGCCGGCGTTCGCGATGCTCGCTGCCGCGACGTCGGCATGCTTCCGATCGATCTCCAACGTCACGACCTTTCCATCGGGCTCGAGACCGCGCGCAAGCCAGATCGTGCTGTATCCGCCAAGCGTGCCGATCTCGAGGATCGAGTGTGCGCGGAGCATGCGCGCGAGCAGGTGGAGGAGCTTCCCCTGATTCGGCGCCACGGCAATCGGCGGTAGCCCAGCGGCGACGCTCGCCTGGACGGCACCATCGAGCGCGGCGTCGCGGCCGATGAGCAGCTCGTTGAGGTATTGGTCGACAGCAGCCCACTTTGTGTCAGTCATCGGAACTCCGCTAGCGACAGGTAGCGAGATGGCACATCATTGGCGCAACCGATTCTCAGACCGCACCCAAGATCAATGACGGACACGAATCAAAGCCCATACGCGTCGAAATCCGACGCCGAGCTCACGGCGATGGAGCAAGATAAATCGTTGCCGATCGACGCGTGGATGGAGGTCGAAGCCGAGCGCGGGCGTCGCGCGAAGGCAAGGAAGGCGGGCGGCGCACAACCGGCTGCAGCGTCGGCCGCCGCTCCAGCTCCACGAGTGGTCCCCGCTGCCCCGACTGGAGCAACGGCGTCTCCCGACGGAGAAGACGCGAGCGTCGGCTCCGGCCTGAAGGAGATGAACGGACTTCTCGTGCCCGGTGAGCGGCTGCTCGCCTACGCTGTGCAGCGCAGAATCTTCGCCCTGTTGCATCGCAGGGTGATCATCGGCGCCACCACGGGTCGATTCATCGGCCTGTCGCGCGGCCTCATCGGCGGATATACGCCTGTCGACGTCCGCTGGCAGGACTTGAAGGACGTCAACATCCGCGCCGGAATCTTCGGCGCCGACCTGACGATATCGTCGCTCGCGACGGACGACTTCGG
>JAQBPV010000278.1 GCA_028287345.1 Gemmatimonadota bacterium
GCCAATCCTCGATGACCAGGCGGACATGGTCACCGGGTTCAAGGAAGGGAAGTACGAGAAGGCGTTCGTCTCGAACATCTACAACGGTCTGAGCCGAGCGCTGTTCAACGTGCCCGTGAAGGATCTCAACTCGGTGAAGGCGTACCGCCGCGAGATCATGGACGGGCTTCCCGTCCGTCCCGACTGGCATCGCTTCATGATCGTCATTGCGGCAGACCAGGGGTTCACCGTCACCGAGATTCCCGTCCCGCTGTATCCGCGCAACGCCGGCAAGTCCAAGTTCGGCCTGTCGCGCATTCCGATCGGCGTGCTCGACATGCTGTCCGTGTGGTTCGAGCTCAAGTTCGGCAAGAAGCCGCTGCTGGCTTTCGGCATGCTCGGCGCGGGACTCTTTCTCGTCGGCCTCATTGCGGGAATAGCAGCGCTTCTCGCGTTGATCTTCGCACACGTCGGCGTCCGGTCGGTCTGGACCGTGATCACGACATGCCTCATTCTCGGCAGCGTGTTCTTCGCCACCGGATTGCTCGGCGAACAGATTGCCGGGCAACGCGCGGAAGTGCGGGAGCTTCGCCGACAGCTCGACGAAATCCGGCTGCGCGGCGAGTAACGCAGGCTTCGTTCTAACCCGACCGATCATCTCACGCGCTTTCCTGCGGATACTGCGGTGGTGCCTCGCGCTGGGGCTGATTGCCGCCGCGCTATGGGCATTACGAGGCCAACTGCCCGACATCAGCAGCGCCGCACGCTCGGTGCATCCGCGATGGAGCCTCGTCGCGCTCGCGTCGCTGATCGTGTTGCTTACCTACGCGATGCTCATCGAGAGCTGGCGGCGTGTGCTCGCCGAGATGGGTGGACGGCTCGCTCCGATGCGGGCGGCGTACATCTGGCTCGGCTCCAACCTCGCGCGCTATGTGCCCGGCTCCCTCTGGCAACTGGGCGCGATGGGCCTCATGTCGCAGCGCGAAGGAATTGCCGTTCCCGTTGCCACCGGCTCGGCAGTCGTGCTCACGATCGTCAACGTGCTCACCGGTCTCGCCGTGTTCGCGCTGACTTCTTCACAGACTCCACAACTCGGCAACAAGGGCACTTGGTTCGTCGTGATCGGAGTTGCGGCGCTCGTGCTCGCGCCATTCATCTTGCCGCGTCTGGACCGTCTCGTGAAGAGCCTTACGGGACGAGACGTCACGCTTCCACGCGTCGGCGCACGAGCGGTGATCATCGCTGGCGTGTCGACGACCTTTGCATGGCTCGCCTACGGAGTGGCCTTCTGGGTGTTGACGAATGCCGTGCTCACTGACGCGCCGCGAAGCATCGTCAGCAGCATCGCCGTCTACACGGGTTCGTATCTGCTCGGACTGCTCGCCGTCGCACCGCCGGCAGGAATCGGTGTCGCCGACGGCGCGCTCATCCTCCTCGCGCCACAGTTCGGCGTCGCCACTGTCGCCGAGGCGAGCGTCTTGGCGGTCATCGTCCGCATCTGGCGGACGGTGCTCGAAGTGTTGCCCGGCGTGATTGCGCTCGGTGTCGGCACGTTCACGGATCGCAGTCGCCCGGTAGAAGAGCGTCCGGGCAGCTAGCCGTTGTCGCGGGGCAGTCGGATGCCGTAGCGACCGATGAACGACGCCAGTTCTTCCGTGAGCGGCGAGCCACCAACGCTCCGCGACCGGCCAGCGAGATCGAGCCAATGCGCACCGAGGGCGCGCAGGTCGGCGCGCTCGTTCTCCGACAGCGCGACTTCTGCGAGCACCGTGTCGTCGCGCGCTGCCGCAACAGCGTCCGATGTCGTTCGGCGCCAGATGAGACGGTTCACGTTGCCGGATCGCGGCCGATAGATCCGCACGGCGCCGTGGACTTCGATCGCGATGTGCTCGTACGCCATGTAGCGGTCGAACTCCGACATCATCGTGGCGACGAGGGCCTGACGCTCGGTCTCGCTGATCTTGCGCGGAAAGTCGGGCGCCGACTTGATGACCTTTGCCGGACTTCCCACTGCAAGACTGTAGGGTGGAATGGTGCCCTGTACCAGCGAATTCGCACCGATCACAGAGCCGTCGCCGATGGTGGTGCCGGGCATGATGAACACTCGCCACGGCAGCCACACACTCTTGCCGAGCGTCACCGGCGCATACGTCACGGGATATCCGTCGAGCGCATTGCTCCACGCGCCGTGCGTGAAGATCAGGCAGTGGCCACCGATGCCGGTGTCGTCACCGATGACGACAGGCTTCGTCGGGTTGATCGACGCGAGTTGCAGGATGATCGTTCGGCTGCCGAGCGTGAAGCTCGATTCGGGCAGCGACGGTCCGCCGACGAAGACCTGCTCGCGAATGCGCGCATCTTCGCCGATCTGAATGCGCTCGCACGCGACATAACTCATCGTGCCGACACTCGAAAACCGGCCGATCGTGATGGAGCGTCCGATCACCATCGCCAGCAGTCCGATCTCCACACCGTCGGCGAGATCGACTTGTTCGCCCACGACCACGGCACCGAAGGCGAGCTTTACTCCCTTCCCGATCTTGTACCCCCGAAAGATCCGATACGCCCACACCTTCATGAAGCTCGGCAGCCACCCATAGACGACGAGGTGACCGAGGGGGAGACGTTTCTTGCGAATCATCGATGCGGGTCGGAGGAGTCACCGAAGAGTGACGCGAGGCCGAGGGGGCGTCAAGGTCGCACGCACGGCGAAAACACCTTCTCATGAGGGGCGTATGCCACTTACTTCCTTGTCGTGCTCGCACTGTCTCCCAATCCCTCGCTCACTCCCGCCGAGCGATTCGCGCTCGACCTGCTGGTCGACCTCTCCGCTGTGCTCCCCTACCCGGGCAGCACCGATGTCGTCCGTGTCGACGTCAATGAAGTCGCCGAGCTGCGCACGCTTTCGCAGCTGCGATCCCGGAGTTGGGGCATCACGGTGGGCGATGGAGTCGTCACCATCGATCGGGGACTCCTGGCATTCACGATCGACGTCGCCTTCGCTGCAGTAGAACAGCGCTCCACGGCGGCCGACCGGTTCAATCGCGTTCCGAGCTCGGAGACGCCGCTCGTGAATGCACAAGCGGAGCGGGAACCGGTGATATCGATTGCCGCGAAGGCGCTCGCATCTGCGGTGCGAGCTGCCGCGGGCGCGCGGTGCTTTCGTTCCATCGATCCATGGCCGAAGGGCCGGCAATGGGCCGTCGCACTGAGTCACGATCTCGACGTGGTGCAGTGGTGGCCTGCCTTCACATCGCTGCGCTTGCTGGAACTCGCCAAGCGCGGTGAGTTGGTGCGCGCGCTCCGCGTCATTGGTGCGGCTCTCGCGACCGGCGGCCACGACGTCGTGTGGCGCGGCATTCGAAGCCTGCTCGACGCGGAGGCCGAACATCATGTGCGATCGACATGGTTCGTGCTGTGTGGCAGTCCGACCTTTGCCACGGCACGAGCGGGCGATCTCACATACTCTCCCGAGTCGAATCTCACGCGTCGCATTCTCGACGCCATCGGCGATGGCGGTCATGAGATCGGACTACATGGGAGCTTCGCGACGTCGGACGATCACGCACTTTTTCCTGCGCAGCGCGATCGTTTGCAATCACTGTCCGGGCCCGCGTACGGCGTGCGACAGCACTACCTCCGCATGCGCCCTGATTCGACGCCGCGTGGAATGGCGAACGCCGGCTTCCGATACGATTCGACGTACGGTTACGCCGACAGGAATGGTTTCCGGCTCGGCACTGCCGACGTGATACCACTCTGGGATGTCGACGCGAACGCGCCGACACGCATCGACGAAGCACCATTCACCTGGATGGATCGCGCGCTGAGCAAGTACCGTGGCGTGGAAGATCCCGATGCGTGGATCGATGACGCACTCACGCTTGCAGACGCGAGTCGCGCCGTGAATGGACTCTGGGTCGGCATCTGGCATCCGAACCTGACTCCCGCGCTGGGATTTCCCGACGCACCAAACGCGTATCGCCGGCTCGTTGTGAGCTTGAGCCAGCGTGAGCCATGGTTTGCGCCATTGGGCGAGATCGTCGCGTGGCGCAAGGCGAGACGATCCGCGCATGCCGCCGGCGTCCGCCCCGATGGTAGCGTCATGGTCACGGCTGAAGCACCGATGGTGATCCGGGACGCTGCGGGTCGCGCGATCGATGGCTGATGCCGCGCGCATGCGCATCCTCTTTCTCGCGCACGCCTACCCGCGCTACAAGGGAGATCCGGTTGGCTCGTTCATTCACAATCTCGCCGTAGCGCTTCGGCATCGCGGCATCGATGTCATCGTCTCGGCGCCTGGTGGTCCGGGTCTCGAGAAGGTCGACGTGATCGACGGCGTGACGGTGCATCGCTTTCGATATGCGCCATCGCGCTACGAGACACTTGCCTACACGGGAACGATGGGCGCGCAGGTTCGTGCGGGCATGACCGGGAAGATCACGATGCTCTCGTATCTCGCCGCCGCGTTCCTCGCCGCGCATCGCATTGCGCGCAAGGAGTCGGTGGATGCGATACATGCGCACTGGTGGTTTCCCGCCGGACTGGTGGCAGACGTGATTCGCCGGATGCGCGGCACGCCCTTTCTGGTGACGATGCACGGCTCCGACTTGCGACTGACACGAGATGCCGCGGCGGGCCAATCACTCTTCAAACGCGTCGCGCGCAATGCTGGAGCGATGACCGCAGTGTCGAGCTGGTTGGCGACGGAAGCGAACGAGCTTACCGCGTCCCGTGCGGTGATCGTCGCCCCCATGCCCGTCTTGACCGACCTCTTTCATCCCGGAACATCACGTGACGAGCGGCGCCTTCTCTTCATCGGGAAGTTGTCGGAGCAGAAGGGCCTCGCGCGTCTGCTGCGAGCTATGTCACAAATGAAGCAGCAATGTCAACTCACGGTGGTGGGTGCAGGACGCATCGATGATACAGCCGTCGTACAGTTGGCTCACTCACTGGGCTTGTCGGATCGCATCGAATGGTTGCCGATTCTCTCGCAGGCTGATCTTGCAGCGCAATACCGGCGCGCAGCGATCCACGTCATTCCTGCGCTCGATGAGGGTCTCGGTCTAACGGCCGTCGAATCATTGCTCAGTGAAACACCGGTCGTTGGTTTCGCATCTGGAGGATTGCCCGACATTGTGCTGCAGGACGTTTCCGGCGTCTTGCTGCCTCCTGCGGACGAGCGTAAACTGGCTGATGCTCTCGACGAGTTACTCGAGAATCCTGGTCGGCGCAGCTCGATGGGCATTGCGGGACGCGAGCATGCGTCGCGCGTCTTCAGCCCCGACGCGGCTGCCGAACGTTACGCTCGCTTGTACACGGACGTCATTCGTAACGGCATCTCGCGCGGTTAGCGCACACAAAAATAGTAGAGGTTCAGATGGCTTTGGTTTCTCGACTCAGCGCACTGTGCATCGTATCATCGTTGCTTCTCGGCGCATGCGGTGGCGGAACGACCACACCGGCGGGGTCACCGGCAACCCTCGTCATCGTCGCTGGTGATGCACAGAGTGCCGTCGTGGGAACCGCCGTCGCCGCAGCGCCGACCGTTTTGGTACAGGATGGAGACGGCCGCGCTGTCGCGGGTGCTACCGTTAGCTTCGCGGTAACGTCGGGCGGTGGTAGCGTTACGCCGACGACTGCGACCACGAACGCCAACGGTGTGGCTACCACCGCGTGGACGCTCGGAACGATCGCCGGCGCAAACGTCCTTACCGCTTCTTCGGGGAACACATCGGCAAAAACGTTGACCGCAACTGGAACCCCCGACGTGGCCGCTGTCATTCGCTTTGCCGCCACCGACACGCTTTTCCTGAAGCAGGGTGAGACTCAGGCGCAGACGGTGACGCAGGCCGACAAGTACGGCAACGCGATCGCTGGGACGACGGCTCTCGTGTACACCGTTCAGGGCACCGCCATCACCGTGAACTCTAGCGGCGTCGTTACTGGCGTAGGCCCGGGCCTGTCTTCGGTGGTCGCATCCGCCGGAACGGCAACCGCATCGCGGACTGTCGGGATCACCGGACATCCCAGTGGCAACTCGAGACAGACCGTTTCGGTCCCATTCAGGCCATTCGGACTTGCGGTCAGTGGCACGCAGGCGCTCGTGACGCAACTCGACAACAGCTCGGTGACTCGGCTGAACATCACCGCCGCCCCAACCGTTGTGTCGCAGATTGCCGTCAGCAGTACGCCGACCGGTATCAGCGTCACGCCAAACGGCGTCACCGCTTTCGTGGCGAATCAGTTCGACAACAGCATTGGCGTGATCGACGTCGCAGCCGGCCAGCAGACGAAGAAGTTTCCGTTCTTCGCAACCACGATCAGGACGCTGGTTTCTCGCGATGGCTCCAGGGCGTACTGGACGACGACTGGTGGTGAGCTGGCGATCTACAACGTCTCCACGGCTTCGATCATGTCCACGTCGACCGGCTTCGGCGTCGCAAACGGCCTGGCGCTCGGACTCGGCGACTCGACACTTTACGTCACGTCGATGTTCGGCGGACTCTCCGCTGTGAACGTCAAGACCGGAGTGACGATCGGTTTGGCTGGGGTGACCGGAACGCTTCAGGACGTCGTTGTTTCGCCAGCTGGCGACGAACTGTACGTCGCAGACGAGCAGGGCCGGCTGTTGGTGCTCTCCTCGACGCTGACCGTCAAGGGTTCGGTGGCAGTTTCGGGCGCGTTCGGCATGGGCCTCTCGCCCGATGGTGCTCATCTTTGGATCACGCAGCCGTCTGCGGCATCGATCACCATCATCGATCGCGTGACGCGCGGAGTCGTGAAAGTGATCACGGGATTCGGTGCTCCGCGTCGCGTTGCCTTCGATCGCTTCGGCGTCGCGGTCGTCACGGATGAAGCAGGCGCCGTGCACGTCTTTCGTTGAGTGTGACCTCGCCAGGATTCCGCCGAGCTGAGTCACTGGCGAGACGCCTGCCACCCGGCCACTTTTAGGGGATTGGCGCATGACCCCGCGCGCCAGTCTCGCTGGCTGCGCGGTTCCCTGAAATTCCAGCTGCAGGATGATACCTCCTACTCGCCGCGACGCACCGGAGTCCGCTCCAGTCGCGCCGCGGTTTGCCGCGCTCTGGGCCGCGCTCACATACGCCGTCTGCACACTGATGCTCGCGTGGCCCGCCGTCCTCGGCGGGTTCCTGGTGAATCCACGCAGCGATCAGTACTTCGGCGGATTTCCCGTTCGTGACTTTGCAGGGCAGGCACTGAAGGCAGGGCAGGGGATTCCGCAGTGGAATCCGTACCTGTTTGGCGGAATGCCGTACATCGCCGCGATGGGTGTCGGCGACATCTTCTATCCGACCGCGCTGCTGCGGCAACTGCTGCCCACCGACGTCGGCATGACGTGGGGATTCATTCTTCACGTCTTCTTCGCGGGCTGCTTCACTTACGGGTTCCTGCGCGCATCGCGGCTGCAGTTCATCTCCGCGCTCGTCGGAGGCATCGCGTTCATGATGAGTGGCGCCGTCGCTGACCTCGTTTCCCCCGGTCACGACGGCAAGCTGTTCGTGAGCGCCTTGATGCCGCTTGCGCTCTGGATGCTCACGTATGGCATTCGCGACGGGCGACTCTGGGCGTGGGGCGTGCTTGCGCTGACGGTGGGCCTCGCCGTTCTGAGTCCACACCCGCAGTTGCTCCAGTACATGCTGCTCACCTGCGGCGCGTTTGCCTTGCTGCTCGCGTTCGGTGAGCCGGGACTGCCCCGCAGCGTCGCCCTGAAGCGACTCGGCCTGGCCACCGTCAGCATCGCGATTGGGTTCGCCATGGGTGCCGTGCAGTACATGCCGGCCATCGAGTATATCCCCTTCTCGCCGCGCGCCGGAGGAAAGGGATACGAGTATGCGACGAGCTACTCGCTGCCCATCGAGGAGTTGGTCAATGTGTACCTCCCGCAATTCAGCGGAATCCTCACCAAGTACTGGGGACGCAACGTCATCCATCTCCATAGCGAATACCTCGGTGTGGGGGTGCTCGTGCTCGCCAGCGCATCGTTCGGCCTGAGCGCTCTGCGTGGCTTCCGCCGGTTCTGGATCGGCGCTCTCGTCGTGTCTCTGCTCTGGGCGCTGGGGGGCAACACGCCCTTCTATCGCATCGTGTACGAGTTGGTGCCCGGCACGAAGTTCTTCCGGGCGCCTAGCACAATGCTGATGGTCGTCGCGATGGCGGTCTCAGTGCTCGCCGCCATTGGCACCGAGCGGATCTTGCGCCAAGGCGTCTCACGACGCTTCGTGATCGGCTGGCTCGCGGGCGGCGCGGCTGTCGCACTGCTTGCCACCGTAGGCGTGTTCACCAACATCGCCAAGTCGATCGCATCGGGTTACGCCGGAGATCAGCGCGACGCCATGATCGCCGCGAATCAAGGCGCGGTGGCGCTTGGCGCATGGCGCAGCTTCCTCGTCGTCGGGCTCGCGTGCGGTCTGGTCTTCCTCTATCAGCGTCGCCGAGTGACTGCGGTTGTATTCGGGGCGCTGTTGGCGGCGATCGTCGCCATCGATCTCTGGTCGATCGACCGCTACTATTGGCTGTTTTCACCGCCGGCGTCGGTCATCTACGCCGGCGACCCGGCCACGGAGTATCTGAAGACGGCACCGCCGGGACGAGTGCTCGCCGTACCGCTCACAGAGCAGGGATGGGCGTTCCACGATCCCAATCTCGCCTACGACGGACTGATGGTGCACAAGATTCGGCTCGTGACCGGCTATCATGGCAACGAGATCGGCAGATACCGGATGCTCGGATCGCCAGATGGAGAAGGGGGGTACAGGAATCAGCTCAACCCGGCCTTCTGGCGCCTGGCGAACGTTCGCTATCTCTACACGAACACTGAGATCGGCGAGGCAGGATTCACGAAGCTCGTCGGGCCAGCGCAGACCGCCGCCGGCTCGACGCTGTATCTCTATCGTGTGCCCGGCGACAATCCTCCGGCATGGGTCGTTCCGGCCATCGTGAAGGCAGGCGATCAGACCGCGTTGGAGACGATTCTCAACCCGCGCTTCGATCCATTGCGTGTGGCCATCGTCGACTCGACGGCCGCTGTTGCCGCAGCTGCATTGACGGCGCTACCGGAGCCACTCGCCCTCACGGCCAAGGTGACGAAGTACGATCCTGGACACATGGGCTTCACCCTCAGCGGACCCGCGCCCGCGGGCTCCGCGCTTGTGGTGTCCGAGAACTATTTTCCGGGGTGGTCGGCCACGGTGGATGGGAAGTCGACCAAGGCGGTACGGGCGGACTACACTTTCATCGGCGTGCCGCTGCCGGCCGGTGCCACCAGCGTGCAGCTCGATTTTGCCGACCCAGCCTATCCGAGAGGGAAGCTCGTGACGATCATTGCGGCGATGCTCGCCTTGGGTGCCGTGGCCGCAGGCGTCATCGTGGAGCGTCGCCGTCGTGTCGCCTGAAGTGAAGGGCGACCGAGCACTCGTCATTGTCCCCACGTATAACGAGCGCGAGAACATCGAACGCCTGATCGATCGCGTGCTTTCGCAGGACGACCGCATCGACATGCTGATCGTCGACGATGGCTCGCCCGATGGCACGGGCGCCGTCGTCGATACGCGAGCCGCGGAAGACTCCCGCATTCACATCCTGCATCGCGAGAAGAAGATGGGGTTGGGGACGGCGTACATCGCCGGCTTCAGGTGGGCGCTCGAACGGGACTATGCGTACATCCTCGAGATGGACGCCGACTTCTCCCACGATCCCATCCACCTCCCGCAGTTTCTCGAGGCCATCAAGAACGCGGACCTCGTCCTGGGGTCTCGCTATCAGCATGGGCGCGTTACAGTCGTCAACTGGCCGATGACTCGCCTCATCCTCAGCTACTGCGCGAACATCTACGCCCGGGCTGTCACGGGACTTCAACTCTGGGACGCGACGGGGGGCTTCAAGTGCTTTCGCAGGTCTGTCCTCGAGGCGATCGACCTGGATCATGTGAAATCGAACGGCTACGCGTTCCAGATCGAGATGAGCTTTCGCGCCTGGAAAAAGCATTTCAAGATTGCCGAGATTCCGATCGTGTTCGTGGACCGGTCTGAGGGGACGAGCAAGATGTCCAAGAAGATCGTCCGTGAAGCCGTCTGGATGGTCTGGCGGCTTCGCTGGTGGGCGCTCACGGGCGCTGTCTGATGCTGCCCACGGGGCGCACCTTTTACAAGATGAGCGGTTCTGGCAACGACTTCGTCATGGTCGACGCCACGCGGGAGCCCGCCGACCAGTTGGTCGAACCGGCCACCGTGCAGGCGATCTGTGCTCGCGCGACCGGCATCGGTGCCGACGGAATCGTGTTGCTGCAGCCGTCGCGAGTGGCCGATTTCCGGATGACGTACCTGAACAGCGACGGCTCGCCGGCCGACCTGTGCGGCAACGCGTCGCTCTGTTCGACGCGTCTCGCGTCCGAGCTCGGGATACTCGATACGGCGTCGGGGAGGGAATTCCGAATGGAGACCGACGCTGGCGTGCTCGGGGTCCGGCTTCTCACTGACAGCCCGGAAGTCGACCTCCAACCCGTGACCGACATCCGCACCGCGCTGCCATTTCGGCTGGAACCGGGAGAGCGGTGGATTGGGTACGCGTTGGCCGGCGTACCGCATCTGGTGGTTCGCGTGGACGATGTTTCGACCGTGGATGTGGTGGGTCGAGGCCGTCCGCTGCGCCACGAGGCGTCGTTGCCGAATGGGGCGAATGTGAACTTCGTGTCGCCGGATGCGTCCGGCGGCTGGCGCATGCGAACCTTCGAGCGCGGCGTCGAGGGCGAAACGCTGGCCTGCGGGAC
>JAQBPV010000032.1 GCA_028287345.1 Gemmatimonadota bacterium
TCATGGCTGGTTGGAAGGTCACGCTTCGTGCCAACTGCCCAAATGTCGATTCAGCGGGGGCTTTAGCGGCTCGCCGTCGTGTTCCGCCGACCCTCATCCTGCAGCCAGAAGGAAAACCACTGCCGAAGACGACCGAGCCGATCGACCAGGAGCCATGGCTCACCCGACCTCGACAGCTCGTGCGTGGATCGCGGATACCGCACGAGCTCGACCGGCACATTCTGCTTCTTCAGCGCAATGAACCAGAGCTCAGCGTTCCCCATCGGCGTGCGGAAATCGTCCTCCGACTGCACCATCAGGGTCGGCGTCCTGACCTTGGTGACATGCCGGATCGGCGAGAGATCGTCGTACATGCGGAAGTTGTCCCACGGCTTGCCGTAGAACTCGAACTCCGTGAGCCCCTGTGCGTCGCTCGCGCCATACCAGTACGTCCAGTCCGAAATCATGCGATCGGTCTGCGCGGCCTTGAAGCGGTTCGTCTTGGTGGTGATCCATGCGGTCATGAACCCGCCATACGATCCGCCGGTGACGCCCATCCGCGTGGAGTCGACGTCCGGACGCACCGCCACCAGATCCACCGCCTTCATCAGTTCCTGGTAGTCCTCGGCACCCCAACGTCCGCGCGTGGAGAACGTGAAGTCCGCGCCGTAGCCGCTCGAGCCGCGCGGATTCGTGAAGAGGACATACATCCCCTGTGCGGCGAGGTTCTGCGTCTCATCGAACCATCCTTCCCCGTACTGCGAGTGCGGCCCGCCGTGGATGTACAGCACCATCGGATACTTCTTCCCCGCCTGATATCCGTACGGCTTCATCAACCAGCCTTCGATCTCCAGGCCACCTACGGACTTGTAGGTGATCCGTTCCGCATCGCTGAACGCCACTTCGCTCGCGAGCTTGTCGTTGAAACTGGTGAGCCGGCGCTCGTTCTTCCCATCCGCATCGGCGATGAAGAGCTCCGTCGGCTTCGTCATGCTCGTGCTGATGAAGGCGACGCGCTTTCCCGCCGCATCGTAGCTGAAGCCGTTCATCTTGCGACGACCGCCGAGCAGCTGTGTGGACTGCCTGGTATCGGTGTTCAGGCGAAACAGGCCGCTGCTGCCGCCCACGTCGGCATTGAACTGCAGGTTGCCGTCAGAGAGCCACTCCACTGCCGATGGCTCGTACTTGAACGACGACGCGAGGACGTTGCTCGGAGTTCCACCGGTGACGTCCACCAGATAGATACGCGCCGACGCCACTCGCGTCTCCCGGCCGATGAACGCGATCCGCTTCGAGTCCGGCGACCAGGTGAGATCGCTCTCGGCGCCCATCCACCGCGCGATACGGCGCGGAGTGCCGCCGTCGACGCTCACGACGAAGAGGTCCGCCTCGTTGCGTGTGGCTTCGTCGCGCTTCGCGTCGTACGGCAGGTACGACAGCGAGTCGCGCTCGCGCTCGACGACGGAATCGGGACGAAGCTCGACGTCGGCAAGGAAGGCGATCCACCGGCCGTCGGGGCTCACGCTCGCGCCGCGGTGCGAGTACGCCGTGCGCGTGAGTTGCACCTTGTCGCTGCCGTCGAACTTCTGCATCCACAGCTGCGACGGACGCCAGACGCGCGCCTCCTTCGGCGACGGCACGTAGCCGCGGTCGTTGGACTTGAAGCGCATGTCGGTGATGTGCTTGCCGTCGAAGCGCGCCGCATTCACCGGCTTGGTCACCGCGGCATAGGGCGGCCGAGCCATCGGCTGCATCTTGGCGAAGAGGTCGTCCTTCATCTTCGCGGAGTCGGCGGCCGGTACGGTGTCGGCATCGGCCCAGACGGCGAACCGGTTATCGGCGGGAGATGAGCCTGACGGATACTTCTCCAGCTGGGTGGCCTCGCCGCTCGGTTGGTCCATCCGGATGGCCCAGGTGTTCCCCTTGCCGCCGGCGCGCGACGAGGTGAAGAACAGATATTTCCCATCGGGTGACCAGCGCGGCGCACTGCTCTCGGTGCTCGGCGAGGTATAGCGTTGCGACTCGCCGCCTGAGGTCGGAACGACCCACACCTCGTTGTGGCGCTTGTTCTCGGCTTCGCGCGCCGTCGTCACCGTGAAGGCGACGCGATCGCCAGCGGGAGACATCGCCGGGGCGCTCACGGTGGTGAGCTTGTACCAATCGGCGAGCTGGAACGCGCGGGGGGTGGCGCTCTGCTGGGCTACAGCGGGCGCGGCGCAAACAGCGGCGAATAACGCCGCGCGTGCGAACGTGTGCATCGAGGCCTCTCGAGTGGGGACATTGCGGGAGACGCCCGGAGCCGAGCGCCGCTTGCAGTATATACGCACGAATGGGCTGGCAGCACATTGGCTGCCAACCCACCCGTGTTCGCTCCAGTTCGTGGCTGTGCGCCCCACCAGCGCCCAGGTCACTCCCCTTCGCTACTCACTATTACCCCGACACCTCAGAAGCTGTTGGGAGCTGGGCGAATATTTTTTTGGCGTCCGCCAACATGCCCCTTTGTACCCCTGCCCTTCTTCCCGCTGGCCCGCGGCTCGGCGACCTGTTGGACGTTGGCGACGAACTGCTTCTGGGGTTCCGGCGTGAGCTCCGCGCGGAAATTGCCTCGTCGTTAGGCCACACCGCCGACATATGCAATTGCATTTATCTCGACAAGAATGTCTCGCAGCTCGACGCCCATTGCCGTGCGCGTTGGAAACGGGCTCGTGAAGAATTCCTTGTATACCTCGTTCATCGCACCCCAATCATCGACGTTCGCGAGATAGACCGTCACGCTCACGACATCGCTCAACTTTGCGCCGGCCTGCTCGATCAACCGTTGAACGTTGGACAGCGTAACTCGCGTTTGCGTTGCCACATCGTCGCCGCCGAGTTCACCAGTGACTGGATCGCGCGGCACCTGACCGCTCACGAAGACGAATGGGCCAGCGCGAACAGCGGGACTGTACGGCCCCTTTGGCGGCGGTGCATCGGGGATGGTGACTGCGTTCCAGTTGGCCATGGTCATCGATGTGATTGGTTAGTGAGTGGGCGCATCGTCGCTGCGCGGCGCAGCGGAGAATGACGCAACGACGGCGTGCTGGCAAATCACACCCTGTCGCGAAGCGCGCTGCGTCTACAGAATCCACCGAATGAAAACGACGCGAATTCCCACACCAGTGGTCGACGAACACGAGCCCGTACGCTGGGGCGTGCTCGGCGCCGCGAACATTGCCGTCGGGAAGGTGATTCCGGCGATGCAGCACAGTGCGCACTCGCCCGTCGTGGCCATCGCTTCTCGCAGCCTCGCGAAGGCGCAGGCCGCGGCCGAGAAGCACGGCATCCCACGCGCCTATGGATCGTATCAGGAGTTGATCGACGATCCCGACGTCGACGCCATCTACAACCCACTGCCGAATCATCTGCATGTGCCGTGGTCGATCAAGGCTGCGGAAGCCGGAAAGCATGTACTCTGCGAGAAGCCGCTTGCGCTCAACGCGGACGAAATTGCGCAGCTGATCGAGGTCCGCGACCGTAAGCAGGTACACATCGGCGAAGCGTTCATGGTGCGCACGCATCCGCAGTGGGCCGCGGTACGCGAGCTCATCGCCGAGGGACGCATCGGCGAGCTCCGTCTGGTTGCCGGCCACTTCAGCTATTTCCGTCGCGACCCGAACGACGTTCGCAGCCGGCCGGACTGGGGCGGCGGCGCGCTGCTCGACATCGGGTGCTATCCCATCACGCTGTCGCGCTGGCTGTTCGGCGAGGAGCCGACTGAAGTCGTCGGCGTCATCGAGGACGACCCAGAGCTCAAGGTCGATCGTCTCGCGTCGGGGCTGCTGAAATTTCCGTCGGGTCAGGCGACGTTCAGCTGCTCGATGCAGCTGGTGCCGTTTCAGATGATGCAAATCTTTGGAACCGAGGGACGCATCCAGGTCGAAATACCATACAGCCCGCCCTTCAACCACGAATGCCGTATTCTCATTGACGACGGCAGCGAGTTCGTCGGCGCAGCGGGTGAGGTCATCACGCTGCCCGCGGTCGATCAATATCGCCTTCAGGCCGAGCGATTCTCGGAAGCGGTGCGCGGCGTGGGTAAGGTGCCGGTGAGTCTCGAGGACGCGCGCGGCAACATGGCCGTCATCGACGCGCTGTTCAAATCGGCGAAGACAGGGCGGTGGGAAAAGCCCGCCTGATCACGCCACCGTGTTGCGCAACGTACCGATCGGCGGAATGTGTATCTCGACGTCGTCACCCGATTGCAGCGTGAAGTCATCGGGCGGGATAACCCCCGTGCCCGTGAGCAGAACGCAACCATCGGGGAAACTCGTCTCGCGATAGAGATACTCGACCAGCTCCACCGGCTTCCGATGCAGTTGCGATAGCGTCGTGCTGCCCTCGAACACCATGTTGCCATCGCGCATGATGCGCAGCTCGATCGCGGTATCTGTCGTCAATGGTGAATTCGTGACGAGTACCGCGGGGCCGAGCGCACACGCGCCATCATAGATCTTCGCCTGTGGGAGATAAAGCGGATTTTCTCCCTCGATGTCGCGCGAGCTGACGTCGTTGGCGATGGTGTAGCCGATGATCTGTCCGCGCGCATTGATGTAGAGTGCCAGCTCGGGCTCGGGCACGCTCCACTTTGCATCGGCGCGAATGCGGA
>JAQBPV010000305.1 GCA_028287345.1 Gemmatimonadota bacterium
TCGTACGCGCGCTTGAGCGTGCGCTCCGCCATGATCACGTCGCCCGACGCCTGATGTTCGGCGAGCGTCTTCACGTCGACGAGGCACGCCTTCGCGTACGCCTGCTGCAGCTGATCGACCGTCTGCAGCAGCGCCTCGATGGGATCCTTGAGGTTGTGACTCTGGTCGATCATGTATGCCGGATCGAAGCCGGGCAGCCGCTCCTGCTTCGCCAACAGCAGTTCGTGGAAGATCAGGAACAGCACATACGGCTTGATCGAGCCCGACGTGAGATCGTCGTCACCGTACTTGGAGTCATTGAAGTGGAATCCGCCCAGCCTGCCCTCACCGATCAACCGCGCGACGACCAACTCGATGTTGGTGTTGGGCAGATGATGGCCGAGATCGACGAGACACTGTGCGCGCTCGCCGAGCGATTGGGCGAGGACGAGCGAGGAGCCCCAGTCCTGCACGACGGTGGCGTAGAATGCCGGTTCGTATGGCTTGTGTTCCGTGAACAGGCGCCAGTTCGGCGGCATGGCGGCGTAGACTTCGCGCAGGCACTCGCGCACACGCTGGAAGCTGCCGCGCAGCGACATCTGTCCCGGATAGTTCGATCCATCGGCGAGCCACACCGTGATCGCCTCGGCGCCAAGTGCCTTGCCGATCTCGATGACGTGCAGGTGGTGCTCGATGGCCTGGCGTCGCACGGCGGCGCTCGGATTGCTGAACGATCCGAGCTTGTAGCTCAGTGCCTGGCCGGGCTGGTCCTGAAAGGTGTTGGAGTTGACGGCGTCGAAGCCGAGCCCGAGTCGTGCTGCATCGGCGCGCAGTGCGTCGACGTCGGCGGGCTCGTCCCACGGAATGTGGAGTGAGATGCGCGGCGCGGCGGCGGTGAGGCGATGGACGAGCGCGGCGTCCTCCATCTTTTCCACGAGCGTGCGTGGCTCGCCCGGGCCGGGGAAGCGACCGAAGCGCGTACCGCCGGTGGCGAGCGCCCAGGACGGGAGTGCGACCTCGAATTCCTGCACTGCGTCGACGAGTGCATCTGCGGCGAGGCCCTCGCGCTCGAGTCGCGCCGCGAGCTCGGCGAAGTCCTTGTCGTGCTCACGCTCGACGACCGGGTGGTGCTGCTGTTCGGGTCGGGCGACGTCGGTGAGGGACATGTATGCGCGTCAGATCCGAGTTATCGCACAATTGCTCATTTGTCTGCACTCTGTTCAATATCGACGGCCAACAGTACAATTCGCCGCGCGGTGTGACAAGGCTTGCCAAGGGAGAGCTGCGATGTCGTTGCGATGGGGGTTGATCGGCTCGGGCGACATCGTCCGCAAACGCGTCGCGCCGGCGCTGCGCGATCTCGACGACAGCGATTTTGTGGCGGTCTGTCGTGGCCGCGCCGAGCTCGCGGAATCATTCGCGAAGGAATTCGGCGCGCGTAAATGGTATCCTGATGCGGCAACGCTCCTTGCCGACGACGAGATCGACGCGGTGTACATCGCGACGCCGGTCAACCTCCACGCGCGGCACACGATCGCCGCGGCCGAAGCGGGGAAGCACGTGCTGTGCGAGAAGCCGATGGCGATGAACGTGCGGGAGTGCGACGCGATGATCGCCGCGTGTCGCGCGAACCACGTGAAGCTCGGCATCGCCTACTACCGGCACATGTATCCGGCGATCGCGGGGATCAAGCGCATCATCGACGCCGGCGAGATCGGCACGGTGGTGATGACGCAGATCAATGCGTTCGAGTACTTCGATCCGGCGCCGGATCATCCGCGGCACTGGTTCACAGTCAAGGAAAAGGCGGGTGGCGGGCCGATGTTCGACTTCGGGTGCCATCGGCTGGAGATCCTCATGGATGTGTTCGGGCCGGTGCGTGACGTCTCGAGCATGGTAGGGAATGTCGCTCCGTTCGTTCGCGACGTGGAAGACACCGCCATTGCCGTGCTCTCGTTCGAGCGTGGGAGCTATGCGACGCTTTCAGTGACGCATGCGTCGAACGAGCCGCAGGATACGCTGGACGTCTATGGCACCTTGGGCTCGATCCACGTTGCGCCGTTGAACCGTGGCGAAGTGCGGGTTCGCATTGGCGGCGTAGAGCGAGTCGAGTCACTGCCGCCGGCGGCCAACATCCATGCGCCGTTGATCGAGGAGTTCATGCAGGCGGTAGCGGCTGGACGCGAGCCTGCTGTCACCGGCGAGATGGGGCGCGCGGTCGCTCGTCTGGAGGAGCGGATCTACTCGGCACGCTAGTGTCGGACGGTAGTGCGGAAGATCAACAGCTCACACGGGTGAACTCACGCGGAAAACTGCACGATTTTCACGGATACGGCCTCAGGCCGGCTACGTATCGCCACTCTCCTTTGAGTTCAAAGAGACGGCAATCCGGTGGCCGCAGAAAAACAGCAACGACCTGACTTGAATCATGTGAATTGAAAGACGAATTGCATCGCTGCGCGGAGAACGTGTAATGGTGCAGGGGGTCGAACGTCCTCGTGGCGTGAGAGAGCGGACAGGCGCAAGACCTATCAGATATACGTGGAGCAAATTCCAAACAATTCGCATGATTCAAGTCATGCGGTTGTTGTTGGTGTTCCTGGTTCATTCGGGATTTCAGGGCGTGCCGCGCAAGTCTCATTGTTGATCGTGCGCGTGTTGTGGCCGAACGAGGCTTGATCCGTGAAAATCCGGTTGTTCTCCGTGCCCATCCGTGTCGAGCAGTTGGCGGTTCCGCAGTTTGACACAGGCACGAACTACTGAAGCAGCACACCCTTCACATACTCCGGCCGCCGATGCTCCCCAGCAAACGCGCGCGGAACATCCTCGAGCGACGAATACCGATGCGTGATCATCGGCGCGACGTCGATCACTCCATCCTCCAGCAGTCGCAGCGCCTGGCGATAGATGACCGGACGTCCATCCGTGTCGTGCCCACCAGACGCGCCAGCCGGCGACACGAATGTCGGCTCACGAAATTGCACCTGGTTCATGACGCTCAGTTCCACCCCCGAGTGGCCATGACCGTAGAGCAGCACCGTGGCCTGCTTCCGAATCGAGCCCGGGATGTCGCGAAAGAGCGCGCCCGATCCCGATGCTTCGATCAGGAGCTCGGCACCGCGACCTGACGAGCGCTCCATCACCTGCTCCGTCAAATCACCCGCCGACGGATCGATCGCCACAGCGCCCCACCGCTCGGCAAGCGAACGCCTCACCGCATTCGGCTCGCTGAGGAGAACCAATCCGTCGAAGTTCGAGACGGCGCGCAGATGCTGCAGGAACAGGAGGCCGGCCGGTCCGCCGCCGCAGATGAGCACCGTACGCACAGCGCGATCGCCCGACGCCTTCTCGAGCCGATAGCGCGACGCCGAACGACCGATCATCGCCATCGAGTGGAGAATGCAGCCGAGTGGCTCGGCGAGCGCCGCGTGCTCCGGTGCGAGGGTGGAGTGCAGCGGCACCGCGTTGAGTGCAGACACCGTCACGAACTCCGCGAACCCGCCGGGCAGCCCCGTGATGCCGTGCTCGCGATAGTCCTCGCACTGATGCGAGTCGCCGCTGGTGCAGAACTCACAGACCGGCGTGCGATGCTCGCTGATGCACGTGCGTCCCTGGTCGATGATCACGCGCTCGCCGGCGACGAGGTCGCGCACGTCGCGGCCGACCTCTTCGACGACGCCAGCAATCTCGTGCCCGAGTATCTGCGGCTCATCGGCGAGAGGCACCGGGCGGCCAAGTGCGTCGAGGTTGTAGTTGCCGTGGCCGGCGACGATCTGGATGTCGGTGCCACAGAACCCGACGGCCTGGACGCGTACGAGCACTTCGCTGTGCGATGGATCGAGGCGCGGAACATCCATCACCTCGATGCGTCCGACATCGACGAGCACTGCGGCGCGCATGGTGCTCATCGGCTTTTCCCTCGAGCAAGACGTTCCGTCCACACCGGGCCGTCCGGGTAGCTGTAGTCGCGCAGACTTTCCGGCCGCATCGTGATGCTGTAACCGGCTGCGGTCGGAGGTACGTAGCGTCCACCCCGGATGATGACTGGATCGACGAAGTGCTCGTGCAGGTGATCCACGTACTCCACGATGCGATCGTCGAGCGACGCACTGACGCAGATGTAGTCGAAAATCGAGAGGTGCTGGACATACTCGCACAGCCCGACACCGCCGGCATGCGGACAGACGGGAATGCCGAACCGGGCCGCGAGCAGGAGCACTGCGAGCACTTCGTTCACGCCGCCCAATCGGCAGCTGTCGATCTGACAGAAGCGAATGGCGCTCGCCTGCATGAGCTGTTTGAACACGACGCGATTCTGGCAATGCTCGCCCGTCGCTACGCCGATCGGCGCGATGGCTCGCGCGATCGTCGCGTGACCGAGCACGTCGTCGGGACTCGTCGGCTCCTCGATCCACCACGGATCGAAGCGGGCGAGCGCACGCATGCTGTCGATGGCTTCGCCGACGTCCCACACCTGGTTGGCATCCACCATCAACTTGCGATCGGGGCCGATCTCCTCGCGGATGATGCCGGCGCGGCGAATATCGTCCGCGAGATCGCGTCCGACCTTGATCTTGAAGTGCGACCATCCGTCAGCGATTCGCTCCTTGCACAACCGACGAACCTTGTCGTCGGAATAGCCGAGCCAGCCAGCTGACGTCGTGTACGCAGGATAGCCGTCGCGAATGAGTTCGGCCTCGCGCGCGGCACGCGTGTCCGTGTTGCGACGCAGGAGCTCGATCGCTTCCGACGGCGTGATCGCATCGGTGATGTAGCGGAAGTCGATGCACCGCACCAACTCCTCGGGACTCATCGAGACAAGGAGCTTCCAGAGCGGCACGCCTTCCACCTTCGCCCATAGATCCCACACGGCGTTCACGACGGCCGCGGTCGCGAGATGCAGCACGCCCTTCTCCGGCCCCACCCAGCGCAACTGCGAATCACCGACGATGCGTCGCCAGAACGCGCCCATGTCGGCCGTGATGTCGTCGAGCGTCAAGCCAATCACGAGTGGCCGCAATGCATCAACCGCGGCGACGCACAGCTCGTTGCCACGGCCGATCGTGAACGTCAGGCCGTGTCCCTCGAGACCGTCGGCAGCGTCGGTGCGAAGCACGACATACGCCGCCGAGTAGTCCGGGTCGGGGAACATCGCGTCGGAGCCGTCCTGATGCTCGGAGGTCGGAAAGCGGACGTCCAGAACGTCCATCGCGATGATCGTGCGGCTGGTCATCGCATCAACGATAGGCGCGCAGCTTCTGCCGAGATTCGCCGAGTCCGTCGATGCCCAGTGCGACGACGTCGCCGTCCTGGAGGAAGCGCGGCGGCTTGTGGCCCATCGCGACGCCGGCTGGCGTGCCTGTGGAAATGATGTCGCCGGGAAGGAGCGTCATGAACTGGCTGACGTAGCTGACGATCGTCGGCACACCGAAAATCAGGTTGCGCGTATTGCCGTTCTGCTTCCGGTCGCCATTCACCGTGAGCCACATCGAGAGGTCGCCGACATTTGGAATCTCATCGCGCGTGGCGATGAACGGACCGAGCGGTGCGAACGTGTCGCAGCTCTTGCCCTTCACCCACTGCCCTCCGCGCTCGAGCTGGAAGGTGCGCTCCGAGTAGTCGTTGTGCAGCACGTATCCCGCAACGTGGTCGAGCGCATTCTCCTCGTCGACATAGCTCGCCTTCGCACCGATGACGACCGCGAGCTCGACCTCCCAATCGGTCTTCACGCTGTCGCGCGGGATGATGACGTCGTCGTTCGGTCCGACGATCGCGCTCGTCGCCTTCATGAAGACGACAGGCTCCGTCGGCACCGCTGCGCCAGATTCGAGCGCATGGTCTTTGAAGTTCAAGCCGATGCAGATGATCTTGCTCGGACGAGAGAGGGGAGGCCCGAGTCGTTCGTCGTTGCTCACGGTGGGAGCGGTCTTGCCGTCGGTCTCCGCCCATCGCGCCAATTCAGCGAGTCCGTCGCCGCCAAAGAATGTCTCGTCGTAGTCGCCGCCGAATGACGATGCGTCGATGCGCTGGTTGCCAGCGAGCAGAATGCCCGGGCGCTCTTCGCCGGGTTGACCAATTCGGATGAGCTTCATGTCTAGATCTTGAGTGAGACGAATCCGCCGTCGATGGCGTAGTTGCTTCCAGTGATGAATGATGCCGCGTCCGAACAGAGGAACAGCGCCAACTCGGCGATCTCCGCTGGCTGGCCCATTCGGCCGATCGGCTGCGTACGTGAGAGCTTGTCGAACATCTCCTTCTCGGCGCCCGGATAATTCTTCGCGAGAAAGCCATCGACGAAGGGCGTGTGCACGCGCGCGGGTGAGATCGCGTTGCATCGAATTCCCTGCCCCACATAGTCAGCTGCGACAGAGTAGGTCATCGTCAGCACCGCACCCTTGCTCATCGAGTAGGCAAACCGATCGGGAATGCCGACGATCGACGCAACCGATGCGATGTTGAGGATCGCGCCACCCCGTCCCTTCATCGCCGCGACGCCCGCGCGCAGAGAATTGTAAACGCCCTTCACGTTCACCGAGTAGATCCGATCGAGGTCCTCCTCGGAGGTGGTCTCGACCGTGCCTACGTGTGCGATGCCAGCGCTGTTGACCAGGATGTCCACTTCTCCGTACGCAGACGCCACCCTATCGAACGCCAATAGCACGGCGTTCTGCTTCGAGACATCGCACTCGATCTGCATGCCAACTCCACCTTCGTCGACGATCTGGCGAATCGTCGCATCGGCGGCCAGGTCGAGCACCGCAACGTGGGCGCCGCGCCGAGCGAAGAGAAGTGCGATTGCCTGGCCAATTCCTGACCCGCCGCCGGTGACGATCGCTGTTCTGCCTTCAAACGGACGAGCTTCAGCTGTGGGCATTTTCGCGGAGCCCGTAGAGTCGGATGGCATTACCAGAGAAGAACGCCTGTCGGCCGGCCATCGTCCAGTCGGAGGTGAATCCGTCGACGAGCGCGCGCCATGCCTGTTCACCGCCAGCGGTGGTCACGACAGGCCAGTCGCTTCCATACATCACGCGTTGTGAACCGAAGCAGTACATCGCGTGACGGGCATAGCGAAACAGACCTTCTGGCGTTCGCTGTTCCGGGCGCGCCTCGGATGCGAGCCCCGACACCTTGCACGCGACATTCTCAAATTCGGCCAGCCGAGCGAGGTCAGTTGCCCATGGCTCGAAATCGTCGGTGCGAATCGAGGGCTTGCCACAGTGGTCGAGCACGAAGCTCGTGTCGGGACAGCGGCGTACGAGTTCCGTCACCTCGAGCAACTGATCGGCCGTGATGCAGAGGTCGAAGACGAGCTCGTTCGCACCGACGGCCTGCACGCCGTTGACGAACTCGGACTGGAGACTGAACCCACGCGGATTGCCCTGAATGTTGTGTCGCACACCGACGATACCCGTTCGCGTGCTCAACTGCTCCAGCGCATGATCGCGAGTGGACGCATCACACAGATCGACATACGCCACCGCTCCGACGATTCGCGGCTCGCATTCGACGAGGCCGTCCACGAAGTCGAGCTCGCGGGCGGACTCAGAAGGACGACAGTTGGCTTCGACGAACAGCACCTCGTCGATCTCCCGCGAGGCGAGCGACTCGAAGTCGCCGGGCAGAAATGCGCGCCTTAGCGCAGGCACGGATCGGAGCCAGGGATAGTGCAGCGCGCCCGGATTCCAGAAGTGCACGTGAGCGTCGATCACGCGAATTGAGTCCGTCATTGCGCCTCGCTGTGCCACCTGGATGATGGGAGCGACGACGCTCCGAACGGGAATTTGTTCCAAACATGGACAATCACGCCGAGCGTCACTATATCGTCTAACCCGGCGCCGTCAATGAGCGCTTTCCCGACTCCCACCCCGACGCGCGATGGCGAACGACGCTGAACTGACGCCCGCCCGATCACAGGAACGAGCCCAGCTCCAGGTCGCGACGACGTCGTTCCTGTCGCTGTTCTCCATCGTGGGTATCGCGCTCTACGGGCTGCCGTTTTTCTACGACTTCATGGTGCGCGACTTCGGGTGGTCGCGCGCGCAAGTCACGTCGGGCAATGCGCTGAGCAAGCTCGTCGTCGGTCCGCTGCTCGGCTTCGCGGCAGGTTGGATCGTCGATCGATTCGGACCGCGCCGCCTGATGATCGCCGGCATCCTGATGGCCGGCACAGCGCTGATCGGACTCGGCTCCATCCACACACTGGCGGGCTTCTACCTTTTCTACCTCTTCAACGCCGTCGGCTATTTGTGCGGCGGTCCGCTGCCGAACCAGGTGCTGCTTTCGCGCTGGTTCACCAAGGCGCGCGGCCGAGCGATGGGCTTCGCGTATCTCGGAATCGGATTGGGTGGTGCGCTCGTGCCACTCGTTGCCGTGCGTCTCGTGCAGGCATTCGGCTGGCATGACGCACTCCGCATACTCGGCGTCGCGATCGTCGTGATCGCGCTGCCCTTCGCGTTGTTCGTGAGGGAGGCGCCGCCGACCAGCGCTGCGCCGACGACTGCCAAGTCTCCGGATGCGAAGGTTCCCATTCGCGACGTCGTCCGACAGCCCGCGTTCTACCTGCTGATGTTCGGCAGTATGTGCTCCATCGCCGCAGTCGGCGGCGCGAACCAGCACCTCAAGCTGTATCTCAGCCTCGACCACTCCTATTCGCAGCAGGCGGCAGCGGAGATCGCATCGCTCACGCTGGCGGCAAGCCTCGTCGGGCGATTGCTCATGGGGTGGCTCGCCGATCGCTGGCCGAAGAAGCGTGTCATGCTGTTGATCTACCTGCTCGTCGCGGCCTCACTTCCCATTCCGCTGCTCGCGACGACGAAGGGCGCCATCATGCTGTACGCCGTTGTCTTCGGCATCGGCCTCGGCGGCGAGTACATGGTCATCCCCCTCATGGCTGCCGAATTGTTCGGCGTGCGCGTGCTCGGTCGCGCCATGGGACTCATTCTCGCCGGTGATGGCGTGGCCGAGGCGCTCGCGCCGGTGGCCGTGGGCCGGCTGCATGATGTTTCGGGCAACTACGTGACCGGCTTCTCGCTGCTCATCGGCTTTGCGATCGCGGGCGCCATTGCGATCGCGCTGCTTCCGTCACGTGGGTCACGCACGCCGAATCTCGCGATGGTGCCAGAGCGAGCTTGATCCAATCCAGAACTGACATCGAGGACCGCATGGCAAAGAGATCGATCGGCGTCATCATGAATGGCGTCACTGGGCGAATGGGCATGAACCAACACCTCATTCGCTCCATCGTCGCGATTCGCGCGCAGGGAGGAGTGATGCTCCCCAACGGCGACGTCGTAATGCCGGATCCGATTCTGCTGGGGCGCAACGAGGAGAAGCTGCGCGCGCTCGCCGACAAGTACGGCATTCAACGGGTCTCCACGGACTTCGAGAAGGCACTCGAGAATGCCGACGATACTATCTACTTCGACGCGACGCTGACGAATGTGCGCGCGGCGAACGTGCGAAAGGCCATCGCGAAGGGGAAGCACGTCTACTGCGAGAAGCCTCTCGCGATCTCCACCGAGGAAGCACTCGATCTGGCGCGTCTCGCCGACAAGGCCGGCGTGAAGCACGGCGTGGTGCAGGACAAGCTCTTTCTCCCCGGCATACGAAAGCTGAAACGGCTCGTCGACTCCGGCTTCTTCGGCCGCATCCTCAGTGTGCGCGGTGAGTTCGGCTATTGGGTTTTCGAGGGCGACTGGGGCGATCAACCCGCGCAGCGTCCGTCGTGGAACTATCGCCTCGAAGACGGCGGCGGCATCATCTCCGACATGTTCGCGCACTGGCGCTACGTGCTCGACCACACCTTCGGCGAAGTGACGTCGCTCGTGTGCACGGGCGCGACGCACATCCCCACGCGCGTGGACGAACAAGGCAAGACATACAAGGCGACGGCCGACGACGCAGCGTACGGCACCTTCCGTCTGCAACGCGGCAACGACGAGATCATCGCGCAATTCAACTCGTCGTGGACGACGCGCGTCAATCGCGACGAGCTGCTCGAGATTCACGTGGACGGCACGCACGGCAGTGCGGTCGCAGGTCTGCGCGGTTGCAAGACGCAGCATCGCGTGAACATGCCGCGGCCGACATGGAATCCCGACATCGCGAATCCATTCGACTTCCACGCCGACTGGCAGGAAGTGCCCGACAACATGGAATTCGACAACGCTTTCAAGATCCAGTGGGAGGCGTTCCTGCGATACGTCGTCGCCGACGCTCCATATTCGGGCGACTTCTA
>JAQBPV010000319.1 GCA_028287345.1 Gemmatimonadota bacterium
GCGAAGGCCGAATTCTTCTCGACGGTGTGGATCTTCGCGAATACGACCTCGCGTCGCTGCGCGAAGCCATCGGCGTGATCTTCCAGGACTTCGTGCGCTACGACATGCGCTTCGACGAGAACGTCGGCGTCGGCGAAATTGAAGGAGTGACAGACTATCTCGCCCAGGTGAGGGACGCAAAGCCCGCCGACGCCGATGCGCCACCCGCGGCGCTCGTCGATGCAGCGGATCGCTCGCTGGCGTCGAGCCTCCTGCCCCGCTTCGCCGACGGATATCGACAGATGCTCGGCCGCCGCTTCGATGACGGCGTCGACCTCTCCGGCGGCGAATGGCAGAAGATCGCCCTCGCGCGCGCCTACATGCGCTCGGCGCAGCTGCTCATTCTCGACGAGCCCACCGCGGCGCTCGATGCACGCGCCGAGTACGAGGTGTTCGTGCGATTCAATCAGCTGATGGCCGGACGGATGGCGGTCGTCATCTCGCATCGCTTCTCCACCGTGCGCATGGCCGATCGCATCGTCGTCCTCGGCGACGGGAAGGTTATCGAACAGGGCACACACGAGTCGCTCGTGGCCGGCGGTGGACTGTACGCGGAGCTGTTCGAGATGCAGGCGGCGGGCTACCGATAGCACTCGCCAACCGCCGCACTCTCTCATAACTTCCCGGGTCATGCGACGTCTCGCAGCTCGGTGTCTCCTCCTCGGCTCCGTCGTACTCGCGCCCTCGGCCTCGGCGCAGAATCGACTATCCGGATTCGTCTCGGACTCCCTTGGAGTGCCCGTCGCCTTCGCCGAGATTCGCATCACGCCGGTCGCGGGCACGCCGCGCGATTTGCGATCCGATGCCGCCGGTCATTTCGCGATCACGGAGCTCCCGTCAGGCAAGGCGCAGATGCTGGTGCGTCGCCTGGGCTATCATCCCTACGACGGCACGATCACCATCGGACCAGACGGTGCTGACTCGCTGCGCCTCGTGCTTTTCGTCGCGAGCACGGAGCTCGCGGCCATCGAGGTGCGAGAAGAGTCGCTCGGCGACTCCATCGCGCCGCGTGAGTTCTGGGCGCGGCGGCGCACGAACGTGTTCGCCCGCTTCTTCGACAAAGCTGACATCGAGAGCAAGTGGGTCGCACTCCCGAGCGAGATCCTGCGCGGACTACCGGGCGTCGTCCTCTCGCGGTCGGGCCGCATCGGCCAAATCGTGCGGATCCGTGGTTGCCGGCCGAACCTGTTCGTCGACGGCATGCGCGCACAGGGCGCAGAAGTGGACGAGCTGGTGTCCGTCAGCGACATCGGCGCGATGGAGGTCTACAGCTCGATCGCCGGAGTGCCGCCACAGTACATGAACCGGGAAAACCCGTGTGGCGCGATTCTCTTCTGGACGCGGCGCAAATAGGGATTCCGCATTCAACAGCAACTGATACAGCTCACACGGATTGTCGCAGATTGTTACAGCCGGATTTACACGGATACTGATACGCCTCGACGCTTCTTGCTCCCGGTGTAGATCCGACAGTCATCAGTGCTTATCCGTGTCAGGCATTTGTGCGGCTCCACTCCTCACCGATTACGCGAGATCAGCTGAATGACGCCGCCGCCATACTGAGAACCGAACTTCGACACTGCGTCGGTACCCCTGTAGTAGCGAATCTCCGATACGCCGCCCGCGGGAAAATTGCGTAGGGTTTCGGGAATGCCGTATTCCTGCGCGTTGAGAAACACCACGGCGCGCGCATGCTGGTTCGTCTTGATGGACACGGCGCCGCGGTCGCGCAGGTACTCGGCGTGCAGCCGCGCGATGACGTCATAGACGTTCGTGTAGCCCGTCGAGTCGATCTGACCCTGTGTGATGACGTTCCGGACCGAAGCCGTAGTGCCCTGCTGCTGATGGCACGCCAGCGCGACGGTCAGCACGAGTACGCAAAGGAAGGCAGGACGCGACACGACTCCCTCCCGGGGACAGGGCAGCTAGTCGAACGGCCTCGGCAATCGCCGAGGCCGTTCTATAGTGCATCGCGAACAGGCTTACTGACAGGTCGGCACGATGGTACCACCGCCACGAGCGTTTTGCTCGTTGATCGGGATTGCCAAGGCGGACTGGAACGGATCCGTTGGCAGCTCCGGCTTGCGGGAGGCAGCGTTCAGGAGCTTGTAAGCGCGCAGATCGACGAAGCGCTGTGCACCCTCGCCGAGCAGCGAATAGCGCTTTTCGTACAGCACTGCGCTGATCGCTGCGGCCTTGGTCGCGGGAACGGCAATCGGCGGCAGGCCGCCGTCGACGGTACGGACGACGTTGATGTCGGCCGTGGCGCCAACCAGGTCACCCGTCTCGATCTTCGCCTGAGCGCGGAGCAGCAGCAACTCCGAGTTCTTGAGGATCGCGACCGGTGCGACGAGCGCACCCGTGGGCGACGAGCCGAGCGGCTTGATCGCCGACGTCACGCCGTTGCGGGTGTTCGAGGCCGCAGCGAGGATCTTCGAAGCACGGAGATCGCCTGCCTGAATGCTGTCCTTCACGCTCGGATTCAAGTAGATGAGCGCGTCGGATAGCGGGTTGACGGCCTCTCCAGCAGACGTCGAGTAGCCGTTGTACGGGCTCACGGCGAGCTGCGCGGGCGTGGTGGCGCTGGCATCCAGGTACGACGCGTTCAACTCGGTGATCGCCGTGGCCGCGCTCGCGGCATTCGGCTTCTGGTGATCCAGTGCGCGGTACAGCTCTACCTTGCCCTTGAGCGCGCTCGCGAACTTGCTGAACGCCGCCGGGGTGGTGAAGTCGCCGTTCAAGCTGAAGCTTGCCGGGAAGACGAACGGGAATGCTGCTCCGCCCGCGGCGAGGTCGGCCTTCGCGCTGTCGAGCTGCACGGAGATGTACGCCAACGCGTTCGGCTTGCAGACGAACGGCGCCGGTGGGTCATCGATCGGATGGTTCACGTCCACCGCGATGCCGAGCGAATCGCGCGTCTCGAGCACGCGATAGAGCGCCAGCGCCTTGAGCGTCCGCGCGAAACCGGCCGTGGCGGCTTTCTCGGCGGTGGTGATGCCCGTCGCGGACGGCAATCCATTGAGGATCGTGTTCGCGGACCGAACGGTGGTGTAGTAGTTGGTGAACGCGCCGCCGCCGACGAAGCCGCTGCCGTCGGACAGGCCGCCGAGCGTCTCCGTGATATAGCGTGGCTCGTTCGGATCGAGGCGATAGAAATCGCGAGCGAGTGTCTCGGAGAACACGACGTAGCGCGAGCTCAGGTCGCCGCGCGTCGCCGAGAGCAGGCCCGTGGCGAGCAGCTGCGTCGACGACCGCGTCAGGCCGGCCGCAAGCGCATCGGCCGAGACGTTGTTCAGGTCGGGAACTCCCGTCGAGTCCTTGCACGCCATGGCGCCAAGGCTCAAACCGGCGAGTACCGTAATGGTCCTCTTATTCATTATGGGCTTCATCCTGAGTGGATGTATCATCAGAAGGTGGTGTTGATCGAGACGAAGAAGCTTCGGCTCGGCGGATACGGGGTCACGTCCTGGAAGCGACCAACGTTCTGGTTGCTGAAGTTCGAGACTTCCGGGTCATATCCCGTGTAGTCCGTCCACGTCTTCAGGTTCCGGCCCGACAGCTCGATGCGGATATCGTTGCCACTGGAGAACAGGCTCGACGTAACGGTCTTCGGCAACGCGAAGGACACGGACAGCTCGCGCAGCTTCACGAAACCGGCGTTCTCGAGGTAGACGTTCTGCCCACCGCCGGCGGTGCTGAAGGCGATGTTGCGAGCGTGGACCGCGGCCGTATCGGCCAGCGTGCCCGTGGTGCTGTTCCCCTGCGCGTCGAAGTAGTTGTTCGTGAGGTTCGCGACGTAGCCGCCATTGCGGTAGTCGAGCAGACCGTAGAGCCGCACGGGACCGATGTTGAACTCGTTCGAGAAGCCCATGGTGTAATTCGGGGCGCTCTCGAGGTTGAGCACGTGACGCACGCGGCTGACGAATGCACCCGTCGTCGCGTTGAAGGTGGTGTCGAAGCCGCTGTTCACCTGCACCGTGGAGGGCGAGAAGCCCTCGCAGACGTAGGGGAGGCCGAAGCGCAGCGAGAAGCCGCTGCCGGCGTTGAAGCACGGGACTGCCAGGTGCGTGATGCGGCTGTCGACATTCGCGTACGTGGTGCGCGAAATCCAGGAGAAGTTGTTACGCTGGATCGGCGTGATGTTCAGGCCGATTTCCGTTCCCGTCGACTGCAGGTTGCCGCCGTTGATGAGCTTCGTGCTGAAGCCGGAGGTGACCGCGATGTTCGCGGACAGAATCAAGTCGCTGATCTTCTTCTGGAAGACCGTCGCATCGAGCGCGACGCGTCCGCCGAGGAACTGGGCGTCGACACCGCCCTCGATCTCACGCGACGTCTCGGGCTTGATGTTCGGCGAACCCGCCGTGGCCGACGGACGCGCACCGAGCTGGCCGTCGAGCACCGAGATCGGCAGCGTGGTGAACTTGAAGCCGTAGGGCGGTTGGTTGCCCGCCTGACCGGCCGCGATGCGGAACTTCAGCTCGTCCGTAAACTTCGGCAGGAAGGGCAGACGATAGGAGGCCGCAAACTTCGGGAAGGCGTAGAACTTTTTGTCGTCGCCGTTGACGCTCGACCGCTCGGTGTTGACGGCGGCGGTGAGCAACAGACGCTCGTTGAGCGCGAGCAGCTCTTCCTGCGCGTAGTACGCGAAGTCCTTGATGAGCGTGCGGCCCTGTGACACGGCCTGCACGACACCAAAGCTCACGTCACCAACGCCAGCCGGGATGTTGCGGCCCTGATTGAGGATCGCGTCCGACTGGCGGCGCTCCTGACGAAGACCGAACGACGTCGACGCCGTGTACGAGTTGCCGATCCACTTGTGCGCGCCGGACAGGTTGAGATTGGCGTTCGTGTTGGTCGTGCGGTTGGTCACGATCGTGCCCGGCAGTCCGTCCTGCGACTCGAAGTACAGATCGGGCGGCGAGATCAGGTTGCCGTTGTAGGCGTAGGTATCGAGACCGGCGATGAAGGTGAAATCGAGCGTCTGACGCTGCGACGTATACGCCGCGAGCGTGGTGTTGACGCTGCCGATGTAACGGTAGACGTCTTCCGGCGAGCGAACGAGATTCGCGTTCTGGAAGGCGTTCGAGCCGTTCGATGCGTATGGATTGCGCTCGCCAAGCGACATGTCGTACCAGGTCGGCGTCTCCGAGAAGACGGCGATCGGCGACACTTCGGCGTTGTCGTTTCCGGAGATGCCGCGCTCGGTCAGCGAGTGAATGAACTCGTTGTTGACGCGCGCGGTGAGGCGCGAGCCGATCGTCTGGCTCAGGTTCGCCTGGACGGACTGCTTCTGGTAATAGGTGTTGCGCAGGATGGCGTTGTCGCGCTTGGCCAGGCCGCCGACGTAATACGTCGTGCCGCCATTGCCGCCGCGCACCGACAGACCGGACTCGTACGAGAGCGGGTTGCCACCGTACAGCTGCTCCTCGAAATCATTGCAGCCACCGCCCGCTGCCGTGAATGCGGCGCTGTCCAGACCAGCGGCTGCCACTTCGGCGGCCGAGCTGAAGCAGCGGAGGCCGAGCTTCTTCGACAGGGAGAACTGGCCGACGCGGCCGACGGCGTTCACGGTGGGCTTGCCGGCGATGCCGCGGCGCGTCGTGATGACGATGACGCCATTCGATGCCTTGGAGCCGTAGATGGCGCCGGCCGACGCGCCCTTCAGCACTTCGATGTTCTCGATGTCCGCCGGGTTCAGGTCGGAGACACGATTCGCCGGCTGGTCCTGCGAGCTGTTGATGCCGCCGCCCGCTGCCGTGATCGAGTTCAGGCCATTCGCGATCTGCGAGTTGTTGACGAGCACACCGTCGACGACGTACAGCGGGCTCGATGACGCGTTGATCGATGTGATACCGCGGAGCTGCACCTGAGCGCCGCCGCCCGGGGCGCCCGAGTTCGTCGAGATGACGGCTCCGGGGATCTTGCCCTGCAGTGCGTTCTCGATGGTGGGCGTCGGAGCGCGGTTCAGCTGTTCGCCCGACACGGACGCGATCGCATTGGCCGCGTTCGCCGACGAGATGCTCGTCGTGGTGCCGGTGACCACCTGGCGCTCGAGCTCGAGCACGTCCTTCTCCATACGGACGTCGACCGCATCAGTCGTCGCGGTAAGCGGCTGGTTGACGCGCCTGTAGCCGATGCGACGAACGACGAGGACCTGCGCCCCGCCGGGGACATTGGCCAACGTGAACCGGCCATCTTCGGCCGTATACGTTCCGAGCGCAGTGCCTTGCACGTTGACACTTGCGCTGGCGACCGGCTCACCGCTATTGCCGGTGACCCGGCCCGTGACGCGACGGCCCTGTGCTTCCGCCGCACTGGCGGACAGCAAGGCAATCGCGCCCAGTAGCAGAGTTCGAATCTTCACAGTTTCTCCGAGTGAACAGTTTGCTGCCGTGAACGTGGCATTCATCCGGTCGCCACCCATGGCCTACCGGAAAACAACAAGCGCCCGGCCCGTCCCTCCTTCATGCCCGGACGCGACTCTCCTCCTCGCCTTGGTGGGGGGAGGTCTGAGGTCGCGACGGGATGTGGTGGGGGCAGGCGACGAGCGCTTGAGACAGGATTGACCTTGGTAACCGCGCCCGCGTCACGCTTGGGCGAAATCATTTGCCTGATGTTGCAGCAAATCCGGTCGAACCAACGGTTGACGGTTACTGGTGTGCATTTTGTAACTGCTTATGCAGCCACGTTTTGCAATTTTCGACGTAATCATCTTTCGGGCGCGAGCGATTGACAGAAACTCTCAAAAACAGAGTAACCGGTCGTCCATTTTTGGCGGCCTCGAGTGGCGTTCGCCGCTGCCGTGCTTTCCCCACGCTGGCGCAAGCAAGCAGTCGCCGTCAGTCCTTGTACGGATCGACTTCGTTCGCACCTGCCATCACGACGACGATCGGCTTCAGCGTGTGAAGGACCTTCACCGTGTCGCCCTGCGCAGCGAGGACGTCGGGTAACCGGCGATACGCCTGCGGTGCCTCATCGAGTCCGCCGCCGCGAAGAATCACGCCGGTTGGACGGAGCCAGTCGTCGAGCATCTCCTGCGAGATCACGCCGGGTGACACGAGGTGCCGCTTGGCGCCCCATCCCTTGAACTTGCCCGCCGCCTGCGTGCGCGACATCACTCGGCCCGCACCATGGACGGTCGAGTACATCGCGCCCCTCTGCGCGTCGCTGTCGGCCGGCGATCCTTCGAGAATCACTGAGTTGTCGCCCATCGACCCGCCAACGAATCCCTTCTGGCCGGGGAACGCGGGCGTCGCGCCTTTGCGCACGACGATTAGCTCCTCGCCACCGTGGGTTTCCTTCCACGCGAAGTTGTGATGGTTGTGAATGAGCTCCTGTTCCGTGCCGCCGAGGATGCCAACGACCTTGCGTGCGACGTACTCGCGTCCCGCGTAGGCGTACTCACCCGCGAGGTTCATCAGGTGCCAGTAGTCATGACCGAGCGGGTCGGCGAGATCGAGCAGCGCTTCCGACTCCTTTACGCGCTCGCCCCAGGGCTTGTTCTGCGAGAGCGCGAGAAACCCTGACGCGATGGTGTGTCCGAATCCTCGACTGCCGAAATGGACGCCGACCCACACGACGCCCGTCTCGTCGGTGAAGACGTCGACGTAGTGATTGCCCGAGCCCACGGTGCCGAGCTGCGCGCGTGCCTTCTGTTTGAGCGCACCCGACACGGACGGCGTGAGCAGCTGCCACGCGTCGGACGCGAACAGTGGGTGATCGACAGGGGCGTCGTCCTGCTTGTTCGTGCGGCCGACGCCGAACGCAATCGAACGCGCGATCTCGTCGGCGATGTTGGTCCACTGTCTGCCTGTGAACTCTTCGACGCGACGGTCAGTCCGGATGGCAGCATTGCCGCACGCGATGTCGAACCCCACGCCGACCACGGACGCCTTGTTGCGATACGCGGCCACGCCGCCGATGGGCATGACGTATCCGAGATGACCGTCGGCCATCAGGGCTACGCGTTCGGCGCGCGACGCCACGTCGGTCAACTGCGCGAGCGTCTTGTCGTCGTGCGTACCGAAGACTGTGGGGTGGGACATTCGGCTAGTAGTAATAGCCGAAGATGATCGCCATCTCGTCGTCGGAGGTGAGACCGAAGGCGAGTGTGCGCGACGTCGTGTTGTTCCACGTCACCACCGAGCGGAGTCCCTGCCCCTTGTCGAGCACGATCGGCTTCGGATAGCTCACGATCTGCGGATGCTCCCAATCGGTGTTCTCGTATACGACCTCATCGTCGCGCGGTCCGCCGACGATGCGGATCTGGAACTTCGTCCCACGCGCATGCATGTGCGACGTGAGCGCGGTGATCGTCGTCGGCGCGTTGAAGAGGAATTCCTTCGTCGCCGTGGTAACCTGTCCCGGCGGCAGGATCATCGCGGTGTTCTGGAGGTTGAGCGTCGACAACGAATGCACGACCTGCGACTGCGGAACGGTGTAGAAGTTCACGTACGCCTCGCCCTGCACCGGCGCGTCGGTGTGGTTCGCGTAGTGAACGTTCAAGTCGATGGCTGCATTCGCGGGAAGTCGCAGTGCCGTGCCCGCGGGAAACACGTAGTTGCTCTGCGCCTGCATCGATCCGCCGAGGAACACGTGGAAGCCCATGGCGAGCATGTTGCCGATGTCCATCGAGTTGTCGGGCTTCCTGATGTCGCGCACCACGTCAGGCAGTGGGACGAGTCCGGGCGGGATGCCGCTGTTGAGCGTGTAGAAGACGAAGTGATGGCTGAAGGGCCGCATCGACGTCTCGATGCGCGAGACGTAGACGTCCGACGTGTTGCCGATCTTTCGGTACGTGAACAGCTCGCGCTCGAAGTTGGCCGACACCGGAAACTGGTCGACCTTGAGCTGGAAGCCGGCGTCGGAAGCGGGCGCGGCGAGCGGCGCGAAGGGCTGCGTCACCTGCACCGAGCGGTTGGCGAGCAGCGTTGCGTCGGCAACCACGCCGCTTTTCGGCGCCCCGGCCGCGATCCACTGCCGGACGAACTCGAGCTGGCCGATGCTCAAGCCAGCGGTGCCCGTCGGCATCGGATTGCCGTAGTCGTGCGCGTGATGTCCTGGCGGAAAGACGAGCTTGTGGTAGAGCAGGCTCGAGTCGGGCTTGCCTGGAATGATGCGACGAAGGCCATCGTCCCGAGCGTTCGCGTTGGCGGGAACCGCGTTGATCAGGTTCGCGTACGCAACGTCGGCGGCGAGCGACAGATTTCCCTGTGGCGTGCTTCCGATGTGACAGCTGGACGTTGCGCAGCTGGGCGTGAGGATCGTGTTCTGGATCTGCGCGAAGCTCGCCGCGCCATCCACCGGCGAGGGAGTCGACGGAATGCTCGCGGTGCCGCCAGACGCCGAATCCCCTCCGCAAGCCGCTACGGCGAAGGCCAGGAGCAGGATGCGAAGGGGATTCGATGACGGCATGTGATGCGAAGTTGAGAGTCTTCCCTGCTCAGGTCTTGGCGCGGACCGCTTCGACGTTGATCTCGATCTTCACTTCGTCGCCAAGCATGACGCCACCGCCCTCGGCGGCACGGTTCCACTTCACGCCATAATCGAGACGATTGATCGTGGTCGACGCATCGAAGCCAACGCGGTCGCCGCCCTGCGAGTTCTTCTGGATGCCGTTGAAGTGCCCTTCGAGCACGACGTCCTTCGAGACGCCGCGCATGGTGAGCGTGCCGTAGATCTTCGCATCGTCACCCTTTCGCTCGATCTTCGTGCTCTTGAAGGTGATCGTCGGGAAGGTATCGACGGAAAAGAAGTTGCTCGAGCGAAGATCCGCGTCGCGACGTTCGTTGCTGGTGGTGATGCTCGGCGTGTTGATCACGACGTCGATCTGCGCGTTCTCCCAGTTCTCGGGGTCGGCGGTGATGGTTCCCTTGAAGTCGGAGAAGGAGCCGCGGACTTTGCTGACGAAGTGGCGGATCTGGAAGTTCACACTGGAGTGGCCCTTGTCGATGTTCCAGACGGCGGCTGTCTTGGCGGGAGCAGGCGTTTTCGCGACTGGTGCGACGAGCGTCGGGATCAGTAGAGCGGCGGCGAACAGGCGAGACAGCACGAAGCCTCCAAAGGATGACGTGAGAAGTATCTGTGAAATATAGTAGTCCGGGTTGGGTGTGATCGTTCCCCGACTCGGCTGAACGATAGAAAACCGACGGGAGCGGATTGGACTGATCTTTCAGATAGCTGCCGGATCAGGCCTCGGGCTGATCACTAGCAGCCGACGCTCCAGTCTCCGCCGCGACTCAGGGCTTTGATTTTTTCTGTTGAGGGGCTGGCTTGCGCGCGCCCCAGCCAGCCCTTTCTCGAAGCAGATCCGGCCTTTATCAGTTCGATCCGTGAAATCCGTTCCCTTCGGTTTCGAGCAGCAGTGGATCGATACTTTCCCTCGGTTGCTTGCCGGCGCTTGGAGTCTTCTGGATAGCTTCTCCGCTGTTCAGCCGAGCTGCATGCGACAACCTGCCTCCTCGACTGCCTCGAACAGCTGCCGGTAGTCGTCCACGACGAACAGCACGTCCTGCAATCGATCGATCTCGAATGGTTGCGCTAGCACGGCATCGAGTGAGAACGGCCGACGATCGCAATTCTCGCCGAGTGCATTGGCTGCATCGCCGTGCGACGAGATCAACCCGGAGCCATACACCTTCACTCGGCCGTCTTCGTGGACGAGCCCGAATTCCACAGTGAACCAGAACAGCCGCGCCATCGCCTCAACCTGCTCTTCCGTGACGGCACGCGTGGCCGCCTGCCCGAACCGCTGGAGGAAATCGGCGAAGACGGGATGCGCGTGCAGCGGCACGTGACCGAAGACGTCGTGGAAGATGTCGGGCTCGGGGAGATAGTCGAGCTGCGCCATCGGCCTCACAGACACGGTCGTGGGAAAGCGCCGTTCGGCGAGACATCCGAAGAACTCCTTCGCCGGCAGGAACCCTGACACGGGCACCGCGGCCCATCCCGTCCGCTCGGCGAGACGCGCATTCACCTCTGCGAGATCGGGGACGGTGTCGCGCTTGATGCCGATCGTCGCCGCACCCTCGAGGAAGACGCGGCTGCCCGTGTCGCGGAGGGTCTCCATGCGGCGGTCGTAGAGCATGGACCACGCGAGGTGATTCTCGTCCGTGTAGGCAGCCCAGTCCTGCGAGATGAAGGTCGCGGGAGCGGGGGCATGCAGGTGCGCACTGAGGGAGTCTTGCACGTAGGTCTCCAAAAATGAAAAAAGAAAAGGCCCGTGTGAGATCACACGGGCCAAGGGACGATCGAGAGGTTGTGGCTGCGGACTTACCCGCGCATACGCTCTCGCCGCCGGCCCGTGAGGGTCGGATAGGCGTAATAGCGGTAGGCGCGGGAAGTCATGGTCGGATTTTGGTCGAGTGTCGCGCTGGCGTCAAGTGGCGGGATCGAACTACGAAAGATCAAATGCTTGACACGGATCAACACGGATACGGCCGGATCAACACGGATAGACGGAACGACATGATGATCTGCAGTGCAGCATCCGTGAATATCGCCAATGTTTCCGTGTGATCCGTGTCCCATCAGTTGATCTTCTGAACTCTGTTCAGGAATTACGACACCCGAGCCGGCGCATCTCCAGGCTGCGTTTTCTCCATCACCTCGGCCGGCCGCAACGCATCCGGTGCTTCGGACTTCAGCGCTTCCTCGACCTGCGAAGCCGATGACGGAATGGTGGAAGCCGCCGAGCGCTTCACCAACGTGAGAATCGTATAGACCGCTACCGGCTCCGCGTGCTGGTTCGTCACCTCCACGTCCCAGTGGACCACACCCTGCGGGATCTGTCCCTCGCGATCTTCCTTCGCCGTCTTCTGCTTGCACGTGAGGCGCGCCTGAATCGTGTCGCCGATATAGACGGGCTTCACGAAGCGCAGACCCTCGAGACCGTAATTCGCGAGCACGGGGCCGGGCGCCGGATCGACGAACAATCCCGCCGCCGCCGAGAGCACGAAGTAGCCGTGCGCGACGCGCTTCTCGAACAGCGATTCGCGCGCGGCGATGTCGTCCATGTGCGCATAGAAGAAGTCGCCGGAGATTCCCGCGAAGCTCACGACGTCGCTCTCCGTCACGGTGCGGCGATGCGTGATGTGCGTCTCGCCGATGACGAGCTCCTCGAAGAACTTGCGGAAGGGATGGATGCGGTCGCGCACTTCGCTCGCGCCCTTGCTCCACTCGCGTGTCACCGCCGCGACGGTCTGCGGCGAACCTTGAATCGCCGTTCGCTGCATGTAATGCAGCACGCCCCGTACGCCGCCCATCTCCTCACCACCGCCAGCGCGCCCCGGACCGCCATGCACGAGGTGCGGCATCGGCGAGCCATGGCCCGTCGACTCCTTCGCGCTGTGGCGATTCACCAACATCAACCGGCCGTGATACGCCGCGGTGCCGAGTGCCACTGTGCGCGCGATGTCGTCCTTCGCCGTGAACAGCGAGCCGACGAGACTTCCCTTCCCCAGCTTCGCGAGCTCGATGGCTTCGTCGACCGACGCATACGGCATGATCGTGTTCACCGGCCCGAACGCCTCGACGTCGTGCGCCTGCGTGCTCGTGAACGGCTGTCCGTTGTAGAGCAGCATCGTCGGATAGAACGCGCCCTTCTCTGCATCCGCACCGATGACGTCGAGCGTGCCGGGGCCGCCGAACACCAACTCCGTTCCGGAGCGCAGCTTCTCGACGCTCTTTTCCACCTCGCGCACCTGGCCCTTGCCGGCGAGTGGGCCCATGCGCACACCGTCGATCAACGGATTCCCGACCTTCACGCCGGCCAGTCGCTTCTTCAACGCTGCCGTCACGTCGTGCACCATGCTCTCGTGCACGAAGGTGCGACGAATGGCAGTGCACTTCTGTCCGGCCTTCACGGTCATCTCGCGCGCGACTTCCTTCACGAAGAGATCGAACTCCTCGGTGCCCGGCGCTGCATCGGGGCCGAGCATCGAGAAGTTCAGCGAGTCGGCCTCCTGATTGAAGCGCACGCTGTTCTCGAGCACCGCCTTGCCGCCCTTGAGCATCAGTCCCGTCGACGCCGAGCCCGTGAAGGCCACGGAGTCCTGCATGCCAAGGTGCTCGAGCAGATCGCCCGCGCTCCCGCAGATGAGCTGGAAGGTCGCTGCGGGCAACAGTCCCGACTCGACCATCATCTTCGCGACGTTCTCGGTGAGGAAGCTCGTCACCGTGGCCGGCTTCACGATGCTCGGCACACCGGCGAGAAACGACGTCGCGAGCTTCTCGAGCATTCCCCACACCGGAAAGTTGAACGCGTTGATCTGTACGGCGACGCCTTCCATCGGCACGCAGATGTGGCGTCCGATGAACGTGCCGCCCTTGCTCAGCGCTTCGGGTCCACCGTCGACGTAATACGTCTCATCGGGAAACTCTCGACGACCGCGACTCGCGTACGCGAAGAGCGTTCCGATGCCGCCGTCGATGTCGATCCACGAGTCGCCGCGCGTGGCGCCGGTCCAGGCGGAGACTGCGTACGCCTCTTCCTTACGGACCGTGAGATACTGCGCGAGTGCCTTGAGGATGCGAGCGCGCTGATGGAAGGTCATCGCGCGCAGCGTCGGACCACCGCTCTTGCGGCCGTACTCGAGCATCGCCTTGAAGTCGAGACCGTCGCTCGACGCGACAGCGACTTCTTCGCCCGAGACGGCGTTGTAGAGCGAGGTGCCCTTGCCCTTTCCTTCGATCCATTCGCCGAGTGCGTAGTTCTTCAGGCGTATCACGTTCTCATCTCTCGCCAGGTTTTGTAGGACATCTCCTGCGCGGCGCGTCCCGGCGGGACCTCGCGCAGTGGCTCGACAGCTTTCAACGTCGCATGCAGTCGCGCGGGCAGCGCCTGATAGAGCGCGGTTCCGTCAATTTTCCACGCGAGCATCTCGTCACTCACGTCCTTCACGATCTTCGCCGGGTTGCCGACGACTACTTTTCGCTCTGGAATCTGCATCTCCGTCGGCACGAAGCAGAGCGCGCCCACGATGCATCCCGCGCCGACGGTCGCGTTGTCCATGATGACGGCGTTCATTCCGATGAGTGCGTTGGCGCCAATGCGCGCGCCGTGCACGATGGCGCCGTGTCCGATGTGTGCACCGCGCTCGAGAACGACCGTGACGCCCGGGAACATGTGGACGGTGCAGTTCTCCTGCACGTTGCAGCCGTCCTCGATGACGATGCCGCCCCAGTCGCCGCGGATTGCCGCGCCGGGTCCGATGTACACGTCACGTCCGATGATAACGTTGCCCGTAACGGTCGCCTTCGGGTGAACGAACGCGCGCTCGTGCACGACCGGGATGAATCCGTCGAATTCGTAGATGGACATCTAACGGCGTTGTTGTCGGTCGCGCGTGGGGCGAGCCCGGTGCACGCTATACACGCTCGATCACCGTGGCCATGCCCTGTCCCACGCCGATGCACATCGTCGCGAGTGCGTAGCGCTTGCCTGTGCGCTGCAGCTCGTGCGACGCCGTGAGCAGCAGCCGCGCGCCGCTCATGCCGAGCGGATGACCGATCGCGATCGCGCCACCGTTTGGATTCACGCGCGGATCGTCGTCGGCGATGCCGAGCTCGCGAAGGACACCGAGCGACTGCGCGGCGAACGCCTCATTGAGCTCGATGACGTCGATGTCGTTCAGAGAAACGCCAGCCATCTCCAACGCTCGCTTCGACGCCGGCACGGGACCCATCCCCATCAGTCGCGGCTCCACTCCTGCGACGGCCGATGAGATGATGCGCGACATCGGCTTCGCTCCCAATTCGCGCACGCCGCGATCGGACGCGATGAGCAACGCCGCCGCCCCGTCGTTCAGGCCCGACGAATTGCCGGCAGTCACCGAGCCCTTGCCGTCCGTCCGAAACGCCGGACGCAACTTCGCGAGAATCTCGAGCGTCGTGTCGGCACGAATGAACTCGTCGGTGTCGATCACCTTGGACGCGCCCTTCTTCTGCGCGATCTCGACTGGCTCGATCTCCGGCGCGAATCGGCCGGCCGCACGCGCCGCAGCGGCCTTCTGCTGCGAGCGCAGCGCAAACGTATCCTGATCGTCGCGATTGATGCCGTACTTTTCGGCCACGTTCTCCGCCGTCTGTCCCATGGAGTCGGTGCCGTACATCTCGCGCATCTTCGTGTTGACGAAGCGCCAGCCCAGGCTCGTGTCGAACAGCTCGATGTCGCGGGCGAAAGGCTTGCTCGCTTTGCTCATGACGTACGGCGCTCGAGTCATGTTCTCGACGCCGCCGGCGACGTAGAAGTCGCCCTCGCCGAGCTTCACCGCGCGCGCCGCATTGACGACGGCACTCATACCCGACGCGCACAGCCGATTTACCGTCTCGCCAGGTACGCTGACGGGAAGTCCGGCGAGGAGCCCAGCCATGCGCGCGACGTTGCGGTTGTCGTCGCCTGCCTGGTTGGCGCAGCCGAGTATGACGTCGGTAATGCGCGCCGGGTCGAGCGACGGATTGCGAGCGACGAGTCGTGCGATGACGTGCGCCGCCATGTCGTCGGCGCGCACCTCGCTCAACTGTCCGCCAATGTTGCCGACAGCCGTCCGAACGCCGTCGACGATGTATGCCTCAGTCATGATGTCTGTTCGATTGGATGCTGCTGCGCGGTTCGATACACCGTGCCGCGAAAGAGAGCGACCGTCTCACCATCCTGCCGGCGAACGACCACTCGGTAATACGCCAACTTTCGTGAGCCGGTCTCACGCTCGGCCGTTGCGACCAGCTCGTCGTCGACGCGAATGGCGGCGGGATACGAGATGGAGTTGTCCACGGCGACGGTGACGTTCGCGGTGTCATTGGCGGCGAACGCCATTGCGCTGTCCGCGAGCGAGAACGCGATGCCGCCATGTGCTACACCAAAACCGTTCACCATGTCCCCGCGAACACGCATCCGAAGGGTGCATCGTCCCGGAGCATGCTCGATGAGCTCGACACCGAGCCATCGGCTGAACTCGTCGCGCGCGAGCATGCCGGCGACGACCTGTTCGGCAAGCTCGCTCATCCGAGCAACGACCGCCCGTCGCGCACGCGTTGCCGCAGCAGCGGACTCGCGCGATAGCGCTCCTCCCCAAATTCGGCGCGCAGGGCCTCAAGACGCTGAAGAACCATTGGCGGTCCGATCTCGTCGCCCCAGGCGAGCAGGCCCTTCGGGTAGTTGACCCCCTTCGTCATGGACGTCTCGATGTCCGCCGGCGACGCCACGTGCATGTGCGCAGCATCGACGGCGGAATTGACGAGCATCGCGAGCGTGCGGTCGACGATCGCCTGGCCGAGCGTTGTATCGCGCGTCGGCTCGGGCTTCTCGGCGCCGTCGCGATAGTCGTAGTAGCCGCGACCGCTCTTGCGACCAAACAGTCCTGCTTCCACGAGCCGTCGTTGCGTAAGCGCCGGACGGTAGCGCGGATCCTGATAGAACGCCTCGAAGACGCTCGTCGTCACGGCGTAGTTGACGTCGTTGCCGATGAAGTCCATCAGCTCGAAGGGGCCCATGCGAAAGCCGCCGATCGCCCGCATGGCCCAGTCGATCGTCGCGGCGTCGGCGATGTGCTCCTCTAGTTGGCGTAATGATTCGCCATAAAACGGCCTCGCGATGCGGTTGACGATGAAGCCCGGCGTGTCGCTGGCGACGACGGCGGTCTTCTTCCATCCGCTCACCAGCGCTGTTGCGGCCGCCGTCACCGAGGGAGACGTCGTGATCGCCGGCACGATTTCGACGAGCGGCAACACCGGCGCCGGATTGAAGAAGTGAATGCCGATCACGCGCCCCGCATTTCTGCATCCGCCGCCAATCGCCGCGACGGAGAGCGACGACGTGTTCGTCGCCAGGATGCAGTCGTCGCTGACGACGTTCTCCAGCGCGGAAAACAGTGCGCGCTTGACGGCGAGATCCTCGAGAACGGCTTCGATGACCAAACCGCATTTCGCGAAGGCATCGTAGCTTGCCCAGAAGTCACCCGCATCCGAGATGCGAGCCAGCACGGCGTCCGCGCCACTTTGCTCCATGCGGCCCTTCTCGACGTCGCGCGCGAGCGACTTTGCCATCGCCGCCTTTGCCTTGCCGACCGCCGAGGGATTGGTGTCCCCGAGAATGACGCGATGCCCAGCCGTGGCGGCCACCTGAGCGATGCCGCTGCCCATGGCGCCGGCGCCAACTACCCCGACGACGATCACGCTGTGATCATCGGGCTTCAGCTTCTGGTATAGCGTCATCGACCCTTGAAGTTCGGCTTTCGCTTTTCCATGAAGGCGCGCACGCCCTCGCCGTAGTCCTCCGTCCTGCCTGCCTGGCGCTGCAGCTCCTCCTCGAGCGTGAGATGCGCCTCGAGGTCGTTGGAGAATCCCGCGTTGAAGGCGCGCTTGGTGAGACCGAGCCCGCGCGTCGGCATGGCGGCGAGCCGCTTCGCGAGGTCGAAGCTGACGTCCAGCAGCACCGCCCCTGGTACGACTTCGTAGAGCAGCCCCCACTCCTTCGCGCGGGCGGCGTCGAGCTTCTCACCGAGCATCGTCAGCGCTGCCGCGCGCTGAAGGCCGATGAGGCGCGGAAGGATGAACGTCCCGCCGCTGTCGGGAATCAGGCCGATCTTCGCGAATGATTGAATGAACGTCGCGTCCTCGGCTGCCAGCGTGATGTCACACGCAAAGGCGATGTTGGCCCCCGCGCCCGCCGCCACGCCGTTTACCGCGCAGACGACAGGCTTCTCCAACTGCCGAATGGCGCGCACGATCGGATTGTACTGGCGCTTGACCACGTCGCCGAGGTCGGGCATCGCCTTGCCTGCGGCCGGCAGCACGGCGGCGAGGTCCTGCCCGGCACAGAACGCGCGGCCTGCTCCGGTGAGCAGCACGGCGCGCACGGCTTCGTCGTCCGCAGCACTCTGCAACGCACTCAGGAGCGCATCGGCCATTGGCCCGTTGAAGCTGTTGAGGACGTCCGGCCGGTTGAGCGTGATGGTCATCACGCCATCGCTCAGCTGCGTCAATACGAGATCGGTGTTCATCGGGCGGTTGCTGGTTGGTTCCTGGGACGTCGCTCCAATATACCGACCTCCCGTTCACGGCGTCCTGACGCCACATTAAGCTCGATGCCGCACATCGATTCCGCGCCGCCGAAAGGACGCAAACAGCCCGCCGCCACCTCCGCCGATGCCCGGCTCGACTGGCGGCGCATCGCGTACCACGTGCTCGTGTCGCGTGCGCTCGACGATCTCGAGGAGGCCACGAACCGCAACCGCACGACGGTGCCCAAGGAGCACTTGGTGCTCTACCAGTTCTCGGCGCGCGGTCACGACGTCGCACAGGCGATTCTCGGCTCGATGATCGACCATGTGCACGACGGTGTCGGTGCGTACTATCGCTCGCGGCCGCTGCTGCTCTCGCTCGGCCTCTCGATCGAGGACGCGCTGGGAAGCCCACTCGGTCGCGCTGGTGGATTCAGCGATGGTCGCGACATCGGCGTCGTCTGCAACATGCCCGGTTGGGCCGGTGCCACCGTGCTGCCGATGTCGGGCGACGTCGGATCGCAGTACACGCCGACAGCCGGTTGGGCCCAAGCGATCACCTATCGTCGCAGCACGCTCGACGAGAAGGAGTGGGACGGCGCAATCGCCGTCGCACTCGGCGGTGAAGCGAGCGTCGCGACGAACGGCTTCTGGTCCGCGCTCACGATCGCGACGACACTGAAGCTGCCGATGCTCTTCTACATCGAAGACAACGGGCTCGGCATCTCGGTGAAGGGAGAGATGCAGACGCCGGGTGGCAACATCGCGAAAAACCTCGCGTCGTTCAGCAATCTCTTCTTGCGTGACGGCGACGGATGCGATCCGGCGCAGTCCGCCATGCTCATCGCCGAGTGCGTCGATCATGTGCGTCGCGGTGCCGGACCGGCGCTGATTCACCTCACCGTGCCGCGGCTCAGCAGCCACTCCGGACCGGACAACCAGAAGGGGTATCGCACCGAGGCCGACATCGCGGCGGACAGCGCGCGCGATCCGCTGCCGAAGCTGCGCGCGCTTCTTGTCCCCGCGATAATGAGCGAGAACGACTGGGCCGATCTCGAGGCCGAAGTGTTCCGCGACGTAGAAGCGGGCGTGACCGTCGCGCGAGGCCGGCCCAGTCCCGACGCTGCCGGCGTAAAGCGCTTCATTTACGCAGAAGAGCTACACGAAGGCGACGCGCGGACCTTTGGAGGCCTGTCGACCGAAGAGCGCGAGGCGCTCGGCGGTTCGGACGAAGCGGCAAGCGATGGCGACGTCATGCGTCTTGCCGAAGCAGTGCGACGGACGCTCGCGTCGGAGCTCAAGGCGAATCCGAAGCTCGTGGTCTTCGGTGAAGACGTCGGCCGCAAAGGAGGCGTGCACCTCGTCACCGAAGGTCTCCAGAAGAAGTTCGGCGCCGAGCGTGTGTTCGATACGAGCTTGTCCGAGGAAGGGATCGTCGGGCGCGCCGTCGGCATGGCGCTCAATGGACTGGTGCCCGTCGCCGAGATTCAATTCCGGAAGTACGCCGATCCGGCGCACGAGCAGTTGAACAACACGGGCACCATGCGTTGGCGCACGGCGAATCAGTTCGCGGCGCCGATCGTCGTGCGCATGCCTGGGGGGTTCGGCAAGGACGTGGGCGACCCGTGGCATTCACTCTCTGCTGAAGTGACGTGGGCGCACGCACTCGGCTGGCAGGTGGCGATGCCGTCGAATGCCGCGGATGCCGTCGGGCTGTTACGTGCGGCGATGCGCAGCCAGAACCCGACGATCTTCTTCGAGCATCGCTCTTTGCTGATGACCAGCGAGGGCAGCGCGCGCTATCCTGGCGACGACTACGTGCTGCCGTTCGGCAGGGCGAACACGTTGCGCGAAGGCGACGGCATCACGGTCGTGACGTGGGGCGCAATGGTGCACCGGTGTATCGACGCGGTCGACCGCTTCGGCGGCGACGTCAATCTCCTCGACCTTCGCACGATTGCGCCGTGGGATCGCGACGCCGTGCTCGATTCCGTACGTCGCACGGGCCGGTGCCTCATCGTGCATGAGGACACGCAGACGGCGGGCTTCGGTGCGGAGATCGCCGCCGTGCTGGCACGAGAGGCATTCTGGTTCCTCGATGCGCCGATCGAGCGGCTGACGGTCGAGGATGTGCCGATGCCGTACCATCCGGTGCTGCTCGACGCCGTGTTGCCGGATGCGGATCGCATCGCGGCGCGCATTCAGGCGATTCTCGATACCTAGGCTTCAGTACACGTCGAGATCCTTCGCCGAAACCACACGCCCACTGAACCTCGAGCGCACTTCGCCGAGGAGCACGTCGTCAGTGGATCCAAAGAACAACTGGTGATAGAGGATCAGCAGCTTCGGCTTCGCCTGGGTCGCGATGTCGCCAAGTTGTGTCGCCGACGTATGCGCCTGCGCATGATAGACCTGACGCAGGGCCGGAAGCGTGGCGAAGCCGGCAGCGGAATAGACCTCGTGAATCAGCACGTCGCAGCCACGACATTGCGCAGCGATGCTGGGATTGGCGCGCTCGTCGCCGCTGATCACGATGAGCCGATCGGGAGTCTGGACGCGATACCCGAACGCGTACTTCCATCCCGCGTGAGGAACTGCGAACGCCGTCACCGTGACTCTCGAGTCCTGAAACACCGGACCTTCGGAGATCTCGTGCACGACCGACTTCCATCCCTCCGGCGACGGCCCGCCCGACGCCACCGTCCGCTCGGCGATATCCTCCGCGTTGCCGTCGAGAATACCGGTGACGAGGCGGTTCGTACCGGGCGGCCCGTAGATGTCGAGCGGCACACGACGTCCCTGAATCCATGGCGTGAAGATCACGTCCGCGAGGCCGAGGGTGTGGTCGGAGTGCAGGTGTGTGAGGAAGACGCGATCGAAGCGTGGTGAGTATTGCGATTGTAACGATGGTGCGCGTGGCGCGAACGCCTTGATTCCGTTGCGGCCCGCCGCCGACGCGCGACGCACGACACCGGTGCCAGCGTCGAAGAGGTAGGCCACCGTGTCGACGACGATCGCGACGGCTGGTCCGGTGCGATCTGGATCGGGAATCGGAGTGCCGGTGCCGAGCATCACGATCTGCGTCCGCGACGCCTGCGCCAGCGCGAGCGACGGAACGAGGATGGCGATGCCGACGAGCGATCGGAGCGTTGCCATGCGGCGATAGAAGTCGATGGCCCACGACGCGGCGGCCCAGAAGGCGATGCCAGCGGTGATCTTTCGCTGCAGCTCATCAGCCGACATGTACGGCTCGTGCCACCGGCCGGCTGGAATTACTCCGCAGTACGCCACCGCCGCGTCGTTGATGATCGTCAGGATCGCCGTGGCATCGCGCTCCTCGCTTCTCCGGATTTCCATCTACTTCGCGCCCCCCATTCGATTCAGCAGCGCCGGCAACAAGTCCTTTGCCATGATCGTCATGCTGGGCGAGTTCGTGTTGAAGTTGCCACCGGTGAGCACCACGATCAGGTCGAGGGTCGGAACGATGTAGATCTTTTGTCCGCCATTGCCCGTCGCGACGACCATGTCCACGCGCTGCGGTCCGTGCGCTGTCGCCGCATTCGTCCACTGATGCCACCAGAAGTAGCCGTACTCCGAGTCGCCGACCGTCGACCAATTCGCGGTGGAGCGTGCAATCCAGTCGCGCGAGATCACCTGGCGTCCATTCCACTTTCCCTGCTGCTGGAAAAGCATGCCGATCTTGAGCATGTCGCGAGGCCGCATGTAGAGTTGCGCGAACGTCCCGGCATTCTCGGAGGAGAGCGTGAAATTCCACCGCACATCGCTCGCACGGATGCCGAGTGGTGTGAACAGATTCTCCTGTGCAAAGGCGGGCAGCGGCTTCCCCGTCGCACGCTCCACGATGCGGCCTGCAACGGCCACGTTGCCAGAGCAATAGTGACCTACCGTTCCCGGCTGGTCCGTGAGCGGAAGGTCGAGTACGAACTTCACCCAATCATTCGACTCGTAGACGCGCGACTCGTTGCCCGGCGACGCTGCATTCCAGTCATCGCACGCGAGGCCGGAGCGCATCGACAACAGATCGCGGAGCATCAGGCGATCCTTGCGCGGATCGGGGTTGCCGTAGCTCGCGTACGGGAGACGCTTCGTCACGAGCTCGCTGTCTCCGCTCAGCGCACCGCGGTCGATCGCGATACCGACAAGTGCAGAGACGACGCTCTTCGAGGCGGAGCGCATCTGGTGCACGCGATCGCGATCATAACCGTAGAAATACTCCTCGACGACCAGCTTGCCTCGGCGGTAGACGAGAATGCCGTGCACGTCGGGATAGCTGCCATCGACGACACGATTCACCACGCGCATCACGGTGGCGCTGTCGAGTCCCACGTCGCCGACATTGCCGACACGGATCCCATCTCCCCTGTCAACGGGAGCCTTGTAGACGTACGCCACCGGTCGGCCGTCTGCTCCCAATTGGCGGGGGACAGCACGTACCGAAGCAGCGACCGTGGCATCGACGGCGGGCGTGCGACGCGCGAAGAACACACCGCGCTCCACGAATCCCGAGACCACTCCATCGGCGCCGCGCCGGAACGGGATCGTGTCGCCCACGGCGTTCAGGAAACGGTCGGCACCGAGTGGGCGCAGCGGATACCTGGCCTCGTCGATGATGGCGAAGACGATCGAGTCGGCGGCGACGATCGCGAGGCTCATGCTGCCATGATACGCGTAGACACCCTCAAACTCGGCAAGCCCACTGCGCGGCGCGGCCTGCGCTCCGATGGCCTGCGCAAGCGAAACGATGGCATACGACCCGAGAACGACGGCACGGCGCATTCGTGACTCCAGTCTGTGCCCGGGCAAAGGTAGGGTCTGTCAACCATCCTGCCACCCTACAGGCTCCGAGGGCTGATATCGGGCAGTTTCTCTCTGCTTCTGTTGTTTCCATTTCAGGCTGTACGGTTCATGACGCCAAACCAGCAGTTCGGAACACGGAGCCCATGGGAAGCAACCGTTCGTGTGTCACACACACGACGCAACATTCTACTTCTTCGCACGGTGCTCTCATGTTCACATCGTCACTCCGCAGGATCTTCGACGTCCGCTTGCTCTCGCTCACCGCTGTGGCGCTCCTGAGCGCCTGCGCCATCCATCGACCGGACGCTCGACCTGACGCTGCGCCGACGCCATCCAACGAAATCCCTGCGCTTCCGCACGTCGTCGTGCCCGACTTCGACGTCCCGATTCCCGACGACTCGTTGCTCGACCTCATGACGACCGAGTCCACGACGCCTGCTGTCACCCACTGGGTCACGCATGCGCCGTCGTTCGTCCTCGTCAGTACGTCCGAAGTCGCGAGCGAAGAGGCGACCGCCGCGCTCCAGCCGACATCCGTCGCGTTCGTGCGACTCTTCGGCGAACGGCCGTCGCGCATCGCCGTTGCCGTCGTCGATACTTCGACCGGTCGCCCAGTCGTCGACGTGCCCGAGCCGCCCGAAGGAATGACGAGCATCGTGATGGTCGTCAGTGGCCTCACCGGGAGCGACAGCGCTGCAACGGCGCAGGCGCTGACGTCGGAGTTGCGCTTCGAGTCGGCGACGGCGTGGATCTTCGACTACGCCGCCGCATGGAGAGTGTCGCTCGGATTGCCTGGCGTGCAGCCCCTGCCCGACTGGATGCATCTCGCCCTCCTCCGTCTACTCACCGAACCCGATGCGGCAGTCGACAACGCGCATCCAAGTGGCGGAGCGAAGTTCATTTCGCTCGAAGCGCTCTTCGCGCACCGCGTGTCGGAGGGAGAGGTGTATACGGTCTTCGCCAATGAGTCGACGCAGTTGCTCCTCTTTCTGCGTGACACGATGGGCGAGACAGCGCTCGCGAACATCGTCGGCGCGACGGCCGCTGGCATGCCGATGTCCGAAATCCTGCGCCGCCTGCCCGCGCCGATGACGACGTCGGAATTGAGCGTTGCATTCCACGCGTGGTCGAATGCGAAGCTCGCCGTAGGAAACGGGAGCCATCGGTGATCGACTACGCCTTACCCGAACCGGATCGCGACGCCATGCTCGCCAAGGTCAAGGCGGAATTGCGCTCCGAACACCGTCGCCTGACCGACGTGCAGATCGACTTGATCGCCGATGTCGCCATCGAGCTGCGAATCGTCCGGGATTCCTTCTGGCGTCGAGCGAACGCGGGGAGAGCGCAATCAGAGGACAACCTCTCTCCGTGATCAAGTCGCGACGAGTGTGCGCCGGCCAATATCCAGCCACTACAGGCTGCGGCGCACATCCGGCGATTCCCGATCCCTGCATCCCCCATCGAACTAGTGCGTGATGGTGGTCGCACGGCTGGGGTTGACGAAACTCGACCACGTTCCTAAACTGCGAAACGAAGCACGTTCCTACTCGGAGCAACTCGATGACCCTGTGCAACCTCGCTGTCACTTTCTTCGTCGCCGATCGCACGGACCCGCGTCCGTCCGCGATGGTCGTCGTCGTGGGTGGCACCTATGTCAGCGCAGGCATTGAACCGATGTAGCGACCAGGTCGCCATCGATTCAGGAGCGACTCACTCGCCCCGCCTGCGCAGCCCCGCAGGCGGGGCGATCTCGTTCCAGCATGCTCCGCCCGACAACGGGCGACTGCACACCTTACGTCAGGATCGATATGAGTTCCCAAGCTGAAACCCTCATGGAACCCTCCCACGCAACGCCGTCGGTCTGGTCGGCGATTCGCGAGGCGCTCTCGGGCGCGCACGGGCGGGATTTCACCGAAGGACCGATCGGCCGAGCGATCTTCATTCTCGCCGTTCCGATGGTGCTCGAGATGGTGATGGAGAGCATCTTCGCCATCGTCGACGTATTCGTCGTCGCCCACCTTGGCGCCGATGCCGTGGCGACGGTGGGATTGACCGAGTCGTTCATGACCATCCTCTACGCGCTGTCGATGGGGTTGAGCATCGGTGCGGGTGCGATGATCGCGCGACGCATCGGCGAGAAGGACGCCGAGGGCGCAGCGCACACGGCGGCGCAGGTGCTGCTCTTCGGGCTCTGCGTGTCACTCGTCATCGGAGGCATTGCGTCGTTCTTCGCGCCGCAGTTGCTCTCGCTGATGGGCGCGTCGCCCGGCGCGGTGAAGAACGTCGCGTTCACGCGCGTCATGCTCGGCTGCAATGCGAGTGTGGTGCTGCTGTACCTGGTCAATTCGGTCTTCCGAAGTGCAGGTGATGCGGCGATCGCGATGCGCGTGCTCTGGCTGGCGAATGCGATCAACATCGTGCTCGCTCCGGCGCTGGTCTTCGGGTGGGGCCCGTTGCCGAAGCTGGGCATCGTCGGCGCGGCGATCGCGACGACCATCGGCCGAGGCACGGGCGTGCTGTTCGCGCTCAGTCGACTCTTCCGAAAGGGCTCTCGCATTCACGTGCGTCGGGAACACTTCGCGCTCGACCCGCAGCTCATCGCGCGCGTGGTGAACCTCTCGTCGGCGGCGACGTTCCAGGTGTTCATCGGCATGGCGAGCTGGATTGGGCTCGTGCGCATTCTCGCGAGCTTCGGCAGTGATGCGTTGGCCGGCTACACCATCGGCATGCGCATCGTGATCTTCGCGCTGTTGCCGTCGTTCGGTCTGGCGAATGCGGCGGCGACGATGGTCGGGCAAGCGCTCGGCGCGAAGAAGCCGGAGCGTGCAGAGGAAGCCGTGTGGACCGCGGGCAAGTACAGCGCGATTTTCCTCGGCATCGTGGGTTTGCTGTTCGTGACCTTCGCTCGGCCGGTCGTGTCGTTGTTCACGCCGGAAGCTGCGGTCGCAGCCTACGGAACGGCGGCACTCCGGACGGTGGCGAGTGGATTTCTGTTCTACGCGTACGGGATGGTGATGACGCAGTCATTCAATGGCGCCGGCGATACCCGCACGCCGACCTACGTGAACCTGTTCGTGTTCTGGTTGTTCGAGATTCCGCTCGCGTGGCTGCTGTCGCACGTGTTCGGGTTCGGGCCAGAGGGTGTGTTTCTCTCGGCGACACTTGCGTTCTCGTTACTTGCCGTGGTGAGCACTGTCCTGTTCCGCCGCGGGCAGTGGAAAACACGGGTCGTCTGAGGAATCACGGAGAGACTGCCCATTCGCGCCAGGAGAAGAAAAGCGCGAGAGGGAAACGGCTGAAGACAGCTGAAAAGGCAGGATCAATTCGTACCGCCTGCCGGCTGTGCATCACCTCGTTTCAATTCGCGGTAGTAGCGTGGCGAGACGAGGCGATGCACTTCCGGCTCAGGGCCGTAGTGCAAAAGCAGTCCGACATCCAGGCGCGTAGCACGCAGATAGTTCGTGAGTTGACGCCTATCGGTGGGCGCGAGGAGCGCTGTCGCCTTCAGCTCGATGACGACACGCTCTTCGACGAGAAGATCAATGCGGTGCCAGCCGACTCGATAATTCTTATAGTGCACACGCACCGGCACTTCTCGTCGGACGTGTAGGCCACGATCTCGCAGCTCGTACGCCAAGGCAGACTTATACACCGATTCCAGGAAGCCGAAATCAAGGATGTTGTAAGTCTCGTAGAACGCACCGATGATGCGACCGGTCAGTTCCTTCTCGAGAAGCTCGCCCGAGGCCGTTAGATCCTGCCGTTTCTGTCTCATTCCGCAGTTTCACTGAAACCGCTTTCCGTTGCGTCACCAAGAAAACGCAACGTGGAGCGAAACCACGCAATGAGCGGAACAGACCTTCAGATTGCCTTGAATCCCTCGAATGGCTGCCCGCACTTCCGACACCACTGTACCGACTTACACGCCGTCGACCCGAACTCACTCCGCACTTCCGTGTCGAACGAGTCGCAGTAAGGACATTGCACTGCTACCCGAGCACGCATCAGCTGCACGAGTCCCCCGCCCTCCGACGACGGACCGGGCGGCGCAATCCCATACGCCTTGAGCTTCGCACGCGCCTCGGGCGCGATCCAGTCAGTCGTCCACGCTGGAGCGTAGGCCGTCAACATCCGAACGTCTCCGATGCCTGCCGAGCGCAGCGCAGCGATGATATCCGCCTCGATCACCGAGATGGCAGGACAGCCGGAGTAGGTTGGCGTCACCGTCACCGTCACCGCGCCGATATCATCAACGGCCACGTCGCGCACGATCCCCAGTTCGCGCACGCTCAGCACCGGCACCTCCGGGTCCATGACGCCGTCGAGAATCGCCAGCACCTCTTCGCGCGAGGGCAGCGCGCGAGCTACCACGCCGCACCCGGATGCGACCGCGCCACGATCTGAAACTCGGCGAGCAGAAGTCCGAGGTGCTCCGTGTGCGCGCCGGTGCGTCCTCCGCGAGGGCCGACTGGACGTGCGACGTCATGCGGCAGCGTCAGCGTCGCTGTATCGACGACCTCGCGAACGAGTCGCTCCCACTCCGCTTTCAACGAGACCAGATCCGGCGCAACGCCGGCCTCGTGCATCGCACGATCGACATCATCCGCCGCGAACAACTCTGGCGTGAACCGCCACAGCTCGTCGAGCGCACGCTGCACGCGACGGTGACTCTCATCCGTGCCGTCGCCGAGCTTGAGCATCCACTCGCCACTGTGGCGGACGTGATACTTCGCCTCCTTGAGCGACTTCGCCGCAATCGCCGCGAGCTCGCTGTTTGTGCTACGCGAAAGAGCGTCGAGCAGAACGACGGCGTACACGTCGAACAGGAATTGCCGCGCCATCGTGAATGCGAAGTCGCCCTTCGGCAGTTCGACCAGCTGACAGCAACGGAACTCCACTGCTTCGCGAAAGTAGGCGAGTGCGTCCTCGTTGCGGCCCCTCCCTTCCACTTCCCCAGCGAGACGAAGAAACATCGTCGCCTGACCGAGGAGGTCGAGGGCGACGTTCGACGTCGCGATGTCCTCCTCGAGGATGGGACCGTGTCCGCACCACTCGCTCAAGCGAGAACCCAACACAAGGCGATCGTCGCCGAGACGCAGCAGGAGCTCGAATAACGCATTGGGCGCTGATGCCGCCGGCGAAAGTACCGGCGACGTTATAGGCCGCGAACGCCGCGTGGAACCTTGTAGAACTGTGGATGACGATACGCCTTGTCCGCGCCAGGATCGAAGAATGGGCCGTTCTCGCCCGGGCTCGACGCCGTGATCGCGCCCGCGGGCACGACCCACAGCGAGATCACACCACCGCGGCGAGCATACACGTCGCGCGCGTTCTGTAACGCCTGCTCGGCGTCAGCCGCATGCAAGGACCCTGCGTGTTCGTGCGGCGCGCCCTGCTCGCTCTGCGTGAATACCTCCCAGAGCGGCCACTGGCTGTCAGGGGCGATCGCCGCCGCCTGCTCCGACACGACGTCCTGGTTGATCACAGTGCTCGACATGCGCTACGCCGCCGCCGACGCCTGCTTCGCGCGCTGCTTCGCGGCGTAGGCACTCGCCGCCTCGCGCACCCACGCACCGTCGTCATGCGCGGCGCGGCGCGCTTCGAGTCGCTCGCGATTGCACGGGCCGTTGCCGCGTATGACCTCGTTGAACTCATCCCAATCGATGGCGCCGAACTGCCAATCTTCTGTCTCGGCGTTGTACTCGAGATCGGGATCCGGCAGCGTGAGGTTCACCGCGATGGCTTGCGGGACCGTGAGGTTGATGAATCGCTGGCGCAGCTCGTCATTCGTCTTCCGCTTCACCTTCCAGCGAATCAGCTCGGCGGTATTGGGCGAGTTGGCGTCGCTGGGGCCGAACATCATCAGCGTGGGCCACCACCATCGGTTCACGGACTCCTGCACCATCGCCTTCTGCGCCGGCGTGCCATTGGCCAGCGTGGCAACGATCTCGTAGCCCTGCCGCTTGTGAAAATTCTCTTCCTTGCAGATGCGGATCATCGCTCTGGCATACGGACCGTAGGACGCCTTCGCGAGAATGGTCTGGTTGACGATGGCCGCACCGTCGACGAACCAGCCGATGATCCCCATGTCCGCCCACGACAGCGTGGGATAGTTGAAGATGCTCGAGTACTTCGCGCGGCCGTCCAGGAGCTGCTGCACGAGCTCTGAGCGGTCGACGCCGAGGGTCTCCGCGCCGCAGTAGATGTAGAGGCCGTGGCCGGCCTCGTCCTGGACCTTGGCGATGAGCGCGACCTTTCGGCGCAGCGACGGGGCGCGCGTGATCCAGTTCGCCTCGGGGAGCATGCCCACGATCTCGGAATGCGCGTGCTGCGACATCATGCGCACGAGCTGCCGGCGATAGCGCTCCGGCATCCAGTCCTTCGGCTCGATGCTCTCCCCGGCGGCGATGCGCGCCTCGAAGGCGGCGCTCCTGGCCGGGTCGTCCAGCGGCATGGTGCGAGAAGCGGTCTGGCTCATGGCGGTCGGCTCCGACGAGCCCGTCAACGGGCTCGGCAACAGGGCGTCCAGGGGCAAGGCAAGGCCGCGCAACGGCTTGGCCACGACCAAATCTACACTGAAAACCCCGAACGAGGGACTGGGAAAGGGACGGGACGGGGGACATCCCTTGCTGCTGTGGCAAGAGCGGGGGGAACGAAAAAGGCCGGATCAGAGGTTCATGCTTTTCTGTCGTTCT
>JAQBPV010000039.1 GCA_028287345.1 Gemmatimonadota bacterium
TTGCGGATACCGGACTTCCGGGCGCGCAGCTATTCGCCAGCCGGCTCTGCGATCTGATTCGCTCGCATGGCTTCGTCATCGGCAGTAACGGCGACCGCGTGGACATCACGACGAGCATCGGTGTGGCAGTCGGCGCTCCGCGTGGCGTGCCGGATTTCGCTGAGCTGCTATGGTCGCGCGCGGACGATGCGCTCTATGCGGCGAAGCGGTCGGGACGCGACTGTGTTCGCGCGTGGAATGCGGACATCAGGCATTCGGGACAGCATACGACGATCGGGTCGCGCCTAGGCGCGATGGGGTCGCTGGTGTCGTAACTCCTGGGGCGCTCACTTTGCTCGCTTACGGGGCGGGCCGCTCCGCCAGCAGTTCGGCAAAGGCGTCATCGCACGCCGCGAGACAGCGTCCCAAACCTTCCAGCGTATGGTCTCCCATATGGCCTATGCGGATACTCGTGTCTTTGTTCTTCCCGTATCCGCTACCGATCGTGAACCCGCGCGACGCAACCGCCTTGAGCACTCCCGACGACTTGATTGTCGATGGCAACGTGATGCTCGTGACCGACGGAGAACGCTTGCCCGCCGTTGCCAACACACGCAGCTCGCCACCATGTCGCGCTGCGAGCGCATCCACCCACTCGTACGTCCGCTTCGCCATCGCCGCATGACGCGCCCATCGCACAGCCATCGTCTCCTCGGCGATCGCCGCTAACTGCATCTCCGCCGCGAAGAACAACGGAATCGCCGGCGTGTTCGGCGTCTGGTTCTTCGATGCATACGCATCGAACTCCACGAGATCGAAGTACAGCCCTCGGCCCGGTTGTGCCTTTGCCTGCTCGATGAACGCGCTCGTCGCCGACGCGAAGGCGAGACCGGGTGGCAACGCCAGCGCCTTCTGCGAACCGGTCAGCGCGAAGTCGAGCTCCCAGTCGTCGAAGCGCAGCTCAGCGCCACCGATGCCCGTCACCGAGTCCACGAGACAGACAGCGCCATTCTCGCGCGCCAGCCGCGCCACTGTCCGAACGTCCGTCAGTGCGCCCGTCGAGGTCTCGGAATGCACCACCGTCACCGCCGCATAGCGCGTCGCGCGTAGCTTTTCCGCCAGCACATCGAGATCGACCGTCTCGCCCCAGGCAACGTCGATGACGTCGCTCTCGCGAGCACACGCCTTCACGATCGCGGAAAAGCGCGCCGAGAATGCGCCGTTCACGATGGAGAGAACGCGACCCGCGGGAGCGCAGCGCACTGCGGCCTCCATCAATCCCGTCGCCGAGGAGCTGCTCACGTACACGGAGCGCGTCGTCCCGAAGATCACGCGCAGCGAGTCCTGTATCCGCGCGAACATGTCTTCGAACAACGGGCCTCGATGCGGAATCATTGGCTTCGTCATCTGCTGCATGACTTCTGCCCGCACCTCGGTTGGTCCGGGAAAGAAGAACGTGCCGTTCGTGAGAAGTGAACTGGTCATGCGAGAACGAGCTCCATGAGCTGGTCGAACGACGCGAGCACCACGTCGGCGGAGTTGACGACGGCCTCTCGGCGAACGAAGCCGGTATATGCGGCGAACGCGTCGACGGCAGGACGCATCGCAAGGTCGGTGGCACCATCACCCACGGCAAGGATGCGGCGCGGCAACGCCAGCGACTCGGCGACATTTCGCTTGCCGGTGGCGGTCGCGAGTGGCGACGTGGTGTCGAAGCCCGCGTACGCGCCTTCGCCGTCGAAGCGCACGGACACCGCTCGAACGTCGCTCGACGGAATGCCGAGTCGCTCCGCAACCGGAAGAATGGCCTCACGCACGCCACCGCTCACGAGCACGACGCGCTTGCCTGCCGCGCGAAGGCGCAGGATGGTGTACGCCGCGTGTGGCGCGATCGCGGCCGCATACGCGTCGGCGAGCGCGGCGATCTCATCGCGGCTCGGATGCACGAGCGCCAAGCGCTCGCCATACACGGCATCGAGCGCGATGTCGCCACGCATGGCGCGATCCGTGAGCTCCGCGACCCTTGCACCGGTGTCGCCGCCACGCCGTTCGGCGAGCCAGTCGATCCCCTCGAGTCCGCACAGCGTCGAGTCGACGTCGAGAATGATGCTCGCGAATCCTTCGTCGCTCACAGCACGTTGCCTGGCGCGAGAATACCCGCGGGATCGAGCTCGCGCTTCACGGACTGCATCATCCTCACCTGCAGCGGCGACATCTGCAGCGGTAGCCACTTCCGCTTGATCTTGCCGATGCCGTGCTCCGCCGCGACGGTGCCGCCGAGCGCGATGACGTCGCGCAGCGTGGCTTCGACGACCTTCTCGATGCGCGCCAGCTCATCGGCGTCGTTCGCGATGAAGTTCTGGTGTGGATGACCATTGCCGGCGTGGCCATAGATCACCGCCTGGTCGATCCCCGCCTTCGTCGCCAGCTCGCGCGCCCGTCCGATCGCGCGCGCGAGCTGTGCATACGGCACGGCCCAGTCGGTGGACACCTTGCGTCCACCGTGTGGTCGCCGCAGCGAGCCGCGCTCGTTCATGTGCGCCGGCACCGCATGTCGCACGCGCCGAGCTTCGCGGAGCGCCGTTTCGCCATCATACACGCGCACGTCGTCCACCACCGCACTGTGCTGCTCGGCGAGTGCGAGCCACTCGTCGAGCGCGGGCTCGATTCCGCGAGGCGGTACCTCTTCCACGTAGACGAATGCCTCGGCGCCGAGTGCCCACGTGGGCATGTCTTCGGCCTCGCGGACGATGGCGACGGCGAGGATGTCGAAGAACTCGAGACAGCGCGGATGCACGTCGGCGCTCTCTCGCGCGGCGACGACGAACCGCAGCGCATCGAGCTCGGTGGCGAACGGAATTGCGAGGCCGACGACGTGTTCAGGAAGCGGGAGCAGCGAAAGCTCTGCCTCCACGACGACGCCGAGCGTACCTTCGCTGCCGATGAACCAGTCGACGGGGTCGTGCGCGAACGCGAAGCCGACGGTGTTCTTTTCGAGGGCCGTGCGTCGCAGCTCGACGATGGAGCCGTCGGCGAGTGCGACCTTGAGCGCGCGCACGTGCGGCCGAGTGGCACCGTAGCGCAACGAACGCGCGCCCGATGCGTTGCACGCGACCGCTCCACCGATCGTGCATTCCTCTTCGCTCGTGGGATCGGGCGCGAACAGCAGCTCGTGCGACGCACACGCGCGCTTGAGCTCACCCACGAGCACGCCCGGCTCCACGCGCGCAATGCGGGCCACGGGATCGATGTCGATGATGCGCTGCATCGCACGGAGCGAGAGCAGCGTTCCCGTGTCGGTAATCGATGCGGCGGTAGTGCTCGTCTGTCCGCCGGCCGTCGTCACCGGCGTGCCTGTCGAAGTCGACTCCGCGAGCAGCGCGGCGATCTCGCCCGCGGATGTCGGACGCGCGACGCCATCGGGAACGAGCAGCAGGCCCGATGCGTCTGCCGCGTAGGCCCGACGCACCTCCTCGTCGCGCGTGATCTCCGGCAATTGCGACCGCTCCACTACGCCCCGCGAAAGTGGACGACGGTCGCCGAGCTGATGTCGGGCAGCTTGAGCAGGTTCTCGCGCACGCCGGCGCCCACGATGCCGTCGACGCTGATGGCCGCGAGTGCTTCACCACCCTGAGCAAGACGCGCCTGGTGATACTCGGCGATGTTGACCCCCGCGTCGCCGAGCAATGTGCCCACGCGTCCGATGACGCCCGGAACGTCGTTGTTCGTGAGAATGATGAGCGTGTCTCGTGGTGCGACGTCGACATGGAATCCGCCGATGCGCGTGAGTCTTCCCGGTGATCCTTCAGGCGCAACGCCGGCGACGGCAATCTCCTGCATGCCTCCACTGAGGCTGATCTGCACACCAGACGAGCCAAGCTCACGCGACTCCGAACACGACAGCTCCATGCCGCGCGCTTCGGCGAGTGAGCGCGCGTTGATGAGGTTCAGTCGCTCGACTTCGACGGCGCCTTCGAGCACGCCCGCGGCTGCGGAGGCGAGCAGCGCGGCCGATGCGCCCGCGAGCTCCGGCGCGCAGCGCAACGCGAGTCGCTGTACGGCGCGAACTCCGCGATCGGCGAGAATGGCACGAGCCACTGCTGCCGCGCGACGCGCCACGAAGAGTGCTGGCTGCAGCTCCCTCCAGTCGCCCATGCCGGCGCCGGCCACATTGATCGAGCGCGAAAGCTCGTTGTGCAGCAGTGCGTCACGCACCGCGGCGCAGGCGTCGACGGCAACGTTGCGCTGCGCCTCAGCACTCGATGCGCCGATGTGCGGCGTGAGCAGCGTGTTCGGCGCGCGCCGGAGCGGGTTGTCGGCGGCGAGCGGCTCCTTGTCGAACGCGTCGACGATGGCGCCGCGCAGCTGTCCGCTGTCGAGCGCGAGCACGAGCGCCGCCTCCTCGATGATGCCACCGCGCGCCATGTTCACGGCGATCGCACCGTTCTTGAGACGCGCGAGCTCGCGGCGGCCGATCATGCCCTCCGTCTCTTCGGTGAGCGGCGTATGCACCGTGATGATGTCCGCATCGTCGAGCGCTTCCTCGAGCGTGGCGAACCGACGGATCTTGAGCGCACGGAACCGCTCTTCACCGACGTACGGATCGTAGCCGGCGACGTCCATGCCGAATGCCAACGCCCGCGTTGCGATCTCGCCGCCGATGCGGCCGACGCCGACGATCACGAGCGTCTTGCCCTTGAGCTCCGTGCCGAGCAGCTGCGAGCGATCCCACTTGCCGTCGCGCATGGAGGTGGCGGCCTGTGGCAGGTGCCGCAGCAATCCGATGAGCGTTCCGAAGAACAGTTCGGCGACTGCGACTGTATTGCCGGCTGGCGCGTTGATGACAGCGACGCCGAGCGCGGTGGCTGCCTCGACGGCGATGTTGTCGACGCCGACACCGGCGCGGCCAACGACGCGCAGCTTGGTGGCGCGCTTGAGCAGCGCTTCGGTGACGCGAGTGGCGCTGCGGCCAACGAATGCATCGTAGTCGCCGATCCGTTCGAGTAATTCGGCGGGAGGCAGCGTCGGCACCTCGTCGACGATGAACGAAGGTTCGGCGCGGAGCAGGGCGACGCCGTCGGCGTCGATGTCGTCGGTGACGAGAATGCGATAGGACACGTGAGGCGCGTAAAGGGGAGCGGGTATCGCAAGCTCGCGGGACGACGGGTCGCGGGCAACCCATAGGCAGCGACCGGGACAAAAGGCATATTCGGGTCCATGCCAATCGTCTCGCGACGCGCCCGTCTTCTCGATCTAGCGGCCCTCGGATGCATCCTGTTCGGGGCCGCGCTCTGCCTCGTGTCGAACAGCCAGATGACGGAAATCGGCAAGTTGTCGTTCATGCATCCCGGCCCGCCGAGCCAGTCGGCGCTGGCTGCGGCGGACCGGGCGCGCTATCTCGCCTACGCCGGCGTGGCGATCATCGTGGCGGGATGCGTCGTCGGAGTGGCCGGGACGATCCGGCTGTCGCGACGGAAGGCCGCGGAAGGATAGGCGCGCGCCTCACGATCATTCGATCGACATCACGCCTTCGCACACGAGCACGGTGCTTCCGCCGACGCGCACCGCCGTTGGCCGACCACCGGAGACGTCCGTCTCCACTTCGAGCATGCTCGGACGTCCCATCTCGAAGCCCTGCTCGACCATCCACCGCAGGGTGCCGTCACGCTGGCCCGACCGCGGAGCGAGATAGCCAGCCAATGTGGCGCACGCGCTGCCCGTCGCTGGATCCTCGGGGACGGCCACTCCCGGCCCGAACATTCGCGCGTGGACGTCCGATCCCGGCCGCTCGCCGCCCAACGTGAAGACGAATATGTACTTCGCACATGCGCCCTCGAACGCGGATCCCCACGGCTCCAATCGCAGCCGTGCACGTGCCACTGCCTCGATGCTCACGAGCGGCACGAAGAGGAATGGCAGTCCGGTCGTGAACGATTGTGGGGCCCATGCGTCGTCGAGGATATCGGCGACATCGAGCCCGAGCACCTTCGCGAGTGTCGCGCGGTCGGGACACGGCGGTCCCTGTTCGGGAAGCATCGCCGTGGTGAGTTGCGCGAACACCGGAACGCCCTCCTTCGCGCGGATCTCCACCGGCACCAAACCGACCTTCTCTTCGAATACGATCTTCGTGACGTTGCCCGTGAGTGGAATCTCACCGACCGCGGCCAGCACGTGTGCAGTGCCCACGGTCGGATGGCCAGCGAAGGGAATCTCCGTAGCGGGCGTGAAGATGCGCACTCGTCGCGTGTGCGACGGATCGTCGGGCGGATAGACGAAGGTCGTCTCGGAAAAGTTGAACTCGCGCGTCACATCCTGAAGGCGGTGCTCCGGAATTCCCCGCGCGTCGGGGAAGATTGCCAGCTGGTTGCCGCCAAACGGGACGTCGGTGAAGACGTCTGCGGTGAGGTATTTGAACTTTGGCATTCGTGAAGTTGAGGAGCCTACTTCTCATCCATGAATGGATAGCGATAGTCCGTCGGCGGCGAGAACGTCTCCTTGATGCTCCGCGCGCTCACCCAGCGCACGAGGTTGAGCTTCGAGCCCGCCTTGTCATTCGTGCCCGATCCGCGCGCGCCACCGAACGGCTGCTGACCCACCACCGCACCGGTCGGCTTGTCGTTGACGTAGAAGTTTCCGGCCGCGTTGCGCAGCGCCATCATCGCCTCGCGCACCGCACCGCGATCGTTCGCGAACACCGCGCCCGTCAGCGCGTACGGCGACGTCCTGTCCACGATCGCCAGCGTCTCCGTCCACTTCGCGTCGTCGTAGACGTGCACCGTCACCACGGGTCCGAAGATCTCTTCGCACAGCAAGCGGTAGCCCGGATCGGTCGTCTCGACCAGCGTCGGATGGACGAAGTAGCCGTCCTTGCCGTCGACCGTTCCGCCCGCGATCACCTTCGCGTTCTTCTTCGCGTGCTCGACGTACTCCGAGATCTTCGTGAACGCCTTCTTGTCGATCACGGCGCCCATGAAATTACGGAAGTCGGTGATGTCGCCGACCTTGAGCTCCTCGATGATCGCGACCGTGCGCTCCCTCACTTCCTTCCAGATCGAGCGCGGCACGTACACCCGGCTCGCCGCCGAGCACTTTTGTCCCTGGTACTCGAACCCGCCGCGTGCGATGGCCACCGCGAGCGCCTTGGGATCCGCCGACGAGTGCGCGACGATGAAATCCTTGCCGCCCGTCTCGCCGACGATGCGCGGATACGATGCGTAGCGCGACATGTCCGCGCCGATCGTCTCCCACATCTTGTTGAATACGCCGGTGCTCCCGGTGAAGTGCACGCCCGCGAGGTCGCGATGCGCCAGCGCGACGTTCGAGATCGCCACCGGATCACCCGGCACGAAGTTGATCACGCCCGGCGGCAGCCCCGCCTCCTCGAGAAGCTTCATCAGGTAGTACGCCGAGAGGATCGCCGTACCCGCGGGCTTCCAGACGACGGTGTTGCCCATCAGCGCCGGCGCGGTTGGAAGATTCCCCGCGATGGACGTGAAGTTGAACGGCGTCACCGCATAGACGAACCCTTCGAGCGGCCGGTAGTCGAGCTGGTTCCACATCACGTTGTTGCTGATGGGCTGCTCGTCGTACAACTGCTGCGCGTAGAAGGGATTGAAGCGCCAGAAGTCGATCAGCTCGCACGCCGAGTCGATCTCCGCCTGGAACGCCGTCTTCGACTGGCCGAGCATCGTCGATGCGTTGATCGTCTGCCGCCACGTGGTCGTCAGCAGCTCCGCCGCCCGCAGGAAAACAGCGGCGCGATCCTCCCACGCCCAGTTTGCCCACTCCACGCCCGCCGCCTTCGATGCCACGATCGCCTGTTGCACGTGTGGCGTCGTGGCCTTGTGCCAATCACCGAGCACGTGCGCATGGTCGTGCGGCATCACCACCTGCGCCAGGTCGCCGGTGCGAATCTCCTTTCCGCCGATGATGATCGGGATGTCGACGCGCTCCTTCGCCATGCTTGCGAGCCGTGCCTTGAGCGCTGCCTTCTCTGGCGAACCGGGCGCGTAGCTTTTCACCGGCTCGTTCACCGGCGGCGGAACGCGTCGCGTGCCGGAGAACCCTGCCAGCGGCGCACTCGGCGGCGATGTCGCCTCGAATGACTGGAGCGATTCGGCGGCAGCGCGCTCGGGCGCGGAGCGATCGGACACGATGGGAGCGGCCATGAGAAAACCGGGATCGGGTGACGGTGCGCAGAGTCGTGTTGAAAGATAATGGCGTCAATGTCCTCCCGAGCACGGCAAGGGACCTGCTTTTCTCATGTCGGCAGGACTAAGCTCATCGCATGCGTGTACCAGTTTGGATGTTCATCACGATCTCACTGCTGGGCGGGGCCGGTTGTTCCGCCGAGCCCATCGAGTGGACGGACGACCGCACCGTCGCGGAAGCTGTCGCCGTCGGTCTTTCCGGCGATGGCGATCTCGCGGCGCTTGCCACGCGTGTCACGCCGCCGTCGAGCGTTTGCAGCGGCTCGCTGCGGCTCTCCAGGGCGCATCGAACGCTTTACGCCGTCTGGTGGTCCCCACGCCCCGACAGCGGCGCTCG
>JAQBPV010000366.1 GCA_028287345.1 Gemmatimonadota bacterium
CGTTGCGCGCAACAGCGGGTCGAATGGAGCGCGCCTTCGCTCCGCGCGCGGAGTTGCGCGCACTCGCGACGCCCGACACCATCGTCTGTCGCTGCGAAGACGTCACACTCGGCGCCATCGATCGCAACTGGTCGATGCGGAAGGCGAAACTCTACACGCGCGCCGGCATGGGTCCGTGCCAGGGGCGCGTGTGTGGCGCTGCATTGGAGTTCCTGTACGGCTGGCAGGCAGACACGGTGCGTCTGCCCGCAGTGCCAGCACTCGTGTCGACACTCATCGCAGAACCGGGAGCGTAAGCGACGATGGACAAGCAGAATTGGACTGGCGTCTTTCCGGCGATCACGACGCCATTCAAGACCGATCTTTCCGTGGACCACGACGCGCTCGGCGCTCATGTCCGCTGGATGATCGACAGCGGTTGCGCCGGCATTGTCGCGCTGGGGTCACTCGGCGAATCGCAAACGCTCACGATCGAGGAGAAGGTGCAGATCCTCGAGACGTGTCGTCGTGCATTGCCGTCGGGGACGCCACTGATCGCAGGCATCGCGAGTCTGAGCACGCTCGAGGCGGTCATGCTGACGAAGCGCGCTGCCGACGCAGGGTGCGATGGCGTGATGGCGCTGCCGTCATACGTCTACAAGGGCGACTGGCGGGAGACGAAGGCGCACTACAGCGCGGTCATCGGCGCGACGTCGCTCTCGTGCATGCTCTACAACAATCCGATCGCGTACGGCACGGACGTGACGCCGGATCAACTGGCCGAGTTGGCCGAGGTGCACGCGAACCTGCATGCGGTGAAGGAATCGAGCGGCGATGTGCGTCGCGTGACTGCGGTGCGCGAACGACTACAGGACCGGCTGGCGATCTTCGCGGGAATGGATGACATGATCCTCGAGAGCATCCCGATGGGCGCGGTCGGGTGGATCGCCGGGTTGGTCAACGCGTTCCCGGTTGAGTCGGTGCGGGTGTTCTCGCTTGGTCGAGAGGGTCGGTTCGACGAAGCGCGTGCGCTCTACGAGTGGTTCCTGCCGCTACTTCGGCTCGACACCGTTCCCAAATTCGTGCAGCTGATCAAGGCGGTGCAGGAGCGGGTAGGGCGGGGGTCGGCGCGGGTTCGCCCGCCTCGTTTGGAGCTGGCGGGCGAAGAGTTGGCGTGGTTGCGCGCGTTGATCGACAGGGCGCTCGCGTCGAAGCCTTAGCCGACCGCCACGCCGAGATTGATGACGCCCGCATAGCCGCTCGACGTCTGCGTCGTCGCGAGCGTAAGCGCGGACTTCGCCGCGGCAGACAGACTGTTGTAGATCCCGTCCGTCGAGTTCAGCGTGTTGCGCTGCCCGCGCGTGTTGTATGGAGCGTTCGCGTGCACGGTGGACGTCAGCGACTCCACCATGAAGAACTGCGACGTGAACTCGTACGTCTTGGTCGCGCCGGCGAAGAGTCGCAGCTTGAAGTGGATGTGCACCGCGCGTCCGCTGTACCAGCCGGGATACACCGTGGTGAAGTCGACCGCGCCGCTGGCGTCGGTGATCTGGTAGCCGCGCAGGAACTTGCGACCCGATCCGGTGCCGCCGACGTCGGAGTAGACGCCCGCCGCATCACAGTGCCAGACGTCGAGGTAAGCGCCCGTGAGCGGCGTGCAGGCATTGCCCGAGATGCGCGAGACGTTGAAGCGGAGCGTCAACGGGACGCCGGCGGCGATGGCACTCGTTGCGGGATCGGGGCGGATGTCCGAGCGGAGCAGCTTCTCGTCGACGAAGTAGGGGCCTTCCGTCAGTGCGGCGGTGCCGACGCATGTGGTGCTATTGGAGCCGCCAGTCGCGAGGTCGTCGGTGGAGCTGGCGTCGGTTGCGCCGCCGACGGTGCAGCCGATCAGCGACTGCGAGACGACGACCGAGACGGCGCCTTTCGCGGCGAGTCCAAGGAATGACCGGCGGCTCGGGCCGGTTGGGTTCTTCTTCATGGCGCAGCAGGAAGGTGGTGGGTGGCTTTGCAAATCAGACACGCCAGGCACAGCCGACCCTATGGACGTTCAGTACAGCTACGCGACGATTCGTGGCGGAAGGGACCATCGCGGCGCTCGCCCCACAGCAGCTGCTACGACGGTAAAGCTCGCCGTGTCCACGCATTGGTATTCCGGGCGCGTGACGGTGGACTCGACTGCAGTCCTCAAGCCCTCGTATCCGTGACGAGCGGGCGCACTTGCAGACTGCCGACGACTACCAGCGGCGTGCGATCGACGGCCGGCGTGTCGTGCGCGCCACATGCGCTGACCACAGCTAGATGACGATGATCCGAAGGATCGGTGTACGGCCTCGGTCAGGCATCGGAGATTCTTGATACTGCGATTGAACGGAGTGAACGGATTGAACGGAGAAAACAGAAAAAGCAGGTCCCTCGACTTGGCTTGGGACGATCTCTTCGACGCCAAAGGCCACGTCCGCTAAACGCCGTCTCCGTGCAGTTCTCCGTTCAATCCGTTCAAATCCCAAAGAATCAGTTGCCGTTTCGCTTCATCCACCGCCGTTCAATTTGGAACTGCGTGAGGACTACGGCTTCGCCGGAACCGTCGTCTTCCGCTGCGTATCCGACGGCGGAACCAGCAACGGATTCTGCTGCTCCGCTGCTGCCGGATTGCTCAGCTGCATCTGTGCCAAGAGGTCGTTGAGCTTCACACCCGTCGCGACGTCACGTGCCTGATTCATCACCTTCGCCGCGCCCGCGTTGTCGCCCGTCGCCTGAAGCACCTCGGCGAGCATCAACCCCGTGGCGACGTAGAGATACGGAATGCCCACCGATGGCCGATCGACCCAGTCATGCCGAGCGGCGAGCGACTTGGGCGCCGTGAACACGCTGTCCCACAGCGTCCGCGAGCGCTTGAGATCGATCCAGCCGGCGCCCGGAATGTTGAGCGTATCCTTCGACGGCACAGCGGGCGGCACGAACAGCTTCGTCGCCAGACCCTGCGTCAGCATGTATTGCCCAAGTCCGAGCTCCTGACCGTAACCTGCCGACGTCCGACTCAGGTAGATCGGACGATCATTCCAGGAGTCGTTGATCATGCGCAGCACGAAGATGTCGGCACGCTGCAGCACACCGGGAATCGACAGGCGCTGCGGATCGATCGTCGCCTTCACGGGACCGCCCTGGAACACCATCGGGCGGTCGAGCTGGATGTACGGCGGCACCGAGTCGGCCTGCGTCTGCGTCATGTGCAGCGGCGGACCACTCGGCTTCTTCCACGTGCCGTTGCGATAGACCGCGGGACCGTTCGCCTTGTCGTATTCATACACAGGCCGGCGAATGAGCTGGCGTGTGTACCAGTCCGTGTTGAGCAACGACGTGTTCGCGACGATGACGTCCTGCCGCACGTGCTCGACCTCCTGCGCGTACCAGAGCGGGAAGGTGTCGTTGTCGCCGACAGTGACGAGCACACCGTACGGCTCCACGGAGTTGAGCAGATCGCGTGCGAAGTCTGCGGTGTCGGTCTGACCAGCGCGCGACGCGGTGGTCCAGTTGGTGAACAGCGGAATGAGCGCCAGCGCGAGCAACGGCGCCGCGATCGTGAGACCCTTACGCGTCGGACGCTCGTATGTCTCGCGACCTTCCGTGACGGTCTCGCGGCTGATGAGCGCCGCGACGCTATCCCACACGGCGACGAGTCCCAACGCCGCCCACACGCCCCACGCCGAAAAGCTCCAGAGGTAGAAATAGTCTCGGTCGCGCACCTCTCGATTCACACCACTGAGCTCCGGAGCCTGCGACGCGCCGTACTTGAAGTTCAGGTAGTAGATGAGCGCGAGCGTCATCGTGAACATCAGCGAGCCGAAATACCAGAAGCTTCGTCGGTCTCGCTGGAAGTGGACGTAGCCGCCCACGAGGCCGAGCACCAGGAACATCGCGGCGAGAAGGCTCTGCGTGAACGGCGCGTCGGAGTGCGCGTCGCGCAACCACTGCCACTTGAAGTACAGCCACCACATGCCGAGCTGCGCGGAGAACGGAGCTTGCCGCTCGGTGAGCTCGGGCTTGCCGTACTGGCCGCGATTGAAGTTGTACATGAACGCGTCGTACGTCCCCGCGCTCATCGTGCACGACATCTTGAGGCCCTCGCGGCATGCCGTGGGCTCGCCTTCGTTCAACGCCGGATAGTGCGCGGCGCGGATGGGCTGGATCGCGAACGGCGTGATGCCGAAGAACAGCGCAGCGGCACAGGCGAGCAGCAGCTTCCACCGCAGCACGGTGCGCCAACGGACGATCAGCACCGCGAGACCAACCGCCGGCGCAGCGATCATGCCGGCCATGTGGTTGGCATAGCCAAGTCCGCACAGATACGCCACCAACACGAGTGTGCGATCGGCCTTCCGTCCGTCCGGCTCGTCGCACCAGCGAATCATCAACCAGGAGATGACCGCGATGCCGAGCAGCGAGACGGTATACACCTTCTCGTTGACGACGCTCTGATTCCATACCGTGAACGCCGTACCACCGATCAACGCCGCCAGCGTACCGCCGAGGATCCGCTGCCACCGCTCGGCGAACCAGCTCACGAGCACGCGTTCGGTGATGAGGAACCACATCCCGGCCGAGACGGCACTGCACACCGCGGCGAGGATGTTGATGCGCACCGCGATCGACTTGGCGATGGGCAGGATCGCGAACACGCGTCCAATGAGGACGAAGAGCGGATTGCCCGGTGGATGGGGCAGGCCGAGCGTGTATGCGGCGGTGATGTATTCGCTCGTGTCCCACATCGCCGTGGAAGGCGCGAGGGTGACGAGATACAGCACGAAGATCACGGCCGATACGATGGCCGCGGCCAGGTACGACGGGCGATAATCGAGTTCGGACGGCGTGGACGACGTCGCCATTGGTGGCTACGGGGAGAACGGATAGCAGACGCCCCGCGGAAGCGGGGCGTATCTCAGCCTACAAAGATGGTCGGGCGGACTGGCTGGGTACAGGGCCAGAGCGCTTCCATGCGGACCGAATTACGGCCGTCGTGCAGGAGTGCGCGTCGACCGAGTGCTGTCCGTACCACTCATGCTGCCGGAGGTTCCGACGACACTGCCGCTGACCATCCCAGTACCACCCGCGGTGCCCGTCGCGCCGGTGCCAGTCGTGGCGCCTGCGGGCAATGCACCGCGTCGTGTCGTGTCGCCGTGCGTCGTCGCATCGGACCTCTTGAGCATGCCCGGATTGGCAATGCGCGCCGAGTCAGCCGTCGCGTTCACACTCGTGACGGTCGAGTCCGCGCGGGTCGATCCTCCACCGATCGAACCGGCAGCGCTGTCTGTCGTGCTCCCGGTCTTACTGCACGCCGCTGCGACGAGCGCAGCAGCAGCGATCGCTCCAAGTGTGCGAATATGCATCGTCGCCTCCGTATCGTGGGATTGAGCGACCAATGCGAGCAAGCCGCGCGCCGCCACGGCGCTAGTGACGGAAGAGCCTCACTCCCGTGAACACCATCGCGATGTCGTGCTCGTCAGCCGCGGCGATCACCTCCGCATCGCGCACCGATCCGCCCGGCTGCACGATCGAACGAACGCCGGCCTCCGCCGCCTGATCTACCCCGTCGCGAAACGGGAAGAACGCATCGGAGCCCAGCGCAGATGCGGTCGTCACATGTCCCGCGGTGGTCGCCTTGTGCGCGGCGAGAAACGCCGCGTCGACGCGCGACATCTGACCCGCGCCAATGCCGATCGTTGCACCGTCACGCGCGAGCACGATCGCGTTCGACTTCACACTCGCTACCGCGCGCCAGGCGAACAGCAGGTCGGTGAGCTCGGCGGACGTCGGCGAACGCTTGGTCACCACGGTCCACGAGCGGTCGTCGATGACGGCGGGGGGGCGCTGTTGCACGAGCAGGCCGCCGCGCACGCGCTTGTAGTCCAGCGCATTCGGCGCCCACTTCGCGCGGCCCTCGAGCACGCGCAGGTTCTTCTTCCGACCGAGAATCTCGAGCGCCCCGACGGAGAAGCTCGGTGCGACGACGCATTCGACGAAGAGACTCGAAACGGCTTCCGCGGCAGCGTCATCGACGGGCGTGCTGAACGAGATGACGGAGCCGAACGCCGAGAGCGGATCGCAGGCGAGCGCCTTCTGGTACGCCTCGATAGCGGTGGCACCCGTGGCGAGACCGCAGGGAGTGGTGTGCTTCACGATCGCGCAGCACACGTCGTCGCCGAAGGAATCCGTGGCGAGCAGCGCGCCCTCGAGATCGAGCAGGTTGTTGAACGACAGTTCCTTGCCGCCGCGCTGCGTGATACCGGCGAGGCCGGATCCCTTTCGCTCGACGTAGAAGGCTGCGGCCTGACCCGGATTCTCTCCGTAACGCAGCGTTTGCGCCTTCTCGAGCGGCAGGCAGATGCGATCGGGAAATGTTTCCTTCCGCTCGCCGGCGAACCACGCGGCAATGGCCGAGTCGTACGCCGCCGTGTGCTCGAACACCTTGGCCGCGAGCTGGCGACGGAAGTCGAGATCGTCTTCCTTGGCGACGAGCTTCGCGAGCACCGGCGTGTAGTCCGCCGGATCGACGACGGTCGTGACCGCCGCAAAATTCTTCGCGGCAGAGCGCAGCATGCTCGGCCCACCGATGTCGATCTGTTCGATCACGTCCTCTGGCTTCACGTCCTTGCGCGCTGCGGTCTGCGAGAACGGATACAGGTTCACCACGACGAGGTCGATCGGCTCGATGTCGTGTTCCGCGATGGCCGCCATGTGCTCGGGCAGGTCGCGCCGAGCGAGCAGTCCACCGTGCACGGCAGGGTGCAGCGTCTTCACTCGGCCGTCGAGCATCTCGGGAAACTTCGTGACGTCGCTGACGTCTCGCACCGGAATGCCGGCGTCGCGCAGCGCGCGTGCCGTGCCGCCAGTGGAGAGCAACTCCCATTTGAGGTCGTGCAGCCCACGCGCGAAATCGAGCAGACCAGATTTGTCCGAAACAGAAAGCAGTGCGCGTGGCATCAGAGGATCGGGATTCGAGATTCAGAGTTGGCGGTTCGCTCGGCGTGCGCGGCATCGAGCTGGCGACCCAGCGTTGCATCGTCGAGCTCGGGATCGAACAGCGGAGGCGCGGTGTCGTTGCGGAAGAACGTCCCGCTCAGGGTCCCATCGTCCCGCAGTGACACCTCGCCTGCGGCAACGGCCTGCGCAACGCGCGGGAACAGCAGATGCTCGGCGCGCAGAATCCGCTCGGCCAGGGTGTGCTCGTCGTCGCCCTCGAGGACGGGAACAGGCCAATGCGCGATGACGGCGCCGTGATCGTACTGCTCGTCGACGAAGTGGACAGTGGGGCCGCTCGTGCGCACGCCCGAGGCCAGCACAGCGCGATGCGCGCGCTTGCCGTACATGCCCGGTCCGCCGAAGGCGGGCAGCGGAGCAGGGTGCACGTTGATCATGCGTCCCGCGTACGCGCGCGTGATGTGCGCGGAGACGAGCTGCAGATATCCGGCGAGCACGATGAGGTCGATCGAGTGACGCTCGAGAATGGCGTCGAGCTCGTCGCCGAGTGCGGTGAAGCTCGAGATGATCGTGACGGCGCGGATGTTGGCGGCGCGTGCACGACGCAACGCGCCGGCATCGGGCCGGTCCGACGCGACGAGCACGACGTCCCCCGCTCGTGCGTCGCCGAGCTGCTTGAAGTGGTCGAGCAGCGCCTGGAGGTTGGAGCCGCCGCCGCTGGCGAGCACCGCGATGCGTGCGCGGCTCACGGCGTGTTGGCGAGCAGGAGCTCGACCGCTTCGATCAGGCTCGACACCACTGGCTGCTTCGCCGAATCGGCGTGCGCGAGATCGTCATCATTGGTGTTGGTGGAACGCACCAACACGCCACGTCCGCCGAGCATCACGGCGGGAATGATGTCGCGCGCCTTGTCGCCGACGAAGAGGCAGCGCTCGAGATCGAGGTCGTGCACGATCCCCGCGCGCTCGTAGAGCCCCGTGCCCGGCTTTCGGCAGGTGCATGGACCCGTCACGTCGGGGTGATGCGGGCAGGTGAAGGTGTCGGCAAGCACAGCACCCTCTTCGGCGAGGAGGTCTTCGAGCCGCTGGCGAACGGCATGATACTGCTCGAGCGAGATCAATCCGCGCGCGATCCCCGATTGATTGGTGATCACGATGGAAGGGAGGCCGGCCGCAGCAAGCTGGCGAATCGCGTGTGCTGCGCCGGGCAGCAGCGTGACGTGGTCCGGGTCGCGCGTGTACGCGCGATCGGGAATGATCGTGCCATCGCGATCGAGCAGGGCGGCGCGCCTGCTGCGAGGCTCAGGCATGCGCAGCCACCACGGCGGAGACGAGCCCGTCCAGCACGCCGTCGGTGACGGCGCGGAAATCGAGAAGCATGT